>NZ_JACHVQ010000001.1:1536786-1844143 GCF_014190805.1 Flexivirga oryzae | reverse complement strand
ACAAGCTCTACAACGGACTCGACCTGCAGGTCGCCCACGCCGCCGCGACCCTGCTCTCCTACGGCATCGAAGCGCGCCACCTGCGCCCCTTCCGGCTGGCCGCCGAACGTGAGGTGTCGCTGATCCGCGGCCTGACCGGGACGTCGCACGACGCCGACGTGGAGGAACTGCTGCGGCAGTGCCTCGAGCTGCACCTCGCGCTGGTGCGAGCAGACCTCACCCGGGAGTAGCGTGGGACCTGTGAAACAGGTCGATGTGATGGGTGTGCGGGTCGAGATGCCGACCAACAAGCCGATCCTGCTGTTGCGTGAGCGTGACGGAGAGCGTTACGTGCCGATCTGGATCGGCGCCCCCGAGGCAACTGCGATCGCCTACGCGCAGCAGGGTGTGACCCCGCCGCGACCGCTGACCCACGACCTGCTGCTGGACGTGCTGACCGGGCTGGGCCATGAGCTGTCCAGCGTGCTCATCACCCGCATGGAGGACGGCATCTTCTACGCGGAGCTGGTCATCGACGGCGGCACCCGGATCAGTTCCCGGTCCTCGGACGCCGTGGCGGTGGCGCTGCGCGCCCAGGTTCCGGTCTTCGTCGACGAGGCGGTCCTGGACGAGGCGGGTGTCGACGTACCGGTCGAGGAGGAGGACGAGGTCGAGAAATTCCGCGAGTTCCTCGACAACGTCTCGGCCGATGACTTTGAGTCTCACGATGAAGGTCCGGACGAGCCATGACAACAACCTTCACCTTCAAGTTTAAGGTTAGATCAGATTCCGCGAGCGCGACACGCGCGGCGGTCGTTGCTTCCGCGGGGTCCTGGCCATACCTTTGCGGAGCATCACGCGCGAGTTCGGGCATGATGTTCCGGACCGTTGGGGCAGTCGATGGAGGATGTCGTGGTCAGCAAGGGTGAAGCACGCGAGGTGCAGTCGAAGGCGCCCGCGCCCATGCAGGAAGCGCTGTTCCCGCAGGAACTGCCGGAGGAGATGACCGAGCAGGTCGGTTACCGCGGTCCCGCGGTGTGCCGCGCCGCCGGGGTGACCTACCGCCAGCTGGATTACTGGGCGCGCACGGGTCTGCTCGAGCCGTCGGTGCGCAACCCCAGCGGGTCCGGCCACCAGCGCCTCTACAGCTTCCGTGACATCCTGGTGATCAAGGTCATCAAGCGGCTGCTGGACACCGGTGTCTCGTTGCAGCAGATCCGGGTCGCGGTGACGGTGCTGCGCGAGCACGGCGTCGAGGAGCTGGCGGGCATCACCCTGATGTCCGACGGCGCGAGTGTCTACGAGTGCACCTCCGACGACCAGGTCATCGATCTGCTGCGCGGCGGGCAGGGTGTCTTCGGCATCGCGCTCGGCTCGGTCTGGCGCGAGGTGGAGGGTTCGCTGTCGGAGCTGCCGGGTGAGCGCCCGGACGCCGAGGTGCCGGCCGACCACCCGGGCGACGAGCTTCGGGAGCGCCGCGCGCGGCGCCGCACCGCCGGCTGAGCACATTGCCGGCTCATGGAGCCACTGTGCCGGTTCTGCTAAATTAGAAGCGCTTACGACACCGGGCGGGAGAGTCCTGCCAGCACGGTCGGGACGCCGAAGGGGCAACCTCCCCAGAACCTCTCAGGCGCCAGGACCGCCCGGCTGAGGCAGCTCTGAAGACACCGTTCGGTGGCGACAGTTGGGGAGACGTCATCAAGCCCACGAATGTCTCCCGAAGGTGTCGCCCATGACTGCTGTCGATCTGCCCGACTTCGTTTCCCGCCACATCGGCCCCACCGATGACGATGTGGCGACCATGTTGCAGGTGCTCGGTTACGCCAGCACCGACGAACTCCTCGCCAAGGCGGTGCCCGGTGGGATCCGCGCCGCGGAGGCGCTCGACGTCGAGGCCGCGGCCTCCGAGCCCGCGGTGATCGAGGAACTCCGCGCGAAGGCGGACCGCAACACCGTGCTGACCTCGATGATCGGCCTCGGCTACTACGGCACCCACACGCCGCCGGTGGTGCGCCGCAACATCCTGGAGAACCCCGCCTGGTACACGGCATACACGCCGTACCAACCGGAGATCTCGCAGGGCCGGCTGGAAGCCCTGCTCAACTTCCAGACCGTCGTCTCCGACCTGACCGGCCTGCCCACCGCGGGTGCGTCCCTGCTCGACGAGGCGACCGCGGTCGCCGAGGCCATGACCCTGATGCGGCGTGGCGCGAAGGCGCCCAAGGATGCGGTGCTGCTGCTCGACGCGCAGCTGATGCCGCAGTCGATCGCGGTGGTGCAGACCCGCGCGGCCGCCCTCGACATCGACCTCGTCGTCACGGACCTGCGCGACGTGACCGACGCCGCCGGGCTGCGTGCCGCGGCGGGGGAGCGTGACGTCTTCGGCGTCGTCGTCCAGTACCCCGGTGCCGACGGGGTGATCGTCGACTGGCGCGCGCTGGTGGCTGCGGCCCACGAGGTCAAGGCGCTGGTCACCGTCGCCGCCGACCTGCTGGCGCTCACCCTGCTGACCTCGCCGGGCGAGCTGGGCGCCGACATCGCGGTCGGCACCAGCCAGCGGTTCGGCGTGCCGATGGGCTTCGGCGGGCCGCACGCCGGTTACATGAGCGTGCACAAGGGCCTGGAGCGCAACCTGCCGGGCCGGCTCGTCGGCGTCAGCGTGGACGCGGACGGGGCTCCGGCATACCGGCTCGCCCTGCAGACCCGCGAACAGCACATCCGCCGGGAGAAGGCGACCTCCAACATCTGTACCGCCCAGGTGCTGCTGGCGGTGATGGCGTCGATGTATGCCGTCTGGCACGGCCCCGAGGGGCTGCGGCGGATCGCGCTGGAGGTGCACGGCAAGGCCGTCGGTCTGGCCGAGGCACTCACCGCGGGCGGCGTGCAACTGGTCAGCGACACCTACTTCGACACGCTGACCGCGGTGGTCCCCGGACGCGCCGACTCGGTGGTCGAGGCCGCGCTGCAACGCGGCATCAACGTCTGGCGGGTCGACAACGACCACGTCTCGTTCAGCGTCGACGAGACGACCACCGACGAGCAACTGGCCGCCGTCGCCGGCGCCTTCGGCGTCAACGCGCCGGTGCCGTCCGACGGTGAACTCGGCTGGGACGGCGCCCTCGTCCGCACCGACGAGGTCCTGACCCACCCGGTGTTCAGCGCCCACCACAGCGAGACCGCGATGTTGCGCTACCTGCGCACGCTCGCCGACCGCGACTACGCCCTCGACCGCGGGATGATCCCGCTCGGCTCCTGCACGATGAAACTCAACGCGACCACCGAGTTGGAGTCGATCACCTGGCCGGAGTTCGCGAACCTGCACCCGTTCGCGCCGTCCGATCAGACCGTCGGCATCCGGGAGCTGATCACCGACCTGGAGCAGTGGCTGTGTGAGATCACCGGCTACGACTCGGTGTCGCTGCAGCCGAACGCCGGCTCCCAGGGCGAGTTCGCCGGACTGCTCGCGATCCGCGGCTACCACGAGGCCCGGGGCGAGTCGGCACGCAACGTCTGCCTGATCCCGGCGTCGGCGCACGGCACCAACGCGGCGTCCGCGGTGATGGCCGGCATGAAGGTCGTCGTGGTCAAGACGGCGCCGACCGGTGAGATCGACATGGAGGACCTGAAGAGCAAGCTCAAGGAGCACGGCGAGGACCTGGCCGCCATCATGGTGACCTACCCGTCGACGCACGGGGTCTTCGAGGACACCATCTCCGAGCTGTGCTCCCTGGTGCACGAGGCCGGCGGCCAGGTGTATGTCGACGGCGCCAACCTCAACGCGCTGATCGGCCTGGCGCGTCCGGGCAAGTTCGGCGGCGACGTGTCGCACCTCAACCTGCACAAGACGTTCTGCATCCCGCACGGCGGCGGTGGCCCTGGCGTCGGCCCGATCGGGGTGCGCGAGCATCTGGCGCCCTACCTGCCCTCCCACCCGTTCGCGGAGGAGCTGACGGGGGAGACCGGCCCGGTGTCGGCGGCGCCCTACGGTTCGGCCTCGATCCTGCCGATCTCCTGGGCGTACGTGCGGCTGATGGGTGGCGCCGGGCTGGCCAAGGCCACCGAGGCCGCGATCCTGTCGGCCAACTACATCGCCAAGCGACTGGGCGAGCACTACCCGGTGCTCTACTCCGGCGAGGGCGGCCTGGTGGCCCACGAGTGCATCCTCGACCTGCGCGCGCTGACCAAGGAGTCCGGAGTGACGGTCGACGACGTCGCCAAGCGGCTGATCGACTACGGCTTCCACGCGCCGACGATGTCCTTCCCGGTCGCCGGCACGCTCATGGTCGAGCCGACCGAGAGCGAGTCGCTGGAGGAGCTGGACCGCTTCAGTGACGCGATGATCGCCATCCGCGCCGAGATCCAGGACGTGCTCGACGGCAAGGTCGACGCGGCGGACTCCGCGCTGCGCAACGCGCCGCACACCGCCGAGTCGCTGACAGCCGACGACTGGGAGCACCCGTACTCGCGCCGGGACGCGGTCTACCCGGACGGTGTCGACCCGCTGCACAAGTACTGGTCGCCGGTCCGCCGGGTCGACGGTGCGTACGGCGACCGCAACCTGGTGTGCTCGTGCCCGCCGCCGGAGGCGTTCGAGGACTGAGCCGTCGCCCGGCGGATCGAGTAGGCGAGGAACGCGGATCGAGTAGGGCGAGCAACCAGCACCACCTCGCGGATCGAGTAGGGCGAGGGACGAGCCCGTATCGAGATCCCTGCGGACCCACTCCTGCGGGATGCCAGAATCGTCGGGTGCGAAGCCGTTTGCGACGAGAACTCGAGGGGTCCGACGACGGAACGTTCTCCCTGGCGTGGCTGGACCTGTTCGACGAGCGTGCCCAACCGTTCGTCACGACCGTGTTGCTCGCGCTGGCGTTCCTGATCCTCCACCCGCTCGCGGGGCACCTCTGGCTCAGCTATGTCCTGCTCGCGGTCTGTGGTCTCCTCGCCTACGCACGGCTGGTGCCCGCGAGGATCCTCGGTCTGCTGCCCCACTTCGCGATCAGCCTCGCGTTCGCGGTCTGCGGTGGGCTGGTCTTCGGCGCGCACGGCTGGGCGATCTCGATGGCGATCCTCGCCTGCGGGCATGTTGGCGTGGTGTGGCCGCCGCGCGTCGCACTCGGCCTGACCTGTGTGACGGTGGCGGTCTCCCTGGTGAGCAACTTCCTCGGGGCCGACGAGCCCTGGCCGTGGTGGGGCGTGCTGCTCATCGGACTGTCGGTGCTCCCGGGCATCGCGACGCAGAACCGGCGCCGGAGTCTGGCGCTGAGCCGGCAACTGGTCGAACAGACGCGCCGTACCGCTGAATCCGATGCCAGGGCAAGCGCATTGGCCGAGCGCGGACGCATCGCCCGGGAGATCCACGACGTGCTGGCGCACTCGCTGTCCGGCGTGAGCCTCCAACTGGAGCTGGCCGGTGCGCAGTTGGAGGCCGGGCAGTGGGAGCAGGGCCGGGCAACGGTGCAGACCGCGCGCGGCCTCGTGGTGGAGGGCCTGGGCGAGGCCCGGCGCGCGGTGCGGGCGCTGCGGGAAGGCACCATCGACCTGCCCACCACGCTGCAGCGGATGGTGCAGCAGGGTGAGGAACTCGACCTCGGGGGAGAGCTCGGGTCTGCGGGGTCCACGACCGCACAGGAGGTGGTGCGCATCGTGCAGGAGGCGCTGACGAACGCGCGCCGGCACGCGCACGGAGCCGGCGTTCGTGTGCGGGTCGCCGGTGAAGGGGAGCACGTGGTGCTGGACGTGGTCAATGGTCCCGGCGAGGAGATCTCGGCGGGTGCGGGCAGCGGAATGGGCCTGGTCGGCATCCGCGAGCGGGTCGAACTGCTCGGCGGGAGCTGCTCCATCGGCCCGGTGAACGACGGGGAGTATGCCGGGGGCTGGTCGGTCGCGGCCAGGTTGCCGATGCACCAAGGGAGTCCGGATGTCACCTGATACCAAGCCGATTCGAGTGGTCGTCGTCGATGACCAGACCGTGATCCGGGAGTCGGTGGCCGCGATGCTGGACCTGTACGACGACCTCGAGGTCGTGGGCACGGCGGCCGACGGTGCGCAGGCGGTGTCGACCGCGATCGCGCAGCGCGCGGAGGTCGTCCTGATGGACCTGAACATGCCGGTCATGGACGGCGCCGACGCGACCAGTGCGCTCAGCGAGCGTGCGCCGGAGGTCAACGTGCTGATCCTGACGACATACGGCGACGACGCGTCGATCATGCGCGCGCTGGACGCCGGTGCGCGTGGGTACCTGACCAAGGACGCGGGGCGGGCCGAGATAGCGGCCGCGATCCGCACGGTTGCCGGCGGTCAGGCGGTGCTCGATCCGAAGGTGCAGGAGCAGCTGGTGCGGGCCGCGATGCAACGGTCCGCCGCTCCGGCACCGGCAGCACCGGCCGCTGCGCCCGCGGGCCTGACCCCGCGGGAGTCCGAGGTGCTCACCCTCATCGCATCGGGGCTGACCAACCGGGAGATCGCGCGCCGGCTGGTGGTGAGCGAAGGCACCGTCAAGACGCACATCAACAACCTCTTCGCGAAGGCGGGAGTCCGGGACCGGGCCGCGGCCGTGACCTTCGCCTTCCAGCACGGCCTCGGCCCCACCGACGGTTCGTGACCGTCGGCGGGGCCGGGGGAGTCGCTACTGTCCTCACTTCCTCGGGGGTATGGCGTCAGGCCGCGACGGGCCGCTCGACCCGCACCGTGCGCTGCGGCACCTGGGGCAGCTGACCGGCGCGGACCGCGTTGGCCGCGATGCGGGACACCACCATGGCGAGCGCCCAGATCACGAAGAACGGCGCGATCGCGGCCTCGTGCAGCTGGTGGTGCATCATGAACGACCCGAGGTGGGCCCGGAAGGTCAGGTTGTGCTCGGCCTCCCAGACGAACGCCAGCCGGGCAGCGACCACGACGAGCCAGGTGGCCGCGAAGCCGACGCCGGACACCGTCATCACCTTGCCGGTGACGGCGTCGCGCTCGATGCGGGTGAAGACCGTGGCGACCGCGCCGCAGAGCAGCCCGATGCCCAGGCCCGCGGCATACAACCACAGTTCGGAGCGGTCGGTCGGCATGCCGCGCAGGTAGAAGAACCCGACGCCGACGATCATCAGCAGCGGCCGCAGCACCGAATGCAGCGAGAACGCGCGGCGCCCCCACTGGGTGGCGAGCACCAGGACCGCGATCCCGCCGCTGATGAGAAGTGCCTGCTGGAAGTCCGACATGATGGGTGCCTTTCCGGAATGTCTTGAGTGGTGCTCGGTGATGACTCAAGCTTCGGGATTCGGCGGCGGATGCGGATCCCCCCGTGGGCAGATCTGCGGGTGGAGACCGGGTGGAGACCGGTCTCCACCCGCCGCGCCGATCGTGGACTACAGTGCGCTGTCGGACCGAGTTCGACCGTTCCGTGCGTACGGCGACGTGCGGGGGTCTAGCCTCCGGTTGGCGGGACACAGGGTGGGCATCAGGAGGGAACATGAAGGGTCGGTTATGGCGGAGCCGGGTGCTGACGGCGGCGTGTGCGGTCGCGTTGGCGCTCGTCGGGTCGGCTGCGGCCGGCAATACCGCGGAGGCGGCGACGGCGACGGGCACGACGGTGCTGAAGGCGTGCCATCACGTCACACACCTGGAACGCGACCCCACACACAGCCTGTTCGACGCCGGCGACTTCACCCTGCAGCTGAACGGGGACCTGCTGGGCATCGACCAGGCCACCACCGTGCCGGGCTCGAAGGGTAGCTACAGCGTGCAGCTGTGGACCTGGGTCCGGACCGACCCGCACGGCGTTCACAAGAACTATCGTGACGCGACCGTGCTGTCGCTGTCGTGCACCGGTGACATCACGCTGCGGCACTCGACGGGCGCGCTGCTCTGGCACAGCAAAACGTCCGGGCTCGGCGGAAAGCGACTGGCGTTGTTGCCGTCCGGCATCCTCGCGCTCTACGACGCGAGCGGCCACATCGTCTGGCGCAGCGGCACCACCGCCCGCCTGATGGCCACCGACCACAGACTGTGGCCGGGGCAGTCCTTGAGCGCTTCGACCGCGGACAACACCTCGGTCAACCGAAAGCTGCTGATGCAGCCGAACGGCAACCTCGTGTACCTCTGGGGGTCGAAGGTGTTGTGGCAGAGCCACACTCACGTCTCCGGGTCCCACTTCACGTTCACCAAGAACGCTCAACTGGGCGTCGTGTCGCCGTCGGGGCATGTGCTGTGGCGCAGCACGTCCAGGATCGGGCCGCGCGGTTCGTTGCTGGACGTGGAGAACATGCGCATCACCGAGTACTACCCCAAACAGGCGCTGGTGTGGCAGCTGTCCGGCGTTCCGTGGATCGTCTTCTGAGGGCCTGCGGACGGCTGGTGCTCAGTCCGGGTCGGACCAGCCGGTGAGTCGCCAGCCGTCGCCGCGCAGCTCGGTCTCGGCATACGCGCAGTTGGCGAATTGCCTTGGCCGCACGCCTGATTCGAACATCAACAGGTTGTGTACGGCGAGCGTGAGGATGCCGCCGTGCGACACGACGAGGATCGTTTCGCCGGGGTGCGCATCGGCGATGTCGTCGAGCACGCGTCCTGCCCGGGCGACGACCTCGGCGCCTGTCTCGCCACCGTCGACCCGCACGTCCAGGTCACCGTCGAGCCACCGGCCGAACGTCTCGGCGAACGGGTCGGTGTCGCGTTCGACACCCGCGAACGATCCGGTGCTGAACTCCTCCAGCCCCACCCGGGTGCTCACGTCCACGCCCAGCTTCGCGGCCGCGATCTCGGCGGTCTGCACGGCGCGGGCCAGGGTGCTGCAGTAGACGTGTGCGACCCGCGCGCCGTGCAGCCGGTCGGCGAGTGCCGCGGCCTGGCCCCGGCCTGCCCGGGTGAGCGAGCCGCCCTCACCGGACCAGGTGGTCGCTTCGTATGCCGCCTCGCCGTGCCGCGCGAGCAGCACCGTGGCGGGGCAGTGCAGCATCGTCATGCCGAGGGTGCGGAGGCAACCGGTGCCCCCGCGCGAACGGCACTGAGGAAGCTGGCGATCCGGCCGATCGCCTCCGTCAGCACCTCGATGTCGGGCAGCGTGACGAGGCGGAAGTGGTCCGGCTCGAACCAGTTGAAGCCGGTGCCGTGGGTGACCAGGATCTTCTCGGCGCGCAGCAACTCGATGACGAACTGCTGATCGTCGTCGATGGGGTAGACGTCCGGGTCGAGCCGGGGGAAGCAGTAGAGCGCTCCGCGCGGCTTGACGCAGCTCACCCCGGGTATCTCGTTGAGCAGCCGCCACGCGGTCATCGACTGCTCGTAGAACCGGCCACCGGGGCCGATGAGTTCGTTGATCGACTGATAGCCGCCCAGGGCGGTCTGGATCGCGTGCTGCCCGGGCACATTGGCGCACATGCGCATATTGGCCAGCAGGGTGAGGCCCTCCAGGTAGTCGGCGGCCAGATGCCGCGGACCCGAGATCATCAACCAGCCGGCACGGAAGCCGCAGGCGCGGTAGGCCTTCGACAGGCCGCTGAAGGTCAGGCAGAGCACGTCGTCGCCGGCGAAGGTCGCCGCGTGGTGGTGCACGGCGTCCTCGAAGAGGATCTTCTCGTAGATCTCGTCGACCATCAGCACCAGGTCGTGCCGTCGGGCGATGTCGACCAGGCCACGGACCGTCTCCTCGGAGTAGACCGCGCCGGTCGGGTTGTTCGGGTTGATGATGACCAGGGCATGGGTGTGGTCGGTGATCTTCGACTCGATGTCGGCGAGGTCGGGGTTCCAGCCGTTGCTCTCGTCGCAGCGGTAGTGCACCGGGGTGCCACCGGCCAGTGACACGGCGCCGGTCCACAGCGGGTAGTCCGGTGCGGGGATGAGGATCTCGTTGCCGTCGTCGACGAAGGCCTGCAGCACCATGCTGATCAGCTCGGAGACCCCGTTGCCGATGAACACGTCCTCGACGCCGGTGTCGGTGAGCCCGTGGGACTGGTAGTAGTGCGCCACGGCCGTGCGGGCGGAGTAGATCCCGCGGCTGTCGCTGTAGCCCTGGGACTGCGGCAGGTTGTGGATCATGTCGCGCAGCACGGCGTCGGGGGCCTCGAAGCCGAACGGCGCGGTGTTGCCGATGTTGAGTTTCAGGATCCGGTGCCCCTGGGCCTCCAGCTTCTCCGCTTCGACGAGGATCGGTCCCCGAACGTCATACCGGACGTGCTGGAGCTTCTTGGACTGCTTGATAGGCCGCACGTGCACAGTTTCCCATGCGGCAGCGGGCGATGCCGAGACGTCCGCGGCGTGGCGACGCACAGCGGGGCAGGTCAAGCCGCGCCCGCGGCGACCACCTGCAGCGTCGACCCCCGGACCGTCTTGTGCACGCGGATCTGTGCCGGGATGCGCGCACGCAACTCGGGCACGTGACTGACGATGCCGATGCTGCGGCCGCCGGCCCGCAGCGCGTCGAGCACGTCTAGCACCTGGTCGAGGCTGTCCTCGTCGAGGGATCCGAAGCCCTCGTCGACCAGCAGCGTCTCCAGACTTCGGCCGCCGGCGGCCTGCAGGACCGCGTCGCCGAGCCCGAGGGCGAGAGCCAGCGAGGCGATGAAGGACTCGCCGCCGGAGAGGGTCGAGGTCTCCCGCGCCGTCCCGGTCCACGCATCGCGCACCCGCAGGCCGAGACCGCTCTTGGTGCCGCGGCCGGCTTTCTCGTCGGTGTGCTCCAACTGGTAGCGGCCGCCGCTCATCACCTGCAACCGCTCGTTGGCGAGGGCGGTGACGGTCTCCAGCCGGGCGGCCAGCACGTATGCCGTGAGACGCATCCGCATGACGTTGTCCCCGGAGCCGGTCACCGCGGCCGACAGCGATGTCGCCACGGCCAGTTGCCGATGCAGCGGCGCGCTGTGTTCGTCGTGCGCCTGCAGGTCGTCGGCGATGCGCTCGATGCTCTGCAACGCGCGGCGCACGTCACCCACGGCCTCCTGGGTGTGCCGTGCCGACCGCTCGGCCACCGACAGCTCCGCGGTGACACCGGCGACGTCGGCGGGACCGCCGGCGAGTGCGGCCGCCACCTCGGGCTGCTCCAGCACGCCGGTCGCCTTGGCGTGCTCGGTCCGCGCATCGTCGACCACGGAACGGAGCCGCCGCTGGTCCGCCTCGGGGAGCACGGACGCCGTGGCGGCCGCGAGGTCCTCGAACCGGTGCTCACGGAGCGCCTCGTCGACGTCGTCGAGTGCGCTGGCGGCTTCCGTGGCGGCGACGCGTTCGGCCTGGGCGGCGGTCGTCAGCGCAGTCAGCTGCTGGACGCAGCGGAGGTGAGCCGCAGCAGGGTCGGTCTCGCCCGAGCACCCGCACACCGTGTCGTGCTCGTGGATCAGCTCGTCGAGTCGCTCGCGGGCCGCGGCGAGCCGGTTTTCCAGCGCCGCGACGCGGCCCTGCGCGCTCCGTGCGGTCTCGGCTGCTGCTGCGGCTGTCTGCTCGGCGGTGAGTTCGTCGGCGCGCAGCTGCTCGAGCCGGTCCTCGAGCGCTCGAACCTCGTCGGCGGCGCCGGCAGCCGACGCGGCACCCTCGGCGACCGTGTCACGCACGGCGCCGAGCGTCGCACGCAGCGTCTGCAGCAGGAGCAGGTCGTCCCCGCCGACTGCTCGCGACTCGGTCGCGAGGGTGTCTCCCAGCCCGATGACGCCCGGGCGTGCCGCGGTGGCGATCGAGCGCAGCTCGGCGAGTGCGGCGTCGAGGCCGGCGTCGGCCGACGGCGGGTGCTCGACGTCCGGATCGGGCGGATCGAGGGCGTCCCGGAGCAGTCCGCAGCTGCGCTCGGCCCGTCCGCCGGCCGCGGACCACCGGGATGCGGTGCGTTCGGACCGTGACAGCGCGGCGGCCGCGACCTCCTCGGCGGCGGCCACCTGTTCGGCGTCGACGTGGTCCGGGTCGGTCGGTGCCGGGTGCGGATGATCGACGGACCCGCACACCGGACAGGGGGCACCGTGCCGCAGGTCGGCCGCCAGCTCCGCGGCGATGCCCGTCAGACGTGCCTGGCGCAACCGGATCACCCCCTGCTCCGCGGCCGCCCACTCCTGCTGCGCGACCCGGCGCTCGTCCTCGCACTGCAACGCGTGCTCGAGATCGGTGACCGCCGCACCGGCCGCCCGACCGGCGGCGTCGACCCACGTCAGCAACGCCCGCCACTGCCGATCGGTGGCCGCACGCGGGCGGCGGTCGTCGAGGCGTGTGGTGAGGGCGGTGACCTGTGCGGCGACATCGGCGACGGCGGCCGCGCATCGGACCGCGCTGTCGTGTGCGCGCTCGTGCTCCCGCTCCGCTGACCGCAACTCCGCTTCCGTCGCCTCGGACTGCCGCACCAACTCCGGCTGCCCGGCCAGTGCCGTGCTGCCGGCGAGCGCCCGCTCGTGCAGCGGCTGCAGCGCGCTCTCGGAGATCGCACCCGAACCGTGCGCCTCGGGAACCGGCCAGCGGCTCGACGCGGCCAAGGCGCCGCGTGCGTCACGAGTCGCGGCTGCTGCAGACCGGAGCGCCACCCGCCGGCGTTGCACGGCAGCAATGGCCGCACGACAACCGTCGGCTCTGCGTGCGCGCTCCAGTTGCTGCTCGGCGGCGGTGACCGTGGCTGCCTGCGCGGCGAGTCTGTCGAGGACCTGCTGGGCGCCGTGCGCCTGGCCCTGGAGACCCGCGAGCGTGCGTTCGTCGGCCAGCCGCGCACGCAGCCGCTCGGCCGTGGCGGTCGCACCGTCCGCCTCGGCCAGCGCCTCCGTGAGTCGCTCCGAGAGGTGCTCGCACAGCGCGTGCAGCGCGGCTACGCCACCGGCGTCGTCGAGATCGGGCCACGGGGTGCTCTGGTGCGCATCGTCGGTGGGTATGGCGCTCAGCGCCTCCCGCGCCCGCGCGACCAGCGCGGCGCGCCGGGCGTCGGCGCGAGTGGTCTCGGTCTCGAGGGTCCTGCGGTGGTCGACCAGCCACTGCTCGACGGCTGCGAAGTCGCTGATGTCGAACAGCCGCTCCAGCAACTTGCCCCGGTCGTCGGGTTTGGCGCGCAGGAACGCGGTGAACTCGCCCTGGGGGAGCAGCATGACCTGGGCGAACTGCGCCAGGCCCATGCCGAGCAATTCGCCGATCACCTGGCCGACCTCGTCGGCACGGGTGCTGACCGTCGCCCACCGACCGGACCGCAGCTCTTCCAGGTGCACGGCACCACGCTGGGACCGGGTACCGGTGCCGCGCTTCTTCGCGACCTGGTGCTCCGGCGAGCGTTGCACCCGCAACCGCCGGCCGCCGACGGTGAACTCCAACTCGACCTCGGGTCGGGTGGTCGGTGCCGCGTGGTCGCTGTGCAAGCTGTTGCGTCCCTGCATGCGGCTGCCGGGGACTCCGGAGAAGAGAGCGAAGCAGATCGCGTCGAGGATGCTGGACTTGCCCGCGCCGGTCGGGCCGTGGATGAGGTGCAGTCCGTCGGCGGCCAGGTCGTCGAAGTCGATCTCCTCGCAGCCGGCGAACGGCCCGAACGCCTGCAACCGCAGGCGATGCAGTTTCATGCCACACCGTCGACGGCGCGGGTGCGGGCGGGGCCCTCGTGTGCGTCACCGGCGACCCGGGTCGCCTCGACGGCGGTGCGCAGCAGCCGGCGCTCGTCGTCGGTCGGCCCGGCGCCGTCGCGCGTGTGCGCCAGGAAGTCGCAGCACAGGTCGAGGGTGCCCCGGCCGGCGACACGGGCGGTGTACCGGGCGCCCTGCAGCCGCGGCACCGGCTGGTCGAAGAGCAGTTGCGCGGTGTGCGGGAACCGTCGGCGCAACTGCTCCATGGCCCCCAACGGCCGCGTGGCATCGGTGAGCGTCACCTGGCACCAGGAGTCCTCGGCGTGCGCCAGACCGGGGTCGGACAGCAGCTCCGCGAGCGTGCCACGCAGGATCGCCAGAGGCCGGTCCACCGGCGCATCGACGAGCTGCGTCGTGACCTCGCCGTCGCTGATGTCGACCAGCACGGAACTCTTGCGCTGCGTCGCTTCCGAGAACGACATGGCCACCGGTGAGCCGCTGTAACGGCCGACCTCGCCGACCTGCTGGGCGCCGTGCAGGTGGCCGAGCGCGGCATACGCCAGGCCCGAGAAGGTCGCTGCGGGAACCGCGCTGGCACCGCCGACACTGATGTCCCGCTCGGACTCGCACGACGTGGCGCCCACGACGAACGCGTGCGCCATGACGACGCCCGGAACGTTCCTGCCGATCAGGTCCGCGTGCACCCGCCGCATCGCGGCCCGCAGGACACCGGCGTGGGTCGGCTCGGTGGCGTCCAGTGCCGGCGCCGTCAGGGCCGGCTCCAGGTAGGGCAGCGGGTAGATCGCGACGTCGCCGAGCAGCACCGGCCGTCCGACGGACCCGACCCGGGTGCGGATGTGCACGCCACCGTGTTCGAGCACGCGCGAGCCGAAGCCGAGCCGGATCGCCGAGTCGTGGTTGCCCGACGAGAGCACGACCGCGGCGCCCGCGTCACGCAGCCGGGCCAGGTTCTCGTCCAGCAACTCGATGCTGTCCGGCGCGGGCAGCGCCCGGTCGTAGACGTCGCCCGCGACGAGCACGGCGTCGACCCGCTCCGCGCGCACGGTCTGGACCAGATGGTCCAGGTAGCGGGCCTGCGCAGTCAGCAACGAGGCGCCGTGGAAGCGGCGACCCAGGTGCCAGTCGGAGGTGTGCAGGAAGCGCATGGAAGGCACATTAGAAGCCGGTGCCGACAGCCGCGTGGAGCCGGCCCGGCGTGTGGCATCTCGTCCGGATGCTGGCGCCGCGGAAGAAGCTCTTGGCGTTTTGCCGCCGACGGCTTCCAGAATGTGCAAGCGTGGCGTCACGCTGATCCGAGGAGGTTCATCATGGGCAAGGACGTCGCCGCCACGTCATACACCCGCGAGCAACGACAGCGTTACCGCGAGAAGGTGCACCAGGACCTCGACGTGTTCGAGCGCATGCTCACAACACACAGCTTCGACTTCGAGCGCCAGCTCACCGGCATGGAGATCGAGCTGAACCTGGTCGGTGACGATCTGCAGCCGACGATGAGCAACGCGAGCGTGCTGGAGTCGATCGCGGACGAGGACTACCAGACCGAGCTCGGGCAGTACAACATCGAGCTCAACGTCAGTCCGCGCCCGATGCCCGGCCACTCGGCGCTCAAGCTGGAGGAGGACCTGCGCGACAGCCTGAACCGCGCCGAGAAGAAGGCGAACGAGGCCGGCGCCCAGATCGCGATGATCGGGATCCTGCCCACCCTGATGCCCGAGCACTTCACCACCGAGTGGATGAGCGCCAACGCGAGGTATGCCGCGCTCAACGAGGCGATCTTCTCCGCGCGCGGCGAGGACATCTTCATCGACATCGAGGGCCCGGGCGGGGAACGCCTTGCCATGTATGCCGATTCGATCGCGCCGGAGTCCGCGTGCACGTCCGTCCAGCTGCACCTGCAGGTGCAGCCGCACCGGTTCGCCGACTTCTGGAACGCCGCGCAGGCGATCTCCGGCATCCAGATGGCGATCGGGGCCAATTCGCCGTACTTCTTCGGCAAGGAACTGTGGCACGAGAGCCGGGTGCCGCTGTTCGAGCAGGCCACCGACACACGCGCGATCGAGTTGAAGAACCAGGGTGTTCGGCCGCGGGTGTGGTTCGGGGAGCGCTGGATCACCTCGATCTTCGACCTGTTCGAGGAGAACGTGCGCTACTTCCCGGCGCTGCTGCCGGAGTCCACCGACGAGGACCCGGTCGCGGTGTTCGAGGCCGGCGACGCACCGCACCTGGACGAGCTGCGCCTGCACAACGGCACCGTCTACCGCTGGAACCGGCCGATCTACGACATCGTGGACGGCAAGCCGCACCTGCGCGTCGAGAACCGCGTGCTGCCGGCCGGGCCGACGATCATCGACTGTATGGCGAACAGCGCCTTCTACTACGGTGTCGCCCGGATGCTCGCCGACTCCGACCGCCCGGTGTGGACCCGGATGAGCTTCGACGCTGCCGCCGACAACTTCTCCGAGTGCTGCCGGCGGGGCATCGAGGCGAAGGTCTACTGGCCCGGCTTCGGCGAGGTGCGCGCCGACGAGCTGACCCTGCGCCACCTGCTCCCGCTGGCCAACGAGGGCCTCGCCGAGTGGGGCGTCGCGCAGGACGTCCGGGATCGCTACCTCGGTGTCATCGAGGACCGGTGCCGCACCGGGCAGAACGGCGCCTCCTGGCAGATCGACTGCGTGAGATCCCTTGAGGCGCAGGGCAAGGACCGCGCGAGCGCGCTCAACGGAATGCTGCGCCGCTACCTGGAGCTGATGCACGCGGGCGACCCGGTGCACACCTGGGAGGTCCCCAGCTGACGGCCCCGGGCGTCAGGCGTAGTCGCCGCCGGTGTTCCAGCGCTGGATGCACGGTGTGCCGTGGTAGAAGCCGAGCGTGGACAGCGATCCGGCGTTCAGGATGAGCTGAGCGCCCATACGCGCCTCCTGGCGCAGGAAGATCGCGGCGAAGATCCGCAGCGAGTGCCCGTGCGCCACCAGCGCGACGTTGCCGACCTCGAGCAGGGGCACCACGCGCCGCACGACGTGACTGACGCGGGCCGCTACGTCCTCGACGGTCTCGCCGGGCGTGTCGCCGGGCTCGACCCCGTCGGCGAAGATCTCCCACGACGGGTCGCCGAGCTTCTCCCGGATCTGTGGCGTCGAAAGTCCTTCGTACGCGCCGTAATCCCACTCGCGCAGATCCGGGTCGATCCGGACGTCGTCGAGGCCGGCGAGCTCGGCGGTGCGCCGTGCGCGCTGCATCGGGCTGCAGAATGTCGCGACGATGTCCAGGCCGTCCAGTTGGTCGCGCAGCTTGCGCGCGTCCGCCTCGCCCTCCGGTAGCAGCGGCAGATCGGTCGTGCCGGTGTGCCGGCCGTTGCGCGACCACTCGGTCGCGCCGTGGCGGATCAGGACGATGCTGTGGTCGGAGTGTGCGCTCACGTGGCACACGGTACTCAGGCGCGCCCGAAACGGCCCGCGTGGCAGGCTTGCGGTATGACGACTCAGCCTTCCGACGCGCACCGCGCCGTCACCATCACCCGTACGTCGCCGGGCAAGTTCCGCGCCACCAACGCGCGCGGCGGAACGTTCGACTTCGGCAGCGGCGGGGACGACCAGTTCACCCCGGTGGAGATCATGCTCGCGGCGATCGCCGGGTGCACCGGCATCGACGTAGACATCTTCACCGCACGGCGCAGTGAGCCCACGCGTTTCGAGGTGACGGCCGAGGGTGACAAGCTGCGCGACGAGCAGGGCAACCACATGGGGCCCATCGACATCACCTTCCGGGTCGAGTTCCCGGAGGGTGCGGACGGGGACGCTGCACGCGAGATCCTGCCCGAGTCGATCCGCAAGTCGCACGAACGGTTGTGCACGGTCAGTCGCACCGTCATGCTGCCGACCGAAGTGACCTCCCACCAGGCGGAGTGAGTGGCGGTGCGCCACATCGTCTTCCTGCGTGCGGTCAACGTCGGTGGTCGCTGGGTGAAGATGCAGCGGCTGCGGGAAGTGTTGACCGGGGCCGGCTTCGCCGACGTCGAGACCCACATCCAGAGCGGCAACGTGCTCATCGGCAGCCCGACGCGCAGCGGCGCGAAGGTCGCGGCGACACTCGAGCCGCTGCTGGAGGAGGAGTTC
Source organism: Flexivirga oryzae (assembly GCF_014190805.1). Lineage (NCBI taxonomy): Bacteria > Bacillati > Actinomycetota > Actinomycetes > Micrococcales > Dermacoccaceae > Flexivirga > Flexivirga oryzae. Next base: position 1,826,547 of record NZ_JACHVQ010000001.1, on the reverse strand, counting down.
GGTTTCGCCATACCATGCATCGTGCGCAGCCCGGCCCAGCTGCTGGCGACCGTCGAACGGGCGGACTCGTTGACCGACCCGCTGGACGGAGCGACGCTGCGGCGTTACGTCACCTTCTTCCGTGACCCGCTCCCGCCGGACCGCCGCTCGGAGTTGGCCGACTGGGACGTGCCGGGGGAGCGGCTGCACCCAGATGGAAGCGAATTGCACTGGTGGCTGGGCAAACCCGCACACGAGGCGAAGATCTCCAATGCCCGGATGGAGCGCGGTGGGTTGGTTGCCACCACGCGTGATCTGAAGGTCGTGCGGACCCTGGCGGACAAGTGGGCGTGACCCAGGACGACGGCGGAAGTGCGCCGGAACCTGGTTTCGAGACGACGTTGCTCCTCGCGCCGGCAAGCCGGTCCGGCGCCGTAGCGCGAACGTGCACAACGTGGGGCAACACAGGGGTTTCTTGCGAGTGGCGGTGACCTCCGCACATTTGTCGACAGGGGTATGGCGAGGGCGCTTGTATTCGTCCACCGGGACCCACGGACGAATCACGGGACCCCTGAATCCTGCGGAGAGTCATGCTTACTCCTGTCATTGGTGCGCCCCGATTTCGCCCGTTGCGCTGGTTCGCCGGACTCTTCGCGGCGGTTCTGATTGCCGCCATGCTCCCGATGGTTGCTGCACCCGAGGCGCATGCGTCAACCGTGAGTGAACAGGAGCCAAATGGTTCGATGGCGACTGCCAACGCCGTCGCGCTCGGCACCACGGTGTCGGGTTCGTCGTTGTCGGCCGGCTGGGGTGACCATGACTATTTTGCGTATGACGTGCCGTCGGCGGGTCGGGGGAAGTTGTCGTTGACGTTCCCGTCGGGGTTGGGGACCGGGACTGCGTATGAGGTCGCGGTTTACGACCAGAGTGGTTATGAGTTGTACGACTTCTATCTGGACGGTGGCGACTGGAACGGGAAGTGGCTCGCCGGGCAAGCGACGTATCTTCCGGCTGGGCGCGTCTACGTGATGATCTACGGTACGGACAGCGAAGCTTCGTGGGGACAGCCCTACCAGCTGACGGTTTCCGTGGCTGCTGGGGTGGTGGAGACGGAGCCGAATACTTCCACCGCGTCGGCGGATGTGGAGTCGTTGGGCAGGACGGTGTCGGGTTCGTCGTTGGCGGCCGGCTGGGGTGACCATGACTATTTTGCGTATGACGTGCCGTCGGCGGGTCGGGGGAAGTTGTCGTTGACGTTCCCGTCGGGGTTGGGGACCGGGACTGCGTATGAGGTCGCGGTTTACGACCAGAGTGGTTATGAGTTGTACGACTTCTATCTGGACGGTGGCGACTGGAACGGGAAGTGGCTCGCCGGGCAAGCGACGTATCTTCCGGCTGGGCGCGTCTACGTGATGATCTACGGTACGGACAGCGAAGCTTCGTGGGGACAGCCCTACCAGCTGACGGTTTCCGTGGCTGCTGGGGTGGTGGAGACGGAGCCGAATACTTCCACCGCGTCGGCGGATGTGGAGTCGTTGGGCAGGACGGTGTCGGGTTCATCGTTGGCGGCCGGCTGGGGTGACCATGACTATTTTGCGTATGACGTGACGTCGGCGGGTCGGGGGAAGTTGTCGTTGACGTTCCCGTCGGGGTTGGGGACCGGGACTGCGTATGAGGTCGCGGTTTACGACCAGAGTGGTGATGAGTTGTACGACTTCTATCTGGACGGTGGCGACTGGAACGGGAAGTCGCTCGGTGCGAAGGCGCTGGCACTTCCGGCTGGGCGCGTCTACGTGATGATCTACGGCACGGACAGCGAAGCTTCGTGGGGAAAGCCCTACCAATTGACACTTTTCCGAACTTTGACTGCGACGCCGACACCGAAGATCTCCGGGACCGCGAAGGTCGGCAGCACGTTGAAAGCAGTGCCCGGGGCGTGGAAGCCGAGCCCGGTAACCCTGTCGTACCAGTGGTTGCGCAACGGCACTGCGATCAAGGGTGCGACAGGTGCCTCACGCAAGGTTTCCCTCGCTGACGCGGGCAAGAAGATCACCGTTCGCGTCACAGGCCGCAAGACGGGCTACGCCACTGTGTCGAAGGCGAGCGCCGCGAGAGCGATCCCGCTGCTGAAGCTGACCGCGACGCCGACACCGAAGATCTCCGGGACCGCGAAGGTCGGCAGCACGTTGAAAGCAGTGCCCGGGGCGTGGAAGCCGAGCCCGGTAACCCTGTCCTACCAGTGGTTGCACAGTGGCACTGCGATCAAGGGCGCGACAGGTGCCTCACACAAGGTGACTGCCGCCGACGCGGGCAAGAAGATCACCGTGCGTGTGACAGGCCGCAAGACGGGATACGCCACCGTCTCGAAGACCAGTGCCGCGAGAGTTCCCAAGGGTTGATGCCCTTGGGAGGACAGGACGTACGGTAGGCGCATGGCTCGCTACTTCGACGTGCACCCCAAGGACCCGCAGCCGCGCAGCATCGCGCAAGCCGTGCAGATCCTGCGCGACGGCGGACTGATCGCCTACCCCACCGACTCGTGTTTCGCCCTCGGCTGCACGCTCGGCAACCGGGACGGCCGTGACCGGATCGTGCGGATCCGGCAGCTGAACGACAAGCACAACTTCACCCTGATGTGCCGCGACTTCGCACAACTCGGGCAGCTCGTGCACGTCGACAACCGCATCTTCCGGGCGATCAAGGCGGCGACGCCGGGGCCGTACACGTTCATCCTGCCGGCCACGTCCGAGGTGCCGCACCGGCTGCTGCAGCCCAAGAAGCGGACCGTCGGCGTGCGGATCTGCGATCACCCGGTCGCCCGCGAGCTGCTCGCCGAGCTCGGCGAGCCGATCATGACCAGCACGCTGCTCCTGCCGGACGAGGAGGAGCCGCTCACCGACGGCTGGCAGGTGAAGGAGGAGCTGGACCACCAGGTGGACGCCGTGATCGACTCCGGGGAGTGTGGTGTGGAGCCCACGACGGTCGTCGACTTCTCGGGCGGGTATGCCGAGGTGACTCGCGTCGGCGCCGGTGACCCGGCACCGTTCGAGGCGTGAAGCAGCCGGATCCGGTCGAACGCGCCCTCGCACATGTTCGGGCTCGCGCGAGCGGTCCCGCCCTCGACCCCACGCTGCGCGTCACATGCAGCTTCCACCCCGACCGGTTCGCCGGCCCCGGCTCGTCGGAGCTCGTCATCGAGCGACTGGCCAGGGAGGGCGTGTACGCGTCCCAGTTCGTCACGGGCACCAGCAACGGTGGTTTGACCGCGTTCGAGGGCGGAGACCGGTTTCGTTGGGAGAGCGCGCTTTTCGGCGGGGCGTATGACGCAGCCGATCCCGACCTGCGCCCGAAGTACGGCGCTCTGAACCATCGACGTCGCAGCACGGGTGCGTCGCCGAGATTCGGCTCGTCATACATCAGGCTGGCGGCGCACACCCTGGAGCGCACGACGTTCTGCTATCCGGACAGCGTCGATGACCCGTCGGATCTCGCAGTGGCGACGGCGTGCCGGCTGACCGCGTTGGCCGATGCGGACACTCGCGACCTGCTCGACGACTACGTCGAGGCGCAGGTGCACGGGCACCTCGCGCTGGCCGACGACGTGGAGGCGGTCGTGCTCGATCCCAGCTTCCGTGGCACCCGGGTCGAGGATGTGGCGCAGCGGCTGCCGTGCGCGGTGGAGTGGCACCACGGGTTCTGCGCCTCTGTGCCGGACATCGAGGCGCACCCCGAGTATCGCGGTCACGAGATCGTCGCACTGGCAAGGGATATCGCGCTCGACGGTCGGCTCACACCGAGGCTGATCGGCGACCGGGCGCGGCTCGGCGGTGCGGATCTGCAGGCCGTGAAACGGGTCTGGCACTACACGGCTCGGTTCGGCACCACCGAAGGGCGCGGGACGCCGGTGACTCACTAGGCTGGCAGCCATGACACGTGCTCTTCTGGTGACGAAACCCGGCGACCGATCCGTCCTCGAAGTGCGAGACGTCGACGTCGCGCCCCCCGGAACAGGTGAGTTGCAGGTGCGGGTGGCCGCAGTGGGTGTGAACTTCATCGACGTCTACCAGCGGCAGGGCGTCTACCCGATGGAGACGCCGTTCGTGCTCTGCCAGGAGGGCGCCGGCACGGTGGAAGCGGTCGGCCCGGAGGTCGAGGGCGTTGCCGTCGGTGACCGGGTCGCATGGGCGGGACCGATGGGCAGCGCCGCTGAAGTCGCGAACATCCCTGCGGCCAAGGCGGTCCCGGTGCCTGACGGGCTCGACCTGGACGTCGCTGCAGCCGCGATGTTGCAGGGTATGACGGCGCACTACCTCGTCAACTCGACCTGGCCCGTCGAGACCGGCCAGATCGCGCTGGTGCACGCGGCCGCCGGGGGAGTCGGACAGTTGCTGGTGCAGCTCATCACCGGCAAGGGCGCATCGGTCGTGGCGACCGCCGGAAGCGACGAAAAGCTGGCGATCGCAGAGCAGCTCGGCGCTGCGCACCTGATCAACTACCGCGAGTTCTCCGGCGACGCGCTGGCCGAACAGGTACGGAAGCTGGCCGGGCGGGGCGTGGACGTCGCCTACGACGGTGTCGGCAAGGCCACCTTCGACGCCTCGCTGAAGTCGTTGCGACCGCGGGGGATGGGGGTGCTCTTCGGCGGAGCGAGCGGCCAGGTCGAGCCCCTCGACCTGCAGGTCCTCAACCGGCTCGGCTCCCTCTTCGTGACCCGCCCGACCCTGGTGTCCTACGTCGCGGACCGCGAGGAACTGCTGTGGCGGGCCGACGACATCCTCGGGCAGCTGGCCGACGGCCGGCTGAAGCTGCAGGTGGGTGCCCGCTTCGCACTCGACGACGCGGCCTCGGCCTACGAGGCGCTCGAGGGACGCGGGACGACCGGGAAGCTGCTCCTGATCCCCTGATCAGCCCACTGTGGCGCTGGCCGGGTGACCACCCCCGCGCCGGGCTGGGTGACCGCCCCGCGCCGGGCTGGCTGACCGCCCCGTGCCGGGCTGGGTGACCACCCCTGCGTTGGCCGAGTAGTCCGAGTCCGAGCTGGCCGGGTGACCACCCCCGCGCCGGGCTGGGTGACCGCCCCTGCGTTGGCCGAGTAGTCCGAGCCGCTAGGCGAGGACGTATCGAGGTCAACCACCACGCGCACCAACAACCCGGGACACCGGCGAATCCACGAAAAACACTGACAGGACACGAAATACAGGCGATCAACCCTTGCCACCAGCATCGAACACGCGTACCATAAGTTCATGGGAGGGAACACCAACAACACCGCACCTGGTGCGGGCATGACCGCCGCGGAGAAACTCCATGCGGCGATGCAGTTGCTGACCGCCGCGTTCGACGACAGTCGCCTCGATGAGATCACCCTGACCAAACACGACCTGCTGCAGCAGACCGTCGCCGCGCAACAGGTGCTGAACACCGCCTGGGCGATCCAGTCCGCCCGCCTGGCCCAAGCCGCCGCGGTCGAAGAAACCGTGATCCCCGACCATGACGAACCCGACGGGTCGAGGACCCGGCAGGTCCGGCACGCGATCGGGGCGCACCAGGACGAATACATCGGGTGTGAGGTCGGGCCCCTGCTGGGGTGGACCCCCGGGTACGCCGTGCACCGGGTTGCCGAGGCCAGCGACGCGATCACCCGCACCCCCAGACTGTTCCGGCAGGTCGCCGCCGGACGGCTGGAACCGGCCAAACTGAGCACCATCCACCGGGCCCTGGGCCGGGTCAGCACCGTCAACGACGACGGCGACCCCATCACCCTGGACCTGGCCCGGCAGATCGAGACCGCGTTGCTGGGCGCCGACCCGGACGACCCCGCCACCCGCGAAGGGCTCACCCACGCGCAAGCCGTCGCCGCCGAAGACGCCAACATCGACCTACTGGCCCGCCAATCCACCCGGCAGCTGCAACACCGCACCCACAAGGCCCTGGCGGCCCTCGACCCGGTCGCCGGCGGCAACGCCGCCGCCCGACGCCGCCGCGACCGGATCGGCGTGTACACCCACCCCGACGACGAACCCGGCCTGTGCCACCTGCACGCCATCCTGCCCAGTACGGCAGCCGCGAAAATCATGGCCGCCGTGGACGACCTGGCCCGGCACCTGCACACCGACACCACCACCACCAAAACACTGGCCGAATGCCGCGCCGACGCCCTGACCGACCTCATCCTCAACAACGCCCAGGTCACCACCAACCTGCTCATCCAAATCCCCATCCACACCCGTACCGGCGCCACCAACGGCATGACAAGTGACAGTGGGACAGACCGCACCGCCGAAGGCACCGCCTTCCAACCACCAGCAACCGGAACCGGCAGCGCAGTCCCTGGCAGCGCTGGGGTCGGTGGGTGCACTCCGGGGTGGCCGGCCGCGTTCGCACACCCGATCACCGGCCTGAGCGTCTTCCCGCACGGCACACCCGTTCCATCGCCGGACGACAGCGGCGGCGGCGGTGGTGCGCGGACGGTGCTGAAGACCGAAGCGCAGATCGAAACCGAGTTCAACGACCTCCTGCAACGCCTCTACCCACCCGACCCCGACGACGAGTGCGACCCGGACGACTACCGGGACGACCGGGACGACTGGCAACACCACCAGCAGCACGAACACCAGCAACACGAACACCCGAGAGACTGCGACACCACGACGAGGTCACCGGGCCAATCACCACCGGCCCCGGCGACACCACCATCGTCACTGCAGCCCGCGGTGACAGCGTGGCTCGGTGATGCCACCGTGCCCGGGGTCGGGATCATCCCCGCCGCCGTCATCCAGGAACTGTCCCGATCGTTCGGGGCCACGATCACCCGCGCCCTCATCGACGCCGACACCGGCGTCACCATCGCAACCAGTAACACCCACTACCGGCCCAGCACGAAACTCGCGGCCTTCGTGCGGGCCCGGGACGTGCACTGCCGGTTCCCCGGCTGCACCCGCCCCGCCCGCTGGTGCGACATCGACCACGTCACCCCCTGGCCGGCCGGGGACACCACCCCGACCAACCTTCACTGCCTATGCCGCCACCATCACCGCGCCAAGCACTCCACCGGCTGGTCCGTCACCATGACCCCCGACGGCGTATGCACCTGGACCACCCCCACCGGACGCACCCACACCACCACACCCGCCGAATAACACGACAACACAACATGTTCGGCCCGTGACCGCGGGTCTCGGTCTCGACGCGGATCCCTCAGCGCTTGAACCGGGCAGGGACCTTGGCCAGGTCGACCGACAGCAGTTCACCGGTGTCCTGCGTGCCGTTCGGGAGCGTCTTCACCTTGAGTCGGTAGGGCGCAGTGTCGTTCGAGAGCCCGTCGATCCCGAAGTCGCTGTCGTTGGAGATGACGACCCGCTTGCCGCCGTCGACGACCGCGACACCCTCGATCTTGTCGTGGCCGAAGAAGCCGCCGGTCGGGTCGATCGAGGTGACCAGTCCCGCCACGTCGAGGAAGAGCGAGCTCCTGACCGGCTTGATCCCGACCGCCCCCAGGTCGTTCGTCGCCGCCGCTGTCGCATCCTTGCCGACGATGCCCTCGATCGTGTGGCCCGAGACGAGCAGCCCGCCGCCGACCGCGTCATACCTCGAATTCCGGACCGTGGAGAACTTCCCGACGTCCGTCGCACCACGCAGGTCGATCCGGTAGAGCTTCTTGTTCGCGTTCGGCTCCATCTCGCCATCGCGTTCGTCCACGAGGAACTGGTGATCGTTCAGTGCCGAGATCTCGCTGACCGCGGTCGACGGCTTGTCGTCGCTGTGCAGCAGGTAGATGTATTCGGCTGTGCGACGTGTCCGTATGTCGATCGTGACGATGCGAACAGCGCTGACGTTCTTCGACTTCGGGCCGTCCGGCGCGTTGAGACCGGCCTGCATGATCCCGACCAGGGTCTTGCCGTCGGGAGTGACGGTGAGACCCTCCATCCCCTTGTTGGGTTCGCGCTCGGACAACTCGGTCGGCAGCGAACCGTCGAAGGGCGACAGCCGCTCGATCGCGCGCCCGTCGCGGGAGAAATGCGTGATGAACGGACCGTATTCATCGGACACCCAGAACGAGCCGTCGCGCATGACCGCAAGCCCCTCCGGGTCGTAGCCGTACGGACTCGCCGGCAACTCCTTGCCGTCCAGGTCCACGATCGTCTCGCCGGTGTTGCCCGCCAGACTCGTCAGGCCGTTGTATGGCGTGCCGTCCGACGCCCGCAACGGGATCGTGCGAACCAGCGTGGCCTTACCGTTGCGCAGCCGGAACTCACCGATGGCCGGCGTGAAGTCGGGGAGCGGCTCCACCTTCACGCCGTCGGGGCCGTCGACGTTCGGCCCCCGGTCAGTGAGCCCGTAGAAGACATCACGCGATCCGGGCTTGAGGGCGAAGGAGGACCCGTAGCCGGCGCCGTCGATCGTCACGCCGCCGACGTTGCCGAGTGGCTTGACCGACTCGGTGTAGAGCTGCACCGCGGCGCGGGCAGAGGGCCGTCCGTGGTGGGAGTCGGCGAAAGCCGGTGCGGCGGTGACGCACGCAGCGGTGGTGACGGCGAGGACTGCGGCAGCGCGACGGGACATGGACGCTCTCCTGAGATGTGGGACGACATTCGATGTGGCCGGTGGCCGACGCGCAGTCAATCGGCGCCAGGTGGCCGGAAGGTGTGCATTCGACGTGCTGTCGATGAACAGTCCGGTGTCCGGAGTGCCCGATTTGAAAAATACATAGAATATGCATATAGTTTCCCGTGGTTCTGAAGTCATCCAGTCGAAGGAGCGAAGCGTGAGTCACGCTGAGGCCGGGGAGAAGCGGCCCTCAATGTTCAACCAGCCGAAGGCGGTGTACGCGGTTGCGTTCGCCTGTGTGGTGTCCTTCATGGGCATCGGGCTGGTCGACCCGATCCTGCCGGCGATCTCCAGCCAGCTGCACGCCACGCCCAGTCAGACGACGCTGCTGTTCACCAGCTACCTGGTCGTCACCGCGGTCGCCATGCTCGTGACCAACGCGGTGTCCAGTCGCATCGGCGCGAAGAAGACGTTGATCGCCGGCCTCGTGCTGATCGTGGTGTTCGCCGCCCTCGCCGGTTCGGCCGGTTCGATCAACGGCATCGTCGGCTTCCGGGCCGGATGGGGCCTCGGCAACGCGCTGTTCATCGCGACCTCGCTCGCCGTCATCGTGTCGTCCGCGACCGGTGGCTTCGCCGGTGCGATCATCCTCTACGAGACGGCGCTCGGCGTCGGCATCGCGTGCGGCCCGCTGCTCGGCGGCGTGCTGGGGGAGGCCAACTGGCGCTACCCGTTCTTCGGCGTCTCCGTGCTCATGCTCATCTCGCTCATCGCGACGATCTTCTTCCTCCCGGCCACGCCGAAACCCAAGACGCACACGTCGCTCGCCGCGCCGCTGAAGGCGCTGCGTCACCGGGGTCTGCTGACCATGGGCGTTGCCGCACTCTTCTACAACTGGGCGTTCTTCACCATGCTCGGTTACGCGCCGTTCCCGATGAAGCTGTCGGCCATCCAGCTGGGCTTCGTCTTCTTCGGCTGGGGCATCCTGGTCGCCATCTTCGCGATCTTCGGTGCGCCGTGGCTGCAGCGCCGGTTCGGCACGGCACCGACCCTGTATGTCGCCCTCACGCTCTTCGCCGTGGATCTCGCGCTCATCGCGATCTGGCCCACCAACCGCACGGTCCTGATCTGCGCGGTCATCGCGGCCGGGATCTTCATCGGCATCAACAACACCCTGACGACCCAGTCCGTGATGGTCGTCTCGCCGGTCGAGCGACCCGTCGCGTCCGCGTCATACGGCTTCGTCCGCTTCATCGGCGGCGGTCTGGCCCCGTTCGTGGCGGGCAAGCTGGTCGAGCACTTCAACCTGCACGTGCCGTTCGCACTCGCAGCGGTCTCCGCCGTCGTGGCCGCGCTGTTGCTGAGCACCGCGCACCGCACGCTCGCCAACGCCGACAAGGGCCTGGACGAGGACGGTCACCACGTGGAGGGCGCGGACGCACCCGAAGAGGTCGCCGGTGAGGTCGGGGACGAATTCGGCGGCGCGGCAGGCGCGTTGGACGACTACGAGGTCGAAGAGAAGCGCAGCTCGAAGCTCGTCGGCTGACCTTCTTGGAGGCCGGGCACGCCCATGAGAAGCTGATTTCATGGCCCTTCCCTCCACCCCGTTGACCGAGCAGGATGTCGAGCTCCTCCGCAAGGAGTTCGACGCCCGCCCGGTCAATCGGCTGTTACAGAACGCCGTCACGACCAGCCCGATCACCAAGGTCGCTCTCGACCGGTCGATCGTGACGACCACCGATCGCTCGATGTCGCACCGACTCGACAAATGGACCGCGACCAGCCAGGAGAAGAGCGGCCGGTGCTGGATGTTCGCCGGGCTCAACCTGCTGCGGGCAGGGGTGATGGACAACCTCGGGGTCAAGGACTTCGAGCTGTCCCAGAACTACCCGTTCTTCTGGGACAAGCTGGAGCGCTGCAACTACTTCCTGGAGTCGATGGTGCAGTTGGCCGACCGGCCGGCGGACGATCGCACGCTCGCCTGGCTGCTGCAGGACGTGATGGGCGACGGGGGACAGTGGAACATGTTCGCCGCGATCGTCGGCAAGTACGGCGTCGTACCCAAGTCGGTGATGCCGGAGACCGAGTCCTCGTCCAACTCCGCCGCGATGAACAAGAACCTGCGCAGCCTGCTCCGGCAGGCGGCCCGCGACATCCGGGCGGCGAAGGACGACGCCGAGGTCCAGGAGACCCGCGCCCGGGTGATGGCGGCCGCCTACCGGATCCTCGCGATCCATCTCGGCACACCTCCGGCGAAATTCGACTGGCAGTGGACCGATGACACCGGAGAGTTCCACCGCGACGGCGGCATGACGCCGGCGGAGTTCCGCGACCGCTACGTGACGATCGACGTCGACGACTACGTGTGTCTCGTCGACGACCCGCGCCCGAGCAGCCCCCGCGGTCGCACCTTCACCGTCGACCGGCTCGGCAACGTCGTCGACGGGGCACCCGTGCGCTACCTCAACGTGCCCGCCGAAACACTCAGAACGCTCGCCGCCGAAGCGATCACCTCCGGAGAACCCGTCTGGTTCGGCTGCGACGTCGGGCAGATGATGGAGCGCGACCTCGGCATCTGGGACGCCGCGCTGTACGACTTCGACGGCGTCTACGACACGACCTTCGCGCTGGACAAGGCCGAGCGGCTGCAACTGCACGAGACCCTGATGACCCACGCGATGCTGCTGACCGGTGTCGACCTGGACGGTGGGACCCCGCGCAAGTGGCGCGTCGAGAACTCCTGGGGCGACGACAAGGCCGACAAGGGCTTCTACACGATGAACGACTCCTGGTTCGGCGAATACGTCTTCGAGATCGCCGCACCGCGCGACCGGCTGCCCGCAGACCTGCAGGCCGCGCTCGAGGCGGAGCCGATCGTGCTGCCCGCCTGGGATCCGATGGGCTCCCTCGCATGAGCGTCGCGCCCGACACGGGTGAGATCACCCAGCACAGCTTCGCGTCCTTCGACGGCGTCCAGCTCGTATGGCGCGAGCTCGGCGAAGGCCGCCCGCTCCTGCTGATCCACGGCTTCGTGTCCAACGCACTGACCAACTGGATCCGCTACGGACACGCGAAAACCGTTGCTGCCAAGGGGTTCCGGGTGATCATGCCCGACCTGCGCGGCCACGGTGACAGCGGCCGGCCGCACGACGCAGCGGCATACCCGCCCGACGTGCTGGCCATGGACGGCGCGGCACTCGTCGAGCACCTCGGGCTGGACGACTACGACCTCGGCGGCTACTCGCTCGGCGCGCACACCAGCGTCCGCATGTGGTTGCGGGGCGCGCGCCCACGGCGGCTGATCGCTGCGGGGATGGGCCTCGACGGGATCGAGAACCTCCACACCCGCGACGAGGTCTACGAGGAGGCGTTCGACCTCGACCGGGAGGTCGACAAGCGTTCCGCGGCCGGCAAGGCACGCATCTTCATGCGCCAGACCGGCTCCGATCCCGTTGCGCTGCGCGGGATCTGGCGATCCAGCGTGCGCACCGACCCGGCTGAGCTCGCCTCTCTCACCGCACCGTTCCTGGCGCTGTGCGGCGCGGAGGACGCCGACCACCGGCCCGGCTCCGAGCGACTGGTCGAGTTGGTGGGGCACGGGACGTTCGCCGAGATCCCCGGCAATCACATGAGCGCCGTGGCCAACCCCGCGCTGGGCCGTGCGATCGCCGATTGGTTGGCCGCTCCGGCGGACTGACGCACCGGTTCGGGTTCCGCTCGCGCGACTGCTATCGTTCCCTTAACGAGAATGAATATCAATACTGATTGAGGGAGACGTTTCGTGAGATTGCGCTGGCTCGCCGTCGCGGCCGCACCGACCCTGCTCCTGGCCGGCTGCGGGTCGAGCTCGGGCGGGGCAGCGAAGTCCGACGGCCGGGTCCCCGTGGTGGCGAGCACCAACGTCTACGGCGACATCGTCCGGCAGATCGGCGGCTCGCACGTCGACGTGACCTCGATCCTGAGCGATCCCAACGTCGACCCACACGGTTACGAGTCCAGTGTGAAGAACGCCGCCGCCGTCTCGGACGCGAAGCTCGTGGTCGAGAACGGCGTCGGCTACGACGACTTCATGTCGAAGCTGACCGGTATGGCCGACGCGCACGGCCAGACGGTGATCACCGTCGCCACCGTGCTGGGTGTGAAAGGCGCGGACGCGAACCCGCATCTCTGGTACGACGTGCCGAGGATGCCGAAGGTCGCACAGGCGATCGCTGCCGCGCTGGCGAAGCTCGATCCGACGCACGCCGCGGCGTACACGAAGAACGCCACGGCCTTCACCCAGGCGCTGCGCCCGGTCGAGAAGGTCCTGCACACCATCAAGGGCAGGTACGACGGCGCGAAGATCGCCTACACCGAACGCGTCGCCGGTTACCTGCTGACCGACGCCGGACTCCGGCTCGGCATACCGGCGAGCTTCCCGCAGGCGGTCGAGGAGGGCGACGACCCGAGCCCGGCCGATACTGTTGCCTTCGACCAGGCTCTGCAGCACCACACGGTGCGGGCGCTGGTCTACAACAGTCAGGTGACCGACAAGCAGACGGACCAGTTGAAGAAGCAGGCGATGGACGCGGGGGTTCCGTTGGTGCCGGTCACGGAGACCATGCCGCCCCGGAGCGCGAGCTACCAGGCGTGGCAGCTCGGACAGGCCAAGAACCTCCTCGCAGCGTTGGAGAAGACGTCATGACGAGTGTGATCGACACCGCAACGCCGCCCCTGGTCGACTTCCGGGGTGCGACGCTCACGATCGGCGACCGCACCCTCTGGTCCGGCCTCGACCTGACCATCGGGCGCGGCGAGTTCGTCGCGATCCTCGGACCGAACGGTGCGGGCAAGACGACGTTGTTGAAGGCGCTGCTCGGCCTGATGCGGCTGTCCGGCGGCTCGGTGACGGTGGCCGGCAAGCGCCCGTCCCGGGGCAGTTCCGACGTCGGCTACGTGCCACAGCAGAAGATCTTCGACCCCGACCTCGGGCTGCGCGGCCGTGACCTGGTCGCGCTCGGCGCGGACGGGCACCGGTTCGGCGCTCCGTGGTCGAAGCGGGCCGTGCGCCGGGCTGCGGACGAGGTGATCCGGGCGGTCGGGGCGCAGGAGTATGCCGACGCGCCGATCGGCAGGCTCTCCGGCGGTGAACAGCAGCGGCTGCGGATCGCGCAGGCGCTGATGAGCGATCCGCAGGTCCTGCTGTGCGACGAGCCGCTCACCTCACTCGACCTGCGTCATCAGGAGGGTGTGCTCGACCTGCTCGACCGGCGGCGCCGCGAGTCCGGCACCGCCATCGTCATGGTGACGCACGAGATCAACCCGATCCTGCCGTTCGTCGACCGGATCGTCTATCTGGTCGGCGGGAAATGGGCGGTGGGCACGCCCGACGAGGTGCTCACCACCGAACGGCTCTCGCAGCTCTACGGATCACCGGTGGACGTGCTGCGCGTCCGTGGCCGGGTGATCGTCGTCGGCGGCGGCGAGTCACCCGAACTGTCCCACCACTGCGGCCCCGAGGCCGTCTCCGCGTGAGGACAACGCCGAAGTGAGCAACATGTTCGAGCTGCTGCACTACTCGTTCGCGCAGCACGCCCTCATCGCGGCGACCCTGATCGCGCTGACCTGCGGCCTGGTCGCTCCGTTCGTGGTGATGCGCGACATGGCCTTCGCGGTGCACGGCACGGCCGAGCTGTCGTTCACCAGCGCGGTCGCCGGGCTGCTGATCGCCGGTGACGCGGTCCGAGGTGCGCTCATCGGGTCACTCGTCATCGCGGCGGCGTTCGCGCTGCTCGGACGACGGCAACGCGAGGGGAACACCGCGATCGGCGTCGTCCTCGCGTTCGGGCTGGGCCTCGGTGTCTTCCTGCTGAGCTTCTACAACGGCTTCGCGTCGGCGGCGACCAACATCCTCTTCGGCTCCCTGGTCACGGCATCGACCGGCGACGTCCTGGTGCTCGGCGCGCTCGCCCTGGTGGTCCTGATCGTGATGGTCGTGATCTTCCGGCCGCTGCTGTTCGCCTCCGTCGACTCCGCCGTCGCGAGCGCGCGCGGTGTCCCGGTCAACGCGCTCAGCCTGGTCTTCCTGGTGCTGCTGGCGCTCACGGTGACCGAGGCGGCCCAGGTGGTCGGCACCCTGCTGGTCCTCAGTCTGGCGATCACGCCGGCGGCCTCGGCGCGGCGCTGGACCGCGGACCCGTTGAAGTTCGTCGCGGTCTCCGTGGCGTTCGCACTGATCGCCGCGGACGGTGGTTTCCTGCTGAGCCTCGCGCTGAGCGACACCGACATCAAGGCGAGCGTGCTGATCGCCTTCGTCAGCTTCGCGCTCTACCTGGTGTCGGTCGTCGCCGAGCGGGTGCGACCCGAACCGCGCCGTCAGGTCTCGGGCGCCGCCGCGTAACGGGACGCCAGCCAGGAACACATCATCAACTGCACCTGATGGAAGACCATCAGCGGCAACACGATGATGCTGACCCCGTGACCGGCGAAAAGCACTGCTGCCATGGGTAGTCCGCTCGCCAGGCTCTTCTTCGTGCCGCAGAACTGCACCGCGATGCAGTCCGCGTGGTCGAAGCCCAGCCGCTGCGCCGCGTGCCAGGTGAGCCACAACATGAAGATGACCAGCACGATCGACAACGCGATGAGGAACAGGATCTGCCCCGGGTCCACCGCGTGCCAGATGTGCTGCCGCACGCCCTTGCTGAACGCCGCATAGACGACCAGCACGATGGAGCCGCGGTCGACATACTTCAGCCGCGCCCGGTGCCCCTCGACGAAGGAGCCGACGAGCGGGC
Source organism: Flexivirga oryzae (assembly GCF_014190805.1). Classification (NCBI taxonomy): domain Bacteria; kingdom Bacillati; phylum Actinomycetota; class Actinomycetes; order Micrococcales; family Dermacoccaceae; genus Flexivirga; species Flexivirga oryzae. The sequence goes on along the minus strand of NZ_JACHVQ010000001.1, from coordinate 1,811,248 downwards.
GGGCGAGTTGGCCGACGATGAACGGGGCGAGGATCTGCAGGCAGATGTCGACCATCTGCTGCCCGCTGATGGAGATGTTGCCGCTGCCGCCGATCAGCCCGGCGCTCGTCATCGCGATCACCAGCAGCGGCGTCAGGAACACACCGAGCAGGTTCGACGCCGACGCGCTGACGATCGCGCCGGCGACGTTGCCGCGCGCGATCGAGGTGAACGCGATCGACGACTGGACGGTCGACGGCACCAGGGTCAGGTAGAGCACACCGGTGTAGAGGTCGGCGGACAGCAGATGCGGCTGGAGCACCCGCAGGCCGATCCCGATCACCGGGAACACCACGAACGTGAACGCCAGGATCAGCGTGTGCAGCCGCCAGTGCTGCAGGCCGCGCCACGCCTCCTGCGGGTGCATGCGGGCGCCGTACAGGAAGAACAGCAGGGCGATCGCGGCGGTGACCAGGTGGTCGAGTGTGGGCGCGAACGACGCACTCGCGGGGAAGACGCTCGCGAGGACGACGGTGGCGAGGATCGCCACGATGAAGCCGTCGATGCGGAGCTTCGCGAGTGGATGCATGACCCCGTCACCCTAGGCCGACGCGGTGCCGCCTCGTGCGGCGGTCACCCCGGTGCGGCGGCTACCGCTCCTTGTGCCGGCCACCGGCCTCGATCAGCGCGATCGCGATGATCGTGAAAAGGGCTATCCCCACTGCCACCAGGCCGTACTGCGTCATGTCCACCCTCGGCACGTTAGGCGCGGTGTCTGGGCAACCACTGGACGTCGGGGGAGGGCCGAGCCGCCATACTGGCGCGTATGACGACCGCAGGGATCGTGCTGGCGGCGGGCGCCGGGCGACGGATGGGAAAGCCCAAGGCACTGGTCGACGGCTGGCTGGTCCACGCGGTCGACGTGCTGAGCGCCTGCGACCGGGTGGTCGTCGTGCTGGGCGCGGCCGCCGACCAGGCCCGCGGGCTGCTCGACGAGCACGCCGTCGACATCGTGGTGGCGCACGACTGGGAGACCGGTATGGGCGCCTCGCTGCGCGCCGGGGTCACCGCGTTGACCGACGAGACGCGGTGCCTGCTCACCCTGGTCGACCTGCCCGACGTCGGCGCCGACGTCATACAGCGGGTCCTCGCGCAGCCGGAGACGCCGCAGGTGCTGGCGCGGGCGGCATACCAAGGGGTTCCCGGGCACCCGGTGCTGCTGGGTCGCGAGCACTGGGCGGGCGCGATGGCCGAGGCGAAGGGCGACCGCGGCGCGCGGGACTACCTGCGTGCCAACCCGCCGGTGCTGGTCGAGTGCGGGGACCTGGCCACCGGCCAGGATGTGGACCGCTGAACGCGCTATCCAACCCCACACCAACCCGGCGGGCTTAGCCTGACGGCATGAACTCACCCCGCGCAGTGGCCCAGGCGCTGGAGCAGACCGGTTACCTGAGTGACTCCGCACTGGCCACCGTGACGTTCCTGGCGGGCGAGATGCAGCGCCCGCTGCTGCTGGAGGGCGAGCCCGGCACCGGCAAGACCGCCCTCGCCGAGGCACTAGCGCAGATCCACGGTGTGCCGCTGATCCGGCTGCAGTGCTACGAGGGCATCGATGCGACGCAGGCGCTGTACGACTGGGACTTCCCGCGCCAGATCCTGCACCTGCGGACCCTCGAGGCGGCCACCAAGGACGGTTCGCTCGATCCGACGGAGGCGGAGAAGTCGCTCTTCGACGAGCGTTTCCTGCTCTCCCGTCCGGTGCTGCGGGCGTTGCGGGAGTCGCCGGCGGTGCTGCTGATCGACGAGGTCGACCGGGCCGACGACGAGTTCGAGGCGTTCCTGCTCGAGGTGCTGTCGACCTGGGCGGTGAGCATCCCGGAGCTGGGCACCGTGGCCGCCGCGGTGCCGCCGACGGTCGTCCTCACCTCGAACCGCACCCGGGAACTGCACGACGCGTTGAAGCGCCGTTGCCTCTACCACTGGATCGACCACCCGGGGCTCGAGCGGGAGGTCGCGATCGTGCGCAGCCGCGAACCCGACGTCCCCGCAGCGCTCGCCCGGCAGGTCGTCGAGGTCGTGCAGGAGTTGCGTGGCGAGCACCTGCTCAAGCCGCCGGGTGTCGCCGAGACCCTCGACTGGGCACGGGCCCTGCAGCGCCTCGGCGCCAGCGAGCTGGACCTGGAGCAGGCCGCGAACACCCTCGGAGCGGTGGTGAAGTATCGCGAGGACACCGACCGGGTCAAGCACGTCCTCGACCGGATGCTCGCGAGATGACCGCTCAGCATCCACCCGACGAGATCCTGCTCGGCTTCACCCGTGCCCTGCGCGCCGCCGGCGTGCGGGTCACCCAGGACCGGGCCACCAGCTTCCTGACGGCGTCCGCCATCGTGGGACTGCACGACCCTGAGGCGGTGTATGTCGCGGGCCGCGCCACCTTGTGCTCGGGCCCGGACGCCCTGGAGCGCTACGACCGGGTCTTCGAGGCCTGGTTCGGCGACCGGTCCGAGCTGCCGCGCACCATCCCGCGCGAACGCCGGGAGGATGTCGCGGCGCCGTTGCCGGTCAGTGACGACCCGGGGGAGAACGGCGGGGAGGGCGAGCAGGACGTGGTGCGCGCCGCAGCCTCCGAGGCGGAGATCCTGCGCCACCGGGACGTCGCCGAGCTGGACGCGGCCCAGAAGGCGATCCTCGACGCGATGATCCGCGCCCTCCATCCGCGTGCGCCGCTACGGCGCGCGGCCCGTCATACCCCGTGGCGCCGCGGCGAGGTCGACCTGCAACGCACGCTGCGCGGCTCGTTGCAACTGATGGGGGAGCCGGGACAGGTACGGCGCCGCCGGCGCGGGACCGAGCCGCGGCGTGTCGTGCTGCTCGTCGACGTGTCGGCCAGCATGCGCCCGTACGCCGACGCGCTGCTTCGCCTCACGCACACCCTCGTGCGGACGGGCGCTCCGGTCGAGGTCTTCACGCTCGGCACCCGGCTGACCCGGATCACGACCGCACTGCGCACCGCCGACCCGGACCGTGCCCTGGTGCGGGCCGGCGACGAGGTCCCCGACTGGGCCGGCGGCACGCGGCTGGGCGAGACGCTCGAGGCGTTCCTGGACCGATGGGGCGCGCGCGGAATGGCACGGGGTGCCGTCGTGGTTGTCTTCAGTGACGGCTGGGAGCGCGGCGACGCAGCGCTGCTCGGTGGACAGATGGCCCGGCTGGGCCGCCTCGCACACCGGGTGGTGTGGGTCAACCCGCATCGCGGCAAGGACGGTTACGAGCCGGTGCAGCAAGGGATCGTTGCGGTGCTGCCGCACTGCGACGACTTCATCGCGGGTCACTCACTGCGTTCGTTCGAGCAGGTGTTGGAGGTGGTCGCCAGTGCGTGAGGTGCTGACGGAGCTGATGGAGTGGTACGACGCGGGCAAGACGGTCGGAGTCGGCACGGTCGTCGCGACCTTCCGGTCGGCGCCCCGGCCGCCCGGGGCTTCCATGCTCGTCGGGCCCGGTGGCGAGGCCGTCGGGTCGGTGTCGGGCGGCTGCGTCGAGGGCGCGGTCTACGAGCTCGCCGGTGAGGTCGTGGAGTCCGGCACCCCCGTGCTGCAGCGGTACGGCGTCTCCGACGACGACGCCTTCGCGGTCGGCCTGACCTGTGGCGGGATCCTGGACGTGTATGTCGAGAAGATCGACAAGACTACCTTCCCCGAGCTGGCAGCGGTCGCCCACGACATCGAGCACGAACGGCCGGTCGCGGTCGCGACGGTGGTCGACCATCCCGACAAGTCCTGGATCGGGCGGCGGATGGTGCTGCGGCCGGGGCAGGACCCGGTCGGCGACATCGGCAGCGACCGGGCGAACTCCGCGGTCTCCGACGACGGCATGGGTCTGCTGGCCAGCGGCCGCAGCGCGACCCTGACCTACGGCCCGGACGGGCAGCGGCTGGAGGACGGGATGCGGGTCTTCGTCTCGTCGTACGCGCCGCCGCCGCGGATGCTGGTCTTCGGGGCGATCGACTTCGCCGCCGCGGTCGCGAAGGTCGGATCGTTCCTCGGCTACCGGGTGACCGTGTGCGACGCGCGTCCGGTGTTCGCCACCAAGACGCGGTTCCCCGCCGCGGACGAGGTGATCGTCGACTGGCCACACCGTTACCTGTCCGGCGAACTCGAGGCCGGCCGGATCGACGGGCGGACGGTCATCGCCGTGCTCACCCACGACCACAAGTTCGACGTGCCGTTGCTGGAGGTGGCGTTGCGAGCTCCCGAGGTCGCCTATATCGGGGCGATGGGTTCACGGCGCACCCACGAGGACCGGATCGCCCGGTTGCGGGAGATCGGGGTTGCCGAGGACAACCTCGCGAAACTGCACAGCCCGCTCGGCCTCGACCTGGGCGCGCGCACCCCGGAAGAAACCGCGATCAGCATCGCCGCCGAGATCATCGCGCGGCAGTGGGGCGGCAGCGGTGGCCGCCTGGGCGAGCGGGAAGGTCGCATTCACGCCTGACGCGCTGCACTGCCGAGATAGTGTGATGGTGATCACAGGAGGTGCCGTGGACCACGTGGCTGCGTCATTGCGCGACCGCCGCCTGGATGCCGTGCGGGCCTGGACCGCCTTCGTGACAGAGGGCAACGAGTCCGTGCCGGTGCGTCCGGAGATCCTGTCCAGTTGGCGCCGGTCGGCGCAGGGGACCGCCCTGGAGGTCACGGGGGCACCCCTGGCCGACGAGGACGACACTGCCTCGTTCTGGCAGGACTCGCCGTTGCAGGCCGCCGTGATGGCGGTGCAGGACGAGTTGCGGCGCAGCGCGGAGGACGGCGACCTGGTGCTGGCCGTCACCGACACACAGACCCGGATCCTGTGGACCTACGGCGGGCGGGTGATGCGTCGCAAGGCCGAGACCGTCAACTTCGTCGCGGGCGGGCGCTGGGACGATGCCAGCGTCGGCACCAACGCGCTGGATCTGGCCGGCCGGCTCGACCAACCGGCGACCGTCTTCTCCGCCGAACACTTCTCGCCCATCGTGCACAACTGGGTGTGCTGGGCCGCCCCGGTGCACGACCCGGTGACCGGTGAACGTCTCGGGGTCATCGACCTGTCGACCACCTGGGATCGCGCACACCCGATCGGGCTGGCGACCGCCCGGATGATGGCGCGGATGATCGAGAGCGCCATGCCGGACACCCGGCAGCACCCCCGGCTGGGTCTGCCCCCGGTCGACCAAGGGCTCTCGCTGACGTTGCTGGGTGCGGCCGAGGCACGGCTGGACGGTCAGCGGCTGCTGCTCAACCGCCGGCAGACCGAGATCCTCGCGTTGCTCGCGCTGCACCCGGACGGTCTGTCGCTGGAACGTCTGCACGCGCTGTTGTACGGCGACGCCGCGGTCAGCGTGTCCACCCTCAAGGCGGAGGTGTCGCATCTGCGGTCCACCCTCGGCGGCGCCATCTCGTCGCGGCCCTACCGGCTGATGCTGCCGGTCACGATCGACGTCGACGAGGTCCTGGAGCGGATCCGCCAGGGCCAGGTGCTGGCCGCCGTCACGGCATACGGCGGTGACCTGATGCCCGGCACCAACTCACCGGCGTTGTCCGAGCTGGCCGAGGTCGTCGCGGTCGCGGTGCGTGAGGCGCTGCTGGCCGACCCCGACCCCGACGCGGTCCTCGGCTACAGCGAGATCGCGCCCTACGACGTCGAGGTGCTGGAAGCCTGCCTGGCCCGGCTCGGCACCACCGGACACCGTGCCGTCCCGCTGCTGCGCGGACGGCTCGCGGCCGCCCAGCGCTGAGGCCAACCTTCGGCCAACCAAGGCCACCTAGGTTCGGAGTTGACGCCACAAGTCTGCGTACTGAAAAGGGTGCCAACATGACGAAGATCGAACTCACCGTCGACGGGGGCAAAGTCGCCGAAGACGTCGAGCCACGGATGCTGCTCGTGCAGTTCCTGCGTGAAAAGTTAGGTAAGACAGGCACACTCATCGGTTGCGACACCAGCAACTGCGGTGCCTGCACCGTCCACCTGAACGGGCACGCGGTGAAGTCCTGCAACATGCTCGCCGTGCAGGCCGACGGCGCCGAGGTCACCACCATCGAGGGCCTGGCGGCGACCTACGACGGAGGCGATCTGCACCCGATGCAGGAGGCCTTCCACGAGTGCCACGCCCTGCAGTGCGGCTACTGCACGCCGGGCATGATCATGCGGTCGGTCGACCTGCTGAACGAGAATCCGGACCCGACCGAGGAAGAGATCCGCGAGGGCCTGGAAGGCAACCTGTGCCGGTGCACCGGCTACCACAACATCGTCCGCGCGGTGCAGACCGCCGCGGCCGCAGGGAAGGGAGCCGCCCAGTGACTGTCACCGATGACCGACCCGCCGCCGAGATCGGCAGGGACCGGCGCCGCAAGGAGGACCGTCGGCTGATCACCGGCAGCAGCCGGTACACCGACAACATCGTGCTGCCGGGGATGCTGCATCTTGGCATGGTGCGCAGCCCGTTCGCGCACGCCAAGATCACGTCGATCGACACCACGGAGGCCAAGGCCGCCACCAACGTGGTCGCGGTCTACACGGCGGCGGACCTCGACGAGTCGGTCGGCGTCCTGATCAACGCCTGGCCGATCACCCCGGACCAGAAGGCCCCGGTGCACGCCGTGCTCCCGACCGACCGGGTGAGTTTCGCCGGTGAGATCGTGGCCGTCGTGGTCGCGCGCAGCGCGGCTGCCGCACGGGACGCCGCCGAGCTGGTCGACGTGGACTACGAGGAGCTGCCCGCGGCGATCGACCTGAAGGAAGCCGCCGCGGACAAGGTGCTGGCGCACCCGGACCTCGGCACCAACAAGTCGGCGCTGTGGGTGTTCGACTCGGCGGAGGCAGGCACGGGCGGCAACGTCGAGGACGCCATCGCGCAGGCCCGCACCGACGGTGTGGTGATCGAGCGGGAGTTCCGGCAGAACCGGCTGATTCCCGCGTTCATGGAGCCCCGCTCGGTCGTCGTGGACCCGACGGGTGAGCAGCTGACGATGTGGTCGGCGACCCAGGTCCCGCACATCCTGCGGTTCGCGCTCGCCGCGACGACCGGGGTGCCGGAGAACAAGATCCGGGTCATCGCACCCGACGTGGGCGGCGGCTTCGGCGGCAAGTTGCAGGTCACCCCCGAGGAGTGGCTCGCCTGGTGGATCGCCCGGCAGCAGCACAAGCCGGTGAAATACACCGAGACCCGCTCCGAGTCGATGATGGCCGCCCACCACGGCCGCGACCAGTGGCAGAAGCTGACCCTGGCCGCCACCAAGGACGGCACGCTCACCGGCCTCAAGGTGGAGCTCACCGCGGACCTCGGGTCGTATGTCGCCATCGTCGGCGGCGGCGTCCCGGTCCTCGGCGCCTTCATGTACAACGCGATCTACAAGATCCCGGCGTACCACTTCGCCTGCCAGACGGTCCTGACCAACAAGACGTGGACCGATGCCTACCGCGGCGCCGGGCGCCCGGAGGCGACGTTCGCGATCGAGCGCCTGATGAGCGAGCTCGCCAACGAGCTCGGCGTGGACCCGCTCGAATTGCGCGAGAAGAACTGGATCAAGCACGAGGAGTTCCCCTACACCACCGTCGCCGGGCTCGAATACGACTCGGGCAACTACGAAGCCGCGACCGAGGCCGCCAAACAGTTCTTCGGGTATGACGAGCTGCGTGCCGAGCAGGCCCGTCGGCGTGAGGCCGGGGACCCGGTGCAGCTGGGCATCGGCGTCTCCACCTTCACCGAGATGTGCGGCCTCGCACCCTCCCGGGTGCTCGGTTCGCTGGACTACGGCGCCGGTGGCTGGGAGCACGCGTCGGTGCGGATGCTGGCGACCGGCAAGGTGGAGGTCGCCACCGGCACCAGCGCGCACGGCCAGGGGCACGAGACGGCGTTCAGCCAGATCGTCGCCGACCGGCTCGGGGTGCCGTTCGAGGATGTGGAGATCCTGCACGGCGACACCCAGGTGTCGGTGAAGGGCCTGGACACCTACGGCTCCCGGTCACTGGTGGTCGGCGGCGAGGCGCTGGTGAAAGCCGCGGACAAGGTGGTCGAGAAGGCCAAGCCCGTCGCCGCACACCTGCTGGAGGCGTCGGTGGACGACATCGAGTTCGCCGGTGGCCGCTTCAGCGTCAAGGGCACCGATGCCGGCCTGTCCATCCAGGAGGTCGCCGGTGCGGTCTTCACGGCACACAACCTGCCGGACAGGATGGAGCCGTCGATCGACGCGGAAGCTACCTTCGACCCGGTCAACTTCAACTACCCGCACGGCACGCACCTGTGCGCCGTCGAGGTGGACACCGAGACGGGTCAGGTCAAGCTGCACAAGTACACCTGCGTCGACGACGTCGGCAACATCGTCAACCCGCTGATCGTCGAAGGACAGGTGCACGGTGGCCTCGCGCAGGGCATCGCGCAGGCGCTCTACGAGGACGCCGTGTTCGACGAGGCGGGCACGCTCGTGTCCGGGTCGTTCGTCGACTACTTGGTGCCGAGCGCAGCCGACCTGATCAGCTTCGACGTGCACAACGCGACGACACCGGCGACCACGAACACGTTGGGCACCAAGGGAGTCGGCGAGGCCGGCACGATCGCCTCAACCCCGGCTGTGGTCAACGCGGTGCTCGACGCCGTTCGGCAGTTCGGCGTGAAGGACGTCATCATGCCGTGCTCACCGGCACGGGTCTACGCGGCCATCGCGGCTGGACGGGCCGGCGATACCGGCTCGGCGACGGAAGGAGCAGGCCAATGATTCCTGCAGCGTTCGACTACGCGGCACCGGCGACCGTCGAGGAGGCGCTCGCGCTGCTGGCCGAGCACGGTGACGACGCCAAGATCATCGCGGGCGGGCAGTCGCTGCTGCCGGTGCTCCGATTGCGGCTGAACGCACCGGAGTTCGTCATCGACTTGGGGAAGATCGATGCGTTGCGGGGCGTGCGGGACGATGGCGACGCCATCGTCATCGGCGCGATGACGACGCACACCGCGGTCGCCACCGACCCGCTGGTCGCCGAGCACGCCGCACTCGTCGGCAAAGCGGTGCGCACGGTCGCCGACGCACAGGTCCGCAATCGCGGCACCTTCGGTGGCGCGCTCGCACACGCGGATCCGGCGGGTGACGTCGGCGCCCCCGCGCTCGCGCTGGGTGCGCAGTTCGTCATCGCCGGACAGGGCGGCAGCACCCGGACGGTCGATGCATCTGACTTCTTCGACGACCTCTTCGAGACGGCGATCGGTGAGGACGAGTTGCTCACCGAGGTGCGCATCCCAAAACACACCGGCTGGGGCGCGCACTACGAGAAGTTCGTACGCATCGCGCAGCAGTGGTCGATCGTCGCGGTCGCGGCGGCGGTCAAGGCCGAGGGCGCCACCATCTCGCAGGCACGGGTGGCGCTGACCAACATGGGCTCGACGCCGTTGCGGGCCACCGCTGTCGAGCAGGCGTTGCAGGGGCAACCCGCGACCGAGGACGCCATACGAGCGGCAGTCGGCGCAGTTGCCGACGGCACCAACCCGCCGACCGACCTGAACGGCGACGCGGACTACCGCAAGCACCTCGCGGAGGTCCTCACCCGTCGCGCCGTCTTGACCGCTGCGACAGGATGATCACATGGATCTGACACATTCCTTCACCGTGCCCGCCGGCGTCGACGAGACCTGGGCGGCGTTCCAGGACATCGAGTCGGTCGCGGAGTGCTTCCCGGGAGCGCAGGTGACCTCGGCTGACGACGAGGGTTTCGAAGGCACCGTCAAGGTCAAGCTCGGCCCGATCGCGCTGGTCTACAAGGGGTCCGGCACGTTCACCGAGCGCGACGAGGCCGCGCACAAGATGGTCATCGACGCCAAGGGCAAGGACAAGCGCGGCAACGGCACCGCCGGTGCGCTGGTCACTGCGACCATGACTCCCGTCGATGACGGGACGAAGGTCGAGGTGGTCACCGACCTGTCGATCACCGGCAAGCCGGCGCAGTTCGGCCGCGGCGTCATCCAGGACGTCTCGGACAAGCTGCTGGGTCAGTTCGTCGACTGCCTGCAGGGCAAGGTCGGCGCCGGTGGTGGCGATGGCGGGCCCGAGGAAACCGCCGCGCCTGCGGCGGAGTCGGCTCCGGGTGCATCGACTCCGGCGCCTGATGCTGCCGCTGCGGCCGCACCGGCACCGGAACAAGCGGCCACCCCGCAACCCGCGGCGGCACCCGCTGCGACAGCGCCGAAGTCCGGTGACGACGCCCTCGACCTCGGTGCCACGGTGCTGCCGGTCATGGCGAAGATGTACTGGAAACAGGCGGTGGCGGCACTGGCCGGTGTCGCGGTGCTCGGCGTACTGATCAAGCGCCTGCGCCGCCACTGACGCGCACCCGCCGTCAGTCGGCGGGTGCTGCTGCCGGTCGCGTGTGCAGGGTGTCCCGCACGACGATCCAGCTCACGGCGGCGCACATTGCGAGCGCGGCAGTGGCGGTGAACGCGGTCGGGAAGCCCCATTCCTGGGCGAGGAAGCCGGCAACAACCGGCCCGATGACGGTGCCCAGGTCCCGGCTCATCTGGAAGATGACCAGCACCGGGCCACCGCGTCCGTGGCCGTACATCACGTCGGCCAGCACTGCCTGCTGCGCCGGGCTGACCATCCCGGTGCCGATGCCGCCGACCAGGGTCGACGCGAAGGCGACCCAGACCGACCCGGTGAAGGCCAGCACCAGCGTCGCCAGCGCGAGGATCGTCATACCGAGGACGATGAGTGGGCGGCGACCGACCCGATCCGCGAGCCGGCCTGCAGGCATCATCGCGACGACGTCGCCACAGGCGTATGTCGCCAGGGCGAGTCCCGCGACGCCGTCGGGCTGGTTCAGCACCAGGGTGAAATAGAGCGGCACGATGGACACCCGCATCGCGTACACCCAGCCGAAGATCGCGGCAGTGGCGACCGCCGAGCGATAGCCGCCGATCCGCAGCGCGTCCGCCAACGGCATCGCGTTCGTGGGCGAGTCGTCGAGTTCGGCGAGGTCGGTTCCGCGCAACTGGACGTGGACGACGGCGATCGCACCGAAGAGCGCGACGGCGTACACCAAGAACGGGACGCGGAGCCCGAAGCCGATGAGCGCACCGCCGAGCATCGGCCCGCTGATGCTGCCCAGGACGAAGCTGGAGGAATAGAGCCCGGAGATGCGGCCACGCGCCTCCGGTGGCGAGATGCGGATCATCAGACCCATCGCGGACAGCGAGAACAGCACTGAGCCGACGCCACCGACGCCCCTGAAAATCATGAGTTGCCAGTAAGTTTGGGCGAACGCGGAGGCGAGTGTCGACAGGGCGACGATGAACACGCCGAGGACGTACATCGGACGCTCGCCGAACCGCGTCACCAGCCGGCCGCTGGTGGGCGCGCAGGCCAGCCGCATCGCTGCGAAGACCGACACGATCGCCGATGCCGCGGTGACTCCGACACCGAAGCTGTGTGCGAACTGCGGCAGCGCCGGCGCGACCACGCCGTAGCCGAGAGCGATGACGAAGCCCGCCGACACGAGCACCCAGACCTCGCGCGGCACGGCGGGGGCGTCCTTCGCCGCGGCGGTCTTCTCGATCATCTTGGGAACAAGTATGTCCCAGCCCGGTGACCCTCGATCGGTCACCGGCTCAACAGCAGCAGCACCTCGTGGTGACCGGTCTGCGGGAACATGTCGAACAGCCGCGCACGGGTGACCCGGAACGACTGCATCGCCGCCAGGTCGGTGGCCAGGCTGGTGACGTTGCAGCTGGAGTAGAGCACGTGCGGCACGTCCGAGCGCTCGAGGTCGCCCGCGAGGTCACCGATCCCGCGGCGTGGCGGATTCACGATGACCAGATCCGGCGTGTCCGAGCTGAGCGCGGTCGTCGCGTCACCGACCGTGAACTGTATGTCGTCCAGTGCTTCCCGCTGCGGCAGCTGCGTCGCGCTGAGCCTGGCGCTGGCCACTGCGTCCGGTGAGATCTCGATGCCGCGCATCCTGGCTGTCGACGTGCCCGGTGCCGTCGCCGCATGCAGCGCAAACCCTCCGACGCCGCAGAACAGGTCGAGGACACTGGCGGGACCGAGCTGTGACACCCATTGCTGTGCCTGACGGTAGAGCTGCGAAGCCACCGCGGTGTTGGTCTGGAAGAAGCTGCGCGGTCGCAGGTGCAGCACGATGTCGTTGACATGCATCGGCAGCGTCTGCTCCTCGGTGAGGAAGGTCTCCTCATCGCCTTCGAGCGCTGCCTTGTGCTCCGGCAGCAGATTGACCGAGACGACCCGAGCTCCGGGGATCGACGCCCGGAGGTCGGGCAGTGCACGCTCGATCCGACCCAGCTGCCCGGGCGAGCGCAGCACGAAGCGGATCATCGACTCACCGTCGGGGGAGTGGGTGACGATGAGGTGTTTCAGCTCGCCGGTGCGGCGCGGCACGTCGTATGGCGTCAGACCGACCCCGGTGACGAAGTCCGCGAGCTGTCGCACCGTCTCGTGCAGTCCTGGCTCGTAGAGGCCGCAGTCGCGCAGGTCGACGCCCTGCCCGCCGCGGTCCAGGATGCCGAAAGTGGGCGACTGCCGGGTGCCGCCGACGACCAGCTTGGCCTTGTTGCGGAAGTGCGACTCGGGGCCGGAAGCCGGTCGCGCCCAGCCATGCTCGGGAAACCGGTCGGACAATGCCCGCGCGACCAGCGTCTGCAGGTCCTGGAGCTGCGCGTCATACCCCTGGCCCATGAGGGTGCACGATCGGCACGCGCCATCGTCGAAGTAGTCGCACTGCACGACACCGATTCTCCCTGATGCCTGTCACAGCTTCCGGCTAGCGTTGACCGTAAACCCGACCAAGGAGTCACCATGACCACTCTGACCGACAGACCAGCGACCGCACTGCTGGTCATCGACGTGCAGCAAGGCGTCGTCGACGGCGCCTACGAGCGCGACGCCGTCGTGAGCAACGTGAAGTCGCTGGTCGACCGCGCACGGAAGGAGGACGTCCCGGTCGTCTGGGTGCAGCACCACGACGAGCAACTCCAACAGGGCTCTCCCGAGTGGCAGTTGGCGCCGGAGCTGTCCCGTGAGGACTCCGAGCCGCTGGTGGAGAAGACCTTCGGCGACTCCTTCGAAGGCACCGACCTCGAGGACGTGCTCGCAGCTTCAGGGGTCGGTCACCTCGTCGTGACCGGAGCCCAGACCGACATGTGCGTCCGGTCGACGATCCACGGCGCATTCGCCCGCGGCTACGACGTGACGCTGGTCGGTGACGCGCACACCACCGAGGACCTGTCCGAGTACGGCGCGCCGAGCCCCGATCTCGTGATCTCGCACACCAACCTCTACTGGGGTTGGCAGGGCGGCCCGGGCAAGTCCGCGGCGACCGTCAACACCGTCGATGTCGTGTTCGAGGCGCCGCACGGTGGGGAGTGATCCGGTGGCGGACGGCCATGACGTCATCCAGGTGGTGGGTGCTCGGGAGAACAACCTGCGCAACGTCTCGTTGGAGCTCCCCAAGCGGCGCCTGACGGTCTTCACCGGAGTCTCCGGGTCGGGGAAGAGTTCACTGGTCTTCGACACCATCGCGGCGGAGTCACAACGGCAGATCAACGAGACCTACAGCGCGTTCGTGCAGGGCTTCATGCCGACGCTGGCCCGTCCGGACGTGGATGTGCTCGCGGGTCTGACGACGGCGATCATCGTTGATCAGGAGCGGTTGGGGTCCGACCCGCGTTCCACGGTCGGGACCGCCACCGATGCGCTGGCGATGCTCCGGATCCTTTTCGCGCGCCTGGGGGAGCCCAATCTCGGCTCTCCGCGCGCCTATTCGTTCAACGTCGCCTCGGTGAGCGGAGCGGGAGCGGTGACGGTCCAGAAGGCCGGCCGGACGGTGAAGGAGCGGCGCAGCTTCAGCGTGGTCGGAGGCATGTGCCCACGGTGCGAGGGACGTGGCAGTGTCACCGACTTCGATCTGACTGCCTTGTATGACGAGACGAAGTCCCTTCGTGAGGGCGCACTCACCATCCCCGGCTACAGCATGGACGGCTGGTACGGCCGGATCTTCCTCGGCTGCGGGTTCTTCGACCCCGACAAGCCGATCGCCAAGTTCACCAAGCGCGAGCGAGAGGCGCTGCTCTACAAGGAGCCCACCCGGATCAAGGTCGATGGCATCAACGTCACCTACGAAGGCCTGATCCCGAAGATCCGCAAGTCGTTCCTGGCCAAGGACCGGGAGGCGATGCAGCCGCACATCCGGGCGTTCGTGGATCGTGCGGTCACGTTCACGACCTGCCCCCAGTGCGAGGGCACGCGGCTCGCCGAGGCAGCACGCGCTTCGAAAGTGGCGGGCTGCAGCATCGCAGAGGTCAGCGCGATGCAGATCAGCGACGTTGCCGACTGGCTTCGCGAGGTCTCCGACCCGGCCGTTGAGCCGTTGCTGGCCGCGCTGCGACAGACGATCGACTCGTTCGTGCGCATCGGGCTGGGCTACCTGAGTTTGGATCGTCCCTCCGGGACGCTCTCGGGCGGAGAGGCACAGCGCACCAAGATGATCCGGCACCTCGGGTCATCGCTGACGGACATCACCTACGTCTTCGACGAGCCGTCGATCGGCTTGCACCCGCACGACATCGAGCGGATGAACGACTTGCTGCTCCAGTTGCGCGACAAGAGCAACACCGTGTTGGTCGTCGAGCACAAACCGGAGCTGATCGCGATCGCCGATCATGTCGTCGATCTGGGGCCAGGTGCCGGCACGGACGGTGGTGAGGTCGTCTACGAAGGCACGGTCGACGGGTTGCGGTCTGCAGCCACCCGCACCGGCCGGCACCTGCACGACAAGGTCACGGTGAAGGACGCGGTGCGGTCGTCGAGCGACGCGTTGGAGATCCGCGGGGCGTCGCTGCACAACCTGCAGGACATCGACGTCGATGTGCCTCTGGGCGTCCTGTGTGTGCTGACCGGGGTCGCCGGTTCCGGGAAGAGCTCACTCGTCCAGGGATCGATCGCCCGACGCGACGGTGTCGTCGTGGTCGACCAGGCACCGATCCGCGGGTCCCGGCGCAGCAACCCGGCCACCTACACCGGGCTGCTGGACCCGATCAGGAAGGCCTTCGCCAAGGCCAACGGGGTGAAACCCGCTCTGTTCAGTGCAAATTCGGACGGGGCCTGCCCGGCCTGCAACGGCGCCGGCGTCGTCTACACCGACCTGGCGATGATGGCGAGTGTGGCCACGACCTGTGATGTGTGCGACGGCAAGCGATTCCAGCCCGAAGTGCTCGACTACCTCTTCGGCGGCAAGAACATCAGCGAAGTGCTCTCGCTGCAGGTGTCGGAGGCCGAGCAGTTCTTCGCCGATGGCGACGGCCGGCTGCCGGCAGCCCACAAGATCCTGCGGCGGCTGGTCGATGTCGGGCTGGGCTACGTGACCATCGGGCAGCCGCTCACCACCTTGTCCGGGGGAGAGCGACAACGCCTGAAGCTCGCCGCACAGATGGCCGACACGGCCGAGGTCTACGTGCTGGATGAGCCGACCGTCGGTCTGCACCTGGCCGACGTGGAGCAGTTGCTCGGCCTGCTCGATCGTCTCGTCGACGAGGGCAGGTCGGTCATCGTCATCGAGCACCATCAGGCGGTGATGGCGCACGCCGACTGGATCATCGACCTCGGCCCGGGGGCTGGGCACGACGGTGGCACTGTCGTCTTCGAGGGCACCCCGGCGGAGTTGGTTACGGCGAAGTCGACGCTGACGGGCAAGCACCTCGCGGCATACGTCGGGTAGCGCGGCAACTGGGCGTCACGGGCCTCTAACCTGGCCACAATGACCACGACACGAATGTTCGTCGCGATCCGGCCGTCGGAGGAGGTCCGGGAGCAGCTCGCCGACTTCCTCCGGCCACGTACCGGCATGACCTGGATCGACGCCGCCCAATGGCACCTGACCCTCGCCTTCCTCGCCGCCGTGCCCGCACACCGCGACGACGAGCTGGTCGACGCCCTTCGCCGGACCGCGCTGCGGCACAACACTTTCAACCTGCAACTTGCCGGCGCTGGTGCGTTCCCGAACCCGTTGGAGGCGCGGGTGATGTGGCTGCGGCCGAGTGTCGACCTGACCGCTCTCGCGACAGGTGTGCGGCACGCGGCCAACTCGGTCGGCGCGACACCGGATGGACAGCGCTTCGTCGGTCATCTGAGTGTGGCGCGTCCGCGACGTCCGATCGACGCGCGCCGGTGGCTGCAGGTGCTCGACACCTTCCGCAGCGACACGTGGCGGGTCGACGGGATCGAGCTGGTCGCGTCATACCTGGGGGAGGGGCCGCACCGCAGGCCCCGCCACGAGACCGTCGCCACACTGCCGTTGCAGCACGAGGGCGGATGAGGGGTTCGCCGGCACGGGTCTAGCGTGAGTGTCATGGCATCGCGTCATTACCCCGCGCCGGAGCTGGACGTCAGCGAATGGATCGGGACACCGCACACCCTGGAGGAACTGCGCGGCAAGGTGGTCCTCATCGAGACGTTCCAGATGCTCTGCCCGGGGTGTGTCCGCTACGGGTTGCCACAGGCGCAGAAGGTGCACCGGGCGTTCCCGCAGGTGACCGTGCTCGGGTTGCACACGGTGTTCGAGCATCACGAGGTGACCGGGGTCGACGCGCTCAAGGTTTTCCTCAGCGAATTCCGGATGACCTTCCCGGTCGGCATCGACCGGCAGGACGGCGGCATGCTGCCGGTGACGATGCGCAAGTACGGCCTGGAAGGCACTCCCTCGACGCTGGTGGTCGATCGCGAGGGTGGTCTGGCGCTTTCGCACTTCGGCCAACTGGACGACCTTGCGCTCGGTGCTGTGCTGGGTCAGGTGATGGCCGACGGCCGCAACGAATAATCCGTTTGCATTCCTCGCCGTAACGGTGTGGGCTCGCAGTCATGCCGATCGCATTGAGCACACCGGACATCACG
Organism: Flexivirga oryzae; assembly: GCF_014190805.1. Classification (NCBI taxonomy): domain Bacteria; kingdom Bacillati; phylum Actinomycetota; class Actinomycetes; order Micrococcales; family Dermacoccaceae; genus Flexivirga; species Flexivirga oryzae. Next base: position 1,794,353 of record NZ_JACHVQ010000001.1, on the reverse strand, counting down.
GACCTGCCCACCGTCACTGCGGCGCTGCGCGACTGGCAGCGGGACGATGTGCCGCTGCAGTTCCACCCCGGTGATCTGGGGTGGTTCCACCGGTTCGGTGCCGAGCGCACTGCGGCAGCGACCCGTACCTGGACGTCGGACGGTCGCATCGTTGCGGTGGGCATGGCCGATGAGCCCGATCTGATCCGCCTGACGATGGCGCCGGATCTGCTGGCGGATCGGCAGCTGGCGGAGCAGTTGGTCGCCGATCTGTCGGATCCGGAACGGGGCGTGTTGGGCGAAGGCGAGGTCTTCGTCGAGGTTCCGAACGGGGCGCTCGTGCGCGAGGTCTTTCGTGAAAGCGGCTGGCAACTGGACGAGGAGTGGACTCCGCTCAGTCATGATCTGGTCGATCTGCCCGAGCCGTCACTGCGCATCGAGGTGGTCGGTCCGGAGCTCGCCGGCCTGCGGAGCGAGCTGCAACGAACCTCTTTCACCAAGTCGACGTTCACGCAGGAGGGCTGGCAGGCGATGGCGACGGGAGCGCCATACCAGGACGCCCGCTGCCTGATCGGGTATGACGACTCCGGCACACCCGTTGCCGCAGTGACGGTGTGGGCCGCAGGACCGGGGAAGCCGGGACTCATCGAGCCACTGGGTGTGCACCGTGACCACCGAGGTCATGGGCACGGACGTGCCATCAGCCACGCCGCCGGAATCGCGTTGCGCGACATGGGATCGTCGTCGATGCAGGTGTGCACGCCGAGCGCGAACGTCGGCGCGGTCGCGACATACCATTCCGCCGGTTTCCAGCAGCTCCCGCTACGTCGCGACCTCGCACGCAAGGCATAGTGCGCACTGGATTCATCTCCGTGGCAGGCGTTTTCGGGCAGAGTCGGCTCGCGAGGCCCTGCTCACCATCCCATCAACCATTCATCACGCTCTGGATTGACGAGAGTTTCCCGCCGGATCACATTGTCCTCGCAACGGATTAGGAACAGCTCACCCGTGTCGTCACGCTCGCCAGCGATGATGCCGTTGACGACGTGGTCGAAGGTGAAGGGCTCGAACTCTGGCCTGCCGTCGAGGCGAGCATGTGCCCCCGGCCGGAGGAAGTGGTCGATGAGGTATTGCAGCCATTCTTCGGCCATCCGGGACTTCTCGCGGCGTTCCCACCCAAGACAGCAGCCCTGGGTGCATGGCTGCCAATCGAGATAGGGATACGGCGAACCGTCATCAGGGGACAACGACTTGAAAGGGTCCCTGCCGTCGGGGCGAGAGCCTGCCTGGTGCTGTTGCCAATCGTCGATTGCGAGGGCGCGCGGATTCATGGCCACTTCGTAGGGCTCGGTGTAGTGGCGTCGGTCTATCGCGGCGAACGCGCGGAGCCACTCCACCTCGAAATCGTTGAGCAACGGGTGGATGTCGAGGCGTCCCAAGTACGTGGTGCTGAATCCCATGACACGACAGCGAAGCACGTTTGCCGCGATCGCGTCCGGCGCTATCCACAGGAGACTGGGTTGTGGAAAACCGCTGGGCGGTCTTGGAGTTCGTGCAACCGTAGATGGATGACTCTTGAACGTTGGCAGCTACGAGACCCGAAAACCACACTCCTTGAGATCAATGAACGGTGCCCCCTGGAGCTGGGTCGCACGGTCGTTGCGGCGGTGCGTATGACGGATCAAGCCGTGACTGCGGCCAGGGTCGCACTGGAGCCTGGCCAGCACTTGCGTCCGCATCCATACGACAGCGATTTAGCCCGGGGTATCGCCGAGGAGATCGCGCCCGACCGAGGGTCACTGGGGGCCGAGAATGGTGGAATCAGCCACATCCTGGTCACCGTGGTGTGTCGTGACGGCTACGTCGTCCCTGCCAGGCGAGAGTTCGAGTGGTTCCGTGCATGGCGCTACAGCAATCACTTTCGCGGTGCCATTGACGGGGATGTGTATGTCGTGACCCCGCATGGTTGGACTGGGGCACTGGATTCGCGGGCAGGTTACGAGCCTTGCCTTGTCGAGACGAAGGAGGAGCCGTCGTGAAACTGTTGTTGACGTCCGGGGGAGTGACCAACGACAGCATCCGCAGCGCGCTGGTCGACATGGTGGGTAAGTCGATCAGCGAGTGCACGGCGTTGTGCATCCCGACCGCGATGTACGGTCACCCGGCGGTCGGGCCGGGGACGAGGGTGTGGGACTTCATCAGTGGGAGGTCCACGAACCCGATGGTCGATCTGGGGTGGAAGTCGGTCGGCGTCCTGGAGCTCACGGCGCTGCCGAGCATCGAGTCCGAGCGGTGGATGCCGATGGTTAGAGAGACGGATGTTCTGTTGGCGGCAGGCGGGGACGTGCTCTACCTGTGCCACTGGATGCGGGAGTCCGGTCTAGCGGAGTTGCTCCCGTCGTTGACGGACACGGTGTGGGTCGGGCTCAGCGCGGGGAGCATGGTGATGACGCCGCGGGTGGGGGAGGACTTCATCCAGTGGCGACCACCATCCGGTGACGACAGCACCCTCGGCGTCGTCGACTTCTCCATCTGCCCGCATCTGGCTTCGGCTGGTATGCCGGGCAACTCGATGGCCGAGGCCGAAGCGTGGGCTGCCGGCATCTCGGGCCCGGCATACGCGATGGACGACCAGACCGCCATCGCAGTCGTGGACGGCGAGACGGAAGTCATCTCCGAGGGCCACTGGTCGTTGTTGCACCCGTAGGTCCACGAGAACCCTGGATCTTGACGGGATCAGATCGTCAGGAAATACTGACGTCAGTAATTGCTGACGAAGGGATCTGGGCGCATGAGTCATGAGGCCACGACAACCGACAGTCAACCCGATTGGGTGATGGGCTTGCAGGGCGCCGATGTCTTGTATGGCGACGCCGCACCACCGGAGTTCACCAGCGCGCCGTGGACCGTCCACTTCTCGCTCCCGTCGGACCTGTCCGAACTCGACGGGGTGGCAGATCCGTTGCTGTTCGTGCACGCCGGTTCGGCTCACGTGCGGGCGATCGAGTCGAAGATGGATGAACTTGTCACGATGGCCCGCGCGCAGGGTCGCTCGTGGACCGAGATCGGCCGGGCGCTCGGGGTCACGAAGCAGACGGCGTGGGCGCGCCTGTCGCGGATCGTGGCCGAAGGCAAGACCAAAGTCATCGAGGACGCCGGCAATGGGGAAGTGGTGGTGCGCAGCAAGGACGACATCACGGCCGGCGATGGCGCCAAGCACGACGTGCTCCAGGGCAAGGCCGCGGCGTCAACACGTACGACTGCCAATGTGTTTCGGCTGTTGGAGCGTCACGGCATACCCACCCACTTCGTGGAGGGTGTCGACGACGTTGCGTTCCGGGCCCGACAGGTGAAGATGATTCCCCTGGAGCTCGTTGCCCGTCGTTATGCCAGTGGCAGTTTCCGCGATCGCTTCCCGGAGCTGACCGACGGTGCTCGGCTCGACGAACTGGCCTTCGAGGTTTTCGAGAAGGACGATGCCCACCACGATCCGCTGTTGGAGTTCGACTTCGACGACGGCGTGCTGCGACGCTACGTCCCCAACGCCAAGGCTGCGGCAGCCATCGGGGCCGAGGCGAAACCCGGTGATCTGATCGGCGAGGAGGTGCTGGGGGAGAGCCGGTACTCCGACGTCACGCCAGACCTCTTGGCGAAGCTCCGGGTCCTCACCGTCTCATCCTTCGAAGCCATCGAGAGTGCCTGGAAGCAGCAGGGCGGCACCTACATCGACTTCAAGATCGAGTGCGGATTCGACTGCGAGACAGGCGAACTGCTGGTGGCCGACGTCATCGACAGTGACTCCGGCCGGCTGCGGTTCGGCGATGTCGACATGTCGAAGCAGTCGTATCGCGACGGCGCGGCGACGCTGCCCGAGGTCAAGAAGAAGTTCGAGGAGGTCGCCGCCCTCACCGATCGCTTCGAGTGACCAGCGGATCCGGCCGAATGCCGCAGCGCAAGAAGTTCATCCTCTTCGATCACGACGGCGTGCTGGTGGACACCGAGCACTGGTACTACAGGGCCGGCGAACGTGCTCTCGCGGACATCGGACTCACGTTGGATCGGGCGCAGTACCTGCGAGACATCCGAGCTCGTTCAGCGCGACTGGCGACCTTTGACCGGGCACTGGCCGCGACGCATCCCGAGCCCTGTGTTCTGGTGGCGAGCTGAAGTCGGGGCTTGGATTTCGGGACATCAAGGGTCGGATCTCGGTTGTTGCGGGGGAGTAACCGTGCGAAAATGGCGATATTGATGGGTACTCGATATCGCCACAAGGAGTCGCCATGGATATCGGCGTGAGAGAGCTACGTGACGGACTCAGCCGCCACCTGGCGTCTGTGCGTGAGGGTCACACGATCACCGTCACAGACCACGGTCGGCCTGTTGCACGGATCGTTCCAATCGGTGTCCCGACAAAGTTGGAGCAGCTTGTTTCCGACGGCAAGGTGACACCAGCGGTCCGTCGGAAGGGGCCACGTCCAGCGCCGATCAAGACCGCAGCAGCGGTGAGTGATCTCGTCGACGACCAGCGCAGGTGATCATCTATTTCGACACGTCGGCGCTCGTGCCGCTGTTGATCGATGAGCCGACCTCGGAGGTATGCGGCGAACTTTGGGATGGTGCCGACAACGTTGCCTGCACGAGGCTCGGCTACATCGAAGCCGTTGCAGCAGTAGCGATGGCAGAGCGCATCGGTCGGATTTCCGAGGCCGACGCCACCGCAGGGCGTGGCGTCTTGGACGAACTCTGGCCCGCGTTTGACGTGATCGAACTCAGTGGCGAACTGATGTCCGAGGCTGCGAGGTTGGCAATCCTGCACGGGCTTCGCGGCTATGACGCCACCCATTGTGCGGCGGCAATCGCCGTGAACGACGTCGAACTCGTCGCCGCATCCGGCGACAAGCGCCTGCTCGCGGCCTGGCGAGCCGAAGGCGTTTCGGTTTGTGACACGTCCGTGTGACTGGCGGATCAGTCCTATAAAACTGCACTGGGGGACGTGTTCAAGTGAGACAAGCGGCTTGACGTGTTTGCGACACGCAACGGCCGATGCGTACAGTTCTCTGTACGGAGGTGGTTATGAAAACCATGAGCTACACAGAGTCGCGCGCGAAGTACGCCGAGGTTCTCGACTCGGTCGTGAACGACCGGGAAGAGGTGGTCATCACGCGGGCCGGACACGAGCCAGCAGTCATCGTGTCGTTGGACGACTATGAGTCGCTCAAGGAGACGGCCTACCTCATGCGATCGCCGGCGAACGCGCGCCGCTTGCTGGACGCCATAGAGCGCCTGGAGTCCGGGCACGGCGAGCATCACGAGCTGATCGACACAGATTGACGTGCTGCTCATCTGGGATGAGAACGCCTGGGATGACTATCTGTGGTGGCAGGCGCAGGACCGCAGGGTTCTGAAACGAATCAACCAGTTACTCGCGGACATTCAGCGAAATGGCAATGACGGGATCGGAAAACCGGAGGCCGTCAAGCACAATTTCGCAGGTTACTGGTCGCGACGTGTCACAGATGAGCATCGCCTCGTGTACAAGCTGGCAGAGAATGAGATTCGCATCGCAGCTTGTCGGCATCACTACGGGTGAGCCCTCCAGTAACTGGTTCACTCACGTACCGGCCGAACTGGGCCGTGCCATGTGTTTCGATTCGTCCTATTTATGCGCCGATAATCTACATTATGTCAAGTATCAGTCTGCATATCGCATCAGACGAGCCATTCGAGGCGCGGCTGTCCTCTGCCCCGCCCGGTGTCTCAACGAAGGTCCTGGCCCGATCCGGTGGGATCTGATCGCCCAGCAGTACGACCAGATGATCAAGTACGACACCACAGAACGCCCGCGGTCAGTCCGTCGACGGCTTTACCGGTTGAAGAACATGGATTCGCGCCGTCCGGGCGTCACTGCGCCCCAACGAGGCCAGATAGTCGCGAGCGGTCGCCTCTGCGTCAGCGAGTTCGGCACACTGGGTCACGCCGACGCCGTCCACGTGCAGTTCCCACCCCAGCCGCCACGGCACGGGGCGAACCCAGTAGCCCCTGCGCCAGGTCTTGCCTCCCTCGCCATGCACGTCCGGACAGTCAGCGGCGCAGCAACCACAAATCGGGCCACGGCCGAGGTCGATGTCGGCTTCGTTCCCGCATGTGCAGTCCTGGCACGTGCATCGGAGTCCATCTTCGACTGACGACATCCAGTGAATCTAGCCAGCGCTGGCCCTGCAAGCGAGCGAGTTATTCGGCCGAATACGCCGGAACTTGATACGCAGGCTGTCCAGTAGTAGCCGAACCTACGACTCGGCACACCAGCGGTCGGGTGCGCTACGTGCTGAGACGCAGCCTCTCCGCGACTTCAGATGCCGTTTCAGCAAGACCGGCAGCTAGCAGCCGCCGGTCAGCGCTAACGAGAGGGATCTTCAGCGCTACGGAGGTGGCAGCCCAACTGGCGTCGTAGAACGACAAACTGTGCGTATCTGCGAGCCGCGCGGCGTCATGCAGCCAGTCCTGTGACATCACCAACGGCGAGCCGACGATCGCCACGAGGTCGTCCAACTGATCCGCAACGTCGTCTGCCCCCCACCTCAGCGCACGCGCCAGGACGTTGCCAACCTCGTATATGGCCAGGTCCAGCACGTGCGCATCGAGATCGCCGTGGACGTGTGAGTCCCGGATCGCCCGTGCTTCAGCGAGCTCGCTCTCCCCCTCCGAGTGAAACCACTTGATCAATACCGAGGTGTCGACCAGAAGGCTGGTCATCGACGCTCGTCTCGGTCTGCGCGCACGACGTCTGCCGACTCGAAGCTGCCGGCATCTTGAAAGCGACGCTCCGATCGCTCGACCGCACTCGCGAGGTCCGCCGGATCACGACGCTTGAGCTCCCGCCTGGCGGCCGCAGCAAGAAGCGCGCTGCGACTCGTCGAGCGACGCTTCACCTCCGCGTCCAGCTCAGCCAGGAGATCATCGGGCAGTGAAACCATCACTTTGGACATACTCGGAGTATAGCCGAGAATACAGCCCGCGACGCGCCGTTCCACGGGTTCAAGTCGAATACGACCAACCTTGATACGCAGGGTCTCCACTACTACTAGTGACACAACCGGCGCACGCGAGGGCGGACCCAGCTACCAAGACCACAAGGAACAAGAGCGTCGAGCCCGCGACCCTGGCTCGGATTCGGCTCATCGAGTCCTGTAAATACGTCCACAGTGGTCGATCCGGATCACGAACAGGGCATTTTGTTCCTGATCGATCCGGTACAGCACGCGATAGTCACCACGCCGGGCTCCCTGAAGACCTTCGAGTTCGTTGTGCATCGGCTTGCCCATGCGAGGCGGGTCGATCGGCAGGACTGCGGTCAGAAACTCGACGATCGCGCTGGCGTACCGAGGCGGGATCCGGCCTAGATCACGGATTGCTGGCGATGTCAGTTCGACGCGCCACAACCGCTCATCGCTCATCGCACCGGCGGCAAGCCGTACCGGGTACGCAGGTCGTCAGCGCTGACAGTGTTGCTGGTGGCAGTGTCGTCGTCGGCCTGCGCGAGGTCTTCGCGGATCCCGGGCTGAGACTGCCAGAACAACGTGTCTTGAATCGACTCCCACTCATCCGCAGAAATCATGACGGCCACCGGCGCACCGTTCTTGGTAAACGTGACGTGCTCATGCGTGCGTGCGGCGTCGTCAACGAGCTCGTTCAGCTTCGCCTTCGCCGCGCTGATCGATAACGTTCTCACGCGTCAATAGTACAAACTTTAAGACCTTAATCAAGGTCTTCTCCAGACCGAAACTGCGGACGGATCGAGCGAGCTAGTTCCAGGAAACTCAAGTGCACTCCCCGGACGCTCAACCTCCGCAGTCGACAGCGACCGAAAGGGCCTCGCACACCTGCCGCATTCTGCTGTCACTGAGGCGTCCGAGCCGTTCGACCAGCACCGCGAGCGACACACTTTCGACGGAGTCGAGGTTGACCGCCGATCGCAGCGGGATCGGATCGTCTTCCGGCTCGAGGACGACTTCGCTCACCAACCCGCGGATGGTTGTGGTGCACGGCGCGATGAGTGCCCGACGATGTCGGGGAATCACCGCGTCCCGCGACAGCACGACGACCGGTCTACGTCCGATCTCGGCCATTTCGCACCACCACACCTCGCCACGCCGGGGCACGGCATTCACGAGGCTGCGACGTTGCGTCGGAACGATGCCAGGTCACCCCACTCATCGGGTTCGTCGAGTGGATGCTCGTCGTACGCGGCATAGTTCGCATCGATCTCTGCGGCACGGTGACTCGCGAGCAGCGACGTCAGGGCTTCGTCCATGAGAGCCGCGTCCGTGAGGCCGGACCGGAGGCGACGCGCAGAGTCCAACAGGTCCGAGTCGACCGTGGTGCTGAGTCGTATGCGAGACATGCCACAAGTATGCCATTGCGATCCGTATGCTTGCTGGCGTGCCTGAGATCGAGATCGTCGTCGCGCACTCGGAGCGGACCACGCTGCGTGTGGGCAACGTGTTTCTCAAGGTCGACGCGGATCCGGCACGGATCGAACACGAAATCATCGCAATGGATCTCGCACCTATCCCGACACCGCAGGTGCTCTGGCACCAGCCCTCCGTGCTCGCTCTCGCAACGGTTCCCGGGAAGCCGCTCGGAAAGCTCGGTGAACCGTTGAGCGCTCCTCCGGCGGCCTGGGTCGCGGCCGGCGCCACCATACGAAAGCTGCACGAGGCACCGCTGCCACCGTGGACCGCCCCGGGTCACGACGAGCTCGCAGCGGAACTCGACCAGGAGTGCTCCTGGCTGATCGCGCACGACGTACTCCCGGCCGCGCTCGTCTCACGCAACCGCAAGGTCGCCGAGGCCGCGCTCCGCCCGTGGACGCCGGCATTCGCCCACGGCGATCTGCAGATCGCGCATGTGTTCGTCGACGACAACGAGGAGATCACCGGTGTGCTCGACTGGTCGGAAGGCGCCCAGGGCGACCCGCTCTACGATCTCGCGACGCTGACTCTCGGCCATGAAGAACGCCTCCACGACCTATTGACCGGATATGGCGCTCCGGTCGACCTCGACGTCATACGCGGTTGGTGGTCGGCGCGCAGCCTGCTTGCGGCACGCTGGCTGATCGAGCACGGCTTCGACCCGGACTCCCCCGGCTGCGAGTTCGACGTGCTGCGCGCCGCACGCTGAGCAGTCTTCGGGACCCGCAGCGGACTATGGCCGTGTAGGTGAGTTCCGACAGCGTTTGCCGATGAGTTTCAACAGCACCTGGGCATGTAGCCGATTGGATGTCAGTGAGCGTCTCCGCTGAGTCCGGCCTGCGCGTGCCGTAGGACTTGACCGCCGCTGCTCGTGACGGGCGAGCACCCTCGGCGACGCAGACCTGAGGTGCCCGGTCGTCCGCAGGAGCCGCAAAGGGAAGCGGAATCTAGTCCTCGTGCTCGACGGCGACATTGAAGGCCCACACGCGGCTCCGAGTGCCAGACTGCTGAACGGCCTCGGGGGACCGAAGAGCTGCCGACATCAGGGGGCGACCGGAAACACCATTTTCGGCCCGGCCGGGCCGCCCCGCCAGAGGCGACGAGAGACTGGTGAGAAACCTCACTGAAGGACTTGCGAGGCTATCGCTGCCGGAAGCGGCGTCGAGGGCGGTCGAACTCTGATGCGGCGCCGTTGACGGTTACGGTGATCTGGGTGCATTCCCACGGGTACACGGCAACCCAGAGTTGACCGTCGGATATGACGTCGTAGGGCTGCCAACCGCGGTGCCCTACTCGTGCCCTAAACCTGGGCGGGTGCGCGCTGACGCCGACTGCGATGGCCATCCGGCGGCCCTGCTCCTCCACGATGACGTCGCCGATGAACAGGTCCGTGGGGTCGTCTACCCAGGACTCGTCGGCCGAGTCCTGGGTAGACGACTCGGCAGGACGTATTCGATACCGACCGTTCGTAGCGTCCCGGTCGAGCACATGCCCGGTGCGCGGCAACGGGTACGTCCTGACTTCATTACGCGTTGTATCCACCATCTGCCGCATCTGCCGGAAGGTCCCATTCGAAGTAGCAAGCCGACGTCGAACTCGCGCAGTGCCAGATCGGTGAGCGGAGGTTCATCCACCAGAACCCTGGGTAGCCGCTCACCTCCCAGCTGCCGCCCACTTCGCCCGCGTAGTAGCGGTACGTGTTGTTGTACAGACCAGGGGCATTCCACGAATACGACTTGCCGCCAGCGATCGTCGTCTCTTTGGATTCGATCTCTGTACCGACGTGCGTGGCTGATGCCCCTTCAGCCCCGGAACTTGTACGAAGCAACTGTGATTGAAAGAGAAAGTTTTCGACGGAGTGGGTAGGGGAGATGCTGCTCTTCGAGGTCACGCGGTGGCCGTTCAAGGAAAATGTGACGTGCATGTGTACTTCCCCAAGGACCTTCGACCCGTACCCATAGTTACCGTTGCCATCGACCGTTGCGACGGTCCTACTCTCGTTGTAACACGCCTCCGCATCGCCACTGGTGCTACACCACCCGCCGCCCCCGGAGGGTGGTGGTATCGATGCCGGGGACACCTCCCGGGCGTTGGTTCCTCCCGGTGGCATCAGGGCACGACCACGCACCGACCCGGGCCGAGAGGGCGCGGCCGCACTGGCCGACGTTCGAAGTCGAGGCCGTGTAGTTTCTGATCACATTTGTTGCGTGCTGCGGTACTTCCGCGTGAGCTGTGGCGACCGGGCCGATGACGCTGCTAATGCCGAGCAGGCCGGTGACCAGGCCTATGCGTCGTAAAATCTTCATGAATCCCCTGTTCCCCTTCGAAATTGATGCCGCAAAGTTGCTGCATCGTGCGGGCGTGATAATACGCGCACTACCTCCAAATACGGGGGAAAGGGTGGAAGTTCCTGCGAGACATGATTCAGCCAGTTACGGCCAGGACATGGCCCGCTTACCGCTGGCCGGTCGTGCTGCTGGGAGCATCGAATCTGTCGCTAGCCATGGCTGACAGTCGGCGTGCCGCTGCCGACCGTCGCGCGGCCGCCTCGGACCACCACACGGCCAGGCCCGCCACCGCAAGCAACACCGTCGCACTGCCGCACGCCAAGGAACCGATCGCTGCACTCCGCAGCTGCTCGGCCGGAACGTCACTATGCGGCGCCGAAACCCCGATCAAACCGGCGACGACAATCACGGCGCCGATAGCCAGCGAAACGGCCGAAAGCACCCCAGTCTCGATTTGAGCGCTCTGCCACCGTGCAGAGGTCTGGGGCTCAGGGCCTGCCGCGAGCCGATCCGCCACCTTCGTCGACAGCATGGCGCCTAGAAGCACGATGCCCGACAGCACAAGAACCGGCAAAAAGAGCAACGCTCCTGAAGCGACAAAGGTACCGACCCGGCTCGAGAAATCGGGCTGCGTCACAGGGCCGTTGGCCGACTCGGACCAGCTGACCCCCAACCCGTACAGGGTCGCTCCTAGCATCACGGCCGCCGCTGCTTGCAGACAACGAATACAAATCCTCACCCAGGCACCCACGCATCGACCCTTAAGATTGGCAACGGAGATCTGAGGTTTCATCATCCACCAGTTGTCCCCCCGGTATGCCCCGGACCGCGACGTTGGTCGTGTCAGTAGCCATCGTCGTGGCGGTGATCCTACCCGCGTACGTGTCACTGTTTCGCGCCATGCACAGGTCGTCCAAGCAGCCGCCACCGGAATGGTGCTGCCGAAAGTCACCTACATTTCGGGCCCGCTGCAGCCCGGGGTGCTGTCGAAACTCATCGGCAAACGCTGTCGGAACTCACCTATACAGCCAGGACTACGGCACCCACCACCTCTACCGTCGAAGGGTGCACCAGAAGACGCCCGTCAATGTCCGCGGAGTGGCGTTGGTCGCGGGCGCGCACGTGGTGGACGACTTCTACCAGGGCGTCATACCTGCGCTGTTGCCGTTCCTGGTGTCCCAGCGGCACTACAGCTACGCCGCGATCTCGGGCATCACCCTCGCAGCCACCGTGCTCAGCTCCGTGGCGCAGCCGGCTTTCGGGGTGCTCGCCGACCGCGGCTCGCGTCGCTGGATGGTGCCGGCAGGAATGCTGCTCGCCGGCGTCGGCGCGTCCCTGGCGGGGCTGATGCCGTCATACATCCTCACCTGGCTGGTGGTCGCCCTGTCCGGTCTCGGCATCGCGGCCTTCCACCCGGAGGCCGCCCGCGGCGCCCGGCAGGCGGCGGGCAACAGCAACACCGCGATGAGTGTCTTCGCGCTCGGCGGAAACGCCGGTTATGCACTGGGGACCCTCGTCGCCACACCCGTGCTGCTCTGGCTCGGGGTGCACGGCACCGGTTTGCTGGTCCTGCCCGCGATCGTGATGGCGCTGATCCTGTCGCGGACCCTCGGCCGCACCCTCGACCAGCGCGAGGAGCACCGCTCGAAGTCGCGACTGCCCAGCGGTGACGACGACTGGCGCGCCTTCTCGACACTCACAGCGATCGTGATCGTCCGATCGATCTTCTTCTTCGGCGTGACGTCGTTCGTCTCGCTCTACTTCATCAATCAGCTCGGGACGTCCAAGGCAACGGGCAACGCCGCGCTCACCGTCTTCCTGGTGACCGGTGCCCTCGGCACCCTGGTCGGAGGTTGGCTGGGTGACCGGTTCAGTCCGATCGTGAGTATTCGCAGCGGTTTCGCACTGGCGATCCCCGCTCTGTCCGGCGCACTCCTGGCGCCGTCCACCCCGATGGCGATGGTGTGCGTCGCCGTTACCGGTATCGCGACGTATCTCCCGTTCAGTGTTTTCGTCCTACTCGGCCAGAACTATCTGCCGAATCGGATCGGCACCGCGAGCGGAGTGACGGTGGGGCTCGCCGTCAGCATCGGCGGGCTCGCCAACCCCTTGGTCGGCTGGCTCGCGGACGCGACCAGTCTGCGTATGGCGTTGACGGTCCTGCTCGTGCTTCCTGCGATCGCCCTAGGGGTTTCGATGTTCTTGCGTATGCCGGAACCCGGACGCTGACTCAGTGCTCCGCGTGCAGTCGCCGGAGCCGCATGCCGGCCTTCTGGAAGCCGACCAGGACGACCACGAAGATCGAACTGACGACGAGTGATCCCACTGTTGCACCGGCCAACTCGACCTGCTGCAAGCCGGACAGGGTGGTCTGCCCGGAACGCCAGTCACTGGTAATGATGCCGATCACCACCAGGCAGAGCGGAGCCGCGACCAGCCCGCACGGGGGCATGAGGGCGGCACCCAACGCCCAGGTCACGCCGGGACCGGTCCCCTGTTGCACGGACAACGTGGACAAGGTGGTCTCGAGAGGGCTCGGCGGCGTGAAGATCCGCGCCCGCTGGGTCACCTCGGCCGTCGACCAGGCCCGGACACTGCGGAAGAAGCTGGCCAGCCTCGACAGGTAGAACCCGGCAGCGCAGACTGCGATGACGACGGCAATCCAACCACCCGCAACCAGTGGCCAATTCACCAGCGGTCGGTTGGGTTCCGCCTGGTTCCACGTGCTCCCCAGCACGACCGTGAGCAGGCCGCCCGCGAGCAACCAGGAGATGCAGCCGAAGCCGGCGCCGCCGCGCAGGTGCATGAACGGCGACTGTGTGAGAGCGCGGCCGAGCGCCTCCCGCTCCGCGTCGGTCATCACTGCATCGGTCGTGTCCACGTCAGCTCTGTAACAGGATCCAGGTCTTGCCCCGCGCAAGCTGCAGTTGCCGACCCCGGTCGTCGCGCAGCCTGAACGGATTGTTCTTCGCGGTCCGATCCCAGGTGCCGGTCACCCGTCTGCCGTCACGGTAGAGGGTGAGGGAGCCCTTCCCGACGGACACGGTCTTGTACACGGGGGTTCCCGCCGGGTCCTTGTAACCGTCGGACACGGTGCGGGTCTTGAGCACCAGCACGTTGCTGGCGGTGACCTGCTGACCGCCAGCGCCACTGTCGGTGTATGCGCGACCGTTCCAGCTCGGCAGGTAGCGGTTTGCCTTGTAGGAGAACGAGAACCGGTCGCCCCCGATCTGCACCGTGAACTGCGTCTCCCGAGTAGCCGTCTTCAGGCGGGTGGCCGAGCCGAACCGCAATCCGATGTCGCGGGATGTCGGCAGCCCCTTGCGCTTCGAGAGCGCGGCCAGGTCGAAGTAGAGGTTGTGCGGCGCGACCCGCCCCGGATCGCGCGTCCCCTGGGAGTCCAACGTGATCGAGGCATTGCTGAGCTTGGGCCGGACCTGCGAGGCGACCCCGGAGTAGACGAGCAGCGGTTTACCGAACATCGGGAGGAGATCGATGTCGGTGCTGCGCACGCTCCGGACCGGTTCGACGCGCCGTGGAAAACGTGACTGGTAGACCGGCATCAGCCTCGTCAAGCTGCCTTCGACCTCTTCGACGAAGACGAGATCCGCTGCCGACAGGCCGAACTGCGGCATGGCGGCGGCCGTGTTCTCCAGCTTCACGGCGATGACCGGGTTACCGTTCCGCGCGAGACCGGTCAGTGGGTCGCGCCGTGCAGCAGGCGCGCTGCTTGTCGGCGCGGTTGCTTTCGGTGCGGTGGTCCGCGGCGTCGTCGATGCAGTGCCCGGCGTGGACATCGGTGACGACACCGACGCGGCGCCCGAACCACTGCTGGAGCATGCGGCCAGGACCAGTGCAGTTGCGGCGACACCCACCGTGACCACGCGGCGTCGAGTGTTGTTTCGCATTACGGCAACGCTACCGTCTCAACGATGGACCGCTCTCTGTCGACACTCACGGACACGCAGCGCGACCTCCTCCGGGAGTGGTTGCCCGATCTCCACGTTGTTCGTGACCACAGCTGGGGACTGGTCGACAACGTCGTCCTCGAGGTCGAGTCTCAAGGGCAGCGCTTCGTCGTCAAGGCGGACGGCGAAACCAATCACCACATCGCACGTGAACTCGACGCCCATGAACAATGGCTCGCACCATGGGTCGCGCTTGGTCGGGCACCACGACTCGTTGCCGGTGACCGGTCCGCGAAGATCGTTGTCACGGAATACCTGCCGGGTCACCTGGTCCTCGGCTCCGACGCACAGCGCAACCCGGACACCTTTCGGCAAGCCGGTGAGCTGCTCGCCATACTGCACGGCCAGCCCGCTGTGATCGACGCGTCGTACGAGGCCCGGGAGAACGCCAAGATCTTGCAGAATCTGGACAAGGAGCACCGCATCTCCCCGGAGTTGGAGACCGAACTGCGCGGCATCGTGATGGGTTGGCCGGACGAACCGGTGGCACTGGTGCCCACACACGGCGACTGGCAGCCGCGCAACTGGCTGGTGCACGATGGCCGGATCAGCGTCATCGACTTCGGACGCGCTGCCCTGCGGTCGGTCCTGGCCGACTGGACTCGCCTGGAAGCACGAGACTTTCGCGAGGACCCGGCGCGCGAGGCGGCGTTCGTCGAGGGGTATGGCGCGGATCCCCGCGAGTCCGGCGCCTGGTTCCGGGAACGCCTGCGCGAGGCGATCAACACTGCGGTCTGGGCACACCTCATCGGCGACGAGCCATTCGAGGAGCAGGGCCACCAGATGATCGCCCGCGCCCTCAACGCCTCCTAGCCGGCGGCCGTCCGGCGCCATACCGGTCCGGCGCCAGCAACGCGCTCCCGAGCGACAGCAGACCGAGCAACACCAGCAGGGCGACGATCGGGCGCGCTCCGCCACCCCACCGGAGCAACGCGGTCGCGATGAACGGCGTGAATCCGGACAGCATGGTGGCAACGTTGTACGCCAACGACAGACCGGTGTAGCGGGTGCTTCTGCCGAACAGCTCGGTGAACCAGGCAGGTTCGATCGCGAAGTTG
Organism: Flexivirga oryzae; assembly: GCF_014190805.1. Taxonomy (NCBI): domain Bacteria; kingdom Bacillati; phylum Actinomycetota; class Actinomycetes; order Micrococcales; family Dermacoccaceae; genus Flexivirga; species Flexivirga oryzae. The sequence goes on along the minus strand of NZ_JACHVQ010000001.1, from coordinate 1,778,589 downwards.
ACTCCGCTCGCGATCCCCCAGCCGAGGAACAGGGCGACCCAGACGATGACCAGGGAGTCGCTGGACAACATCTGGAAGAACGGCCACGCGAAGCCGATCCCGAAGACCGCACCCACGACGAAGACCCTCTGCCGGCCCACCCGGTCAGCGAGCAGCGCTGCGCCCCAATAGCATCCGACCCCAGCCAGCACGCTCGAGCTGACGGCGACCAGGGCCACGTCGCGGTCGAAGTGACCCGCCCGCGGCACATAGGACAAGGCGAAGACGAGCACCAAGTAGCCCCACATGTTCTCGGCCAACCGCATCCCGACCGACAGGAGCAAGGGCACTCGATCCGAGCGGACGGACTCGGTGATCGGGGCTGGTGAGATCGCGCCGGTGCTTTCCAGGGCCTGGAAGTCGACGGTCTCCAGGATCCCGGCCCGGATCCACACGCCGATCGCGAGCACGACGGAGCTCGCCAGGAACGGCACGCGCCATCCCCACGTCTGGAGCGCGGCGTCGGACAGCGTCGACACCGGTACGAACACCGCTGTTGCGAGAACTGCGCCGAGGGCCGTACCCATCTGGGGCAGGCTTCCCCACCGGGCCTTGCGATCGGCGGGTGCGTTCTCGACGGCGACCAGTGCCGCACCGGCCCACTCACCGCCCACTCCGAATCCCTGCACCAGACGCAGCACGACGAGCAGAACGGGTGCGAGCGAACCCACCTGGCCTGCTGTCGGCAACACCCCGATGGCCGTCGACGCCAGCCCCATCGTCCAGAGTGTCGTGAGCAGGACGCGCCGGCGTCCGTAACGGTCACCGAGCCGGCCGAGGACCAGGCCACCGATCGGTCTGGCGACGAATCCCACGCCGAGCACCGCGAACGACTGCATGGTGCCGCTGAGGCGCTGCGCCGATGGGAAGAAGACGTCTCCGAAGACAAGGGCGGACGCTGTCGCGAACGCGAAGTAGTCGTACCACTCCACGGTGCTGCCGACGAGCGATGCTGCGCGTGCGCGCCGACGCGCCCGCGAGAGTTCGGAACTTGCTGTAAACGCGCGTGTTTCAGGTATGGCAGTAGCCACCGAGCTTCCTTCCTTCGCCGGCATGACCCGGACAGGTTCGACGGTCGGTGGCCGGCTACCACCCTCTCAGCCCACGCATCGTGCGGACTCCCGTTGGATGGCGCCACCGTAGCCCGCCTACGACGCTGCGGGGTGGCAGGATCGCCATGTGGATATCACCGTCGCCCCCATCGCACACGTACGCCTCGGCCGGACCGACCCAGAGGATGACTTCTGGGGCGGTGCCCAGTGCCGTATCGAACTCGCGGAAGAGTATGACGCGGAAAGCCTTTCGGGCCTGGAGGATTTCAGCCATCTCGAGATCGTCTACCTCTTCGATCGCGTCGACCCGGGATCGGTGGAGACCACAGCGCGGCATCCGCGAAATCGCAGCGACTGGCCGCTCGTCGGCATCTTCGGCCAGCGCGGCAAGCGGCGCCCAAATCGGCTCGGGGTGAGCCGTTGCGCGCTGATCTCGGTCGAGCACCGTGCGCTGGTGGTCGAAGGCCTGGACGCGATCGACGGGACGCCCATCCTGGACATGAAGCCGTGGATGCGCGAATTCGGCCCCCGTGGCGAGGTGCGGCAACCGGAGTGGGCGACGGAGCTGATGGCCGATTACTACCGGCCCGAATCGTCCCGCTGAACCTCGCCCGCTCACCGAGCGTTGCCCGGCGGTCACCCGCAAGCAGGTCGAGTAGGCGGAGCGCTAGCGCAGCCGTATCGAGACCCCTGCGATCCCTGAGTAGCCCGGAGCTTGCGACGGGTGAAGACCCCTGCGATCCCTGAGTAGCCCGGAGCTTGCGACGGGCGAAGACCCTGCGATCCCTGAGTAGCCCGGAGCCTGCGACGGGCGTATCGAAGGGTCGCACCCGCGCGGGTCGAGTAGGCGGAGCGCTAGCGGAGCCGTATCGAGACCCCGCGAGGACACGCGGTAGAGGTCGGAACCGGCTGTGCTTGTGATGGTTTCGCCGCGAAGGGGTTGTCGGTGCTCACCCCTAGACTCGGTCCTAGAACAGCAGCTCAGGCAAGGCGGGAAGGGGTGACCGGCCATGACGAGCGACCCGCGGTGGGTGGACGTGTCCGGGCTACCCGGACCGATCGCGGATGCGGTCACCGCCCTGACCGAGCACACCGATCGCGCCCAGCCAGCCCGCGTCACCATCACCACCGACACCCACACCGATACCGATACCGGGCAGGTGTCTCGGGAGCGGCTGGGTGACCTGATCCAGGCCGCCGAAAAGGTGAAATCGTTCGCCGACGCGGCCCTGGTGGACGCGACCGCGGCCCTGGTCGCCGACATCACCGCCCACCACGGGGTGGGCGCCGACGACCCCCGGTACGCGGCCAAGGTCGCCGCCCACCGCAAAGCCGCCTGCCAAGCAGTCGTCCACGAGGTGCAGTTGTTGACCGGGTCCACGATCACCGCCGCCCGAGACCGGGTCAGGTTCGCCACCGCCCTGGACGCCCGCGTTCACGGGGCGCAGGACCTACACCTACTCACCCACCACCACCCTTCTAACCCAAACACACCCGGGCGGCCTCCGGGAGCGACCCTTCGATACGCCCTTCGCAAGCTCCGGGCTACTCAGGGGACGCCAGGTTCACAGCACCGCTGCGGGCTACTCAGGGGACGCCAGGCTCACACCACCGCTGCGGGCTACTCAGGGGACGCCAGGTTCACAGCACCGCTCCGGGCTACTCAGGGAACCCCGACGGAGAGCCACTCAGCGCGCAGGACGCCGTAAACCACTGAGTCGTAACGAATGCCGCGAACCTCCCGAGCTTCGCGAAACGTGGCCTCCTTCGTCCAGCCGAGCTTTTCACCGACCCGGCACATGGCGATGTTGCCGGACCACGTCACGAAGTCGAGGCGGTGTGCGGTCGAGGACCCGAAGACGTCATCGGTCAACATCCGCAGCGCCTGCGCACCGATGCCCTTCCCGCGCACCGCCGGGTCATACACCGTGAGACCGCACCGCGCCCAGCTGGATGCCTCGTGCTCCCAGTGCCAGGCAGCTCGCCCGACGAGCACGTCCTGGTCGTCGACGATCGCGAACTCGTCCGGCTCGGAATCACCTTCGGAGATCCTGGAGCTCAAACGCGCAACGTGCGCAGCAACGGCGGCCGGAGGTGGCTTGGAAAAATACGGAGCATCCCACAGATGCCACTCCTGCTCCGGCTGCAGCCAGTGCTCCAACTGCGGAAGATCGCGGACCCGGAACGGTCGCAACTGAATCCCCATCATCATCGGCACGACCCTCGCTCAGGTCTCGACACAGAACTCATTTCCCTCAGGATCGGACATAACGACTAGATCGTCTGACCTGCGCATCACCATGGCCCCGAGCCGTTCGAGCCGCAGCACTTCCTTTGCCAGCGGGCCGACGGCGCGCAAATCGAAGTGTTGCCGGTTCTTCGCAGCCTTCGGCTCGGGCACCCGCTGGAACCACAGCGTCGGCCCACCCCACCCGGGCGGCTCGACCCAGGCCCGACTCGACGTGCTGTCCTCGTCCACGGTCGAGCCGAGGGCAGCGGCCCAGAACTCCGCGACCGCCAGCGGGTCCGAGCAGTCGAATGTCACGGACTTCACGAAACTCACCACCCGGACACGCTATCCGCCGAGCACGACCCGAGCATTCGAAAATCGAGCGGCGAAGGTGCCAACCGGTGACGTACCGTCCAAGGGCCCGTCGCACCACACGCCACGCACCCACAAGGACACGAGCCACATGTCGCACGGAACCGTTCTGATCACCGGAGTCGGCCGCAGGCGAGGTATCGCAGCGGGTCTCGCCGTCGCGTTGGCGGCGGCCGGCTGGGACCTCACGCTCAACCACTGGCAGCCGTATGACGAACGTCTCGGCAAGGAGCACGGGCGCGACGACCCCGCCGACGTCGCGCAGGAGTGTCGCACTCACGGGGCCGAGGTCGACGTGATCTCGGCCGATCTCGCCGACGTGACCGTTCCCGATGCACTCATAGGCCGGGCGAACCGTCGTGACGACCTCACCGCGATCGTCCTCGCGCACACCGAAGGAGTGAACAGCGGCGTACTGGACACCACCATCGAGAGTTGGGATCGCCACTACGCGGTCAACGCCCGCACGAACTGGCTACTGATCAAGGCGTTCGCCGAGCAATTGTCCTCGCCCGTACGAGAGGCCGAGGCTGGACGGATCGTCGCGCTCACGAGCGACCACTCGGCATACAACCTCCCCTACGGAACGAGTAAGGGCGCGCTCGATCGCCTCGTCGTCGCCGCAGCCATCGAACTGGGAGGTGCGGGCATCCGGGCGAACTGCATCAATCCCGGTCCGATCGACACCGGCTGGATGGACGACGAGATCCGCGAGGCCGGCGTCGCGCAGACTCCGCTCGGACGTCTCGGAACCCCGCAGGACACCGCCGACCTGGTGACCTTCCTGCTCTCCCCCGCCGGCGGCTGGATCACCGGCCAGGTGCTCTACAGCAGCGGTGGCTTCCACACCTCGAAATAGCCCGTGCGAACCGCCTTTCCCGAACGCTGCACCCGACGACGCACAGTGCGCCCCGGAGCAGGCTGCGTAGAGTCGGTGAGACCAGCCAGGAGGTGTCAACGTGCGTGCCGGGGTTCGGAAGGTCGTGTTGCTCGAAGGCGTGAGTGACATCGCCGCGGTCACCGCGGCAGCCGCGGCACAGCAGTTGGAGTTGGACGACGTGGAGCTCGTCGACCTTGGCGGCGTCACCAACGTGCAGCGCGAACTCCTCGAACTCACCCACGCCCGCAGCGAATTCGAGATCCTCGGGCTCTGCGACGCTCCCGAGGTCCGCTTCGTGGAACACGCACTCCGTGAGGTCGGCTGTGCCGTCCGCGACCCGAGCGATCTGGCCGGCTACGGCTTCTTCGTCTGCCAGGCCGACCTGGAGGAGGAGCTGATCCGCGCCCTCGGAGCCACGCAGACGGTCCACGTCATCGAACAGCTCGGCCTCGGTCAGAAGCTCGCCACCATGCGGCAGCAACCCGCCTGGCAGGACCGTCCGCTGCCCGAGCAACTGCACCGGTTCTGCGGTGTCGCATCCGGCCGCAAGGAACTTCTCGCCGGCGCCCTGTCGGCCGCGCTCGATCCCGAGCACCTGCCCGATCCGCTGCTGCAACTGGTTGACCGGATCGCCGCCGCATGACCGACCCGTTCTGCCTCGGCCCCGCTCTCGCATTCGACCTGCACGACCCCACCGAGCCGCCGACCGGTGAGTGGCAGTCGCTGACGACGCGCATCACCGACGAGGCCCTGCGTCAACGCGTCGAACACGTCGGGGACGCGCTCTCCACCCCGGGCCGGGGCGAGGTGGACGCGCGGGTCGCCGCCTCGACCGAACAGTTCGGGTTGGCCGCTCGTCTCGTCGCCGCCCATATCTGCGCGAGAGCACTCGGACGGCACCTCGACCTGCACACCTCCTCGATCCGCTGGCGGCTGGACGCCCGAAGCGGGCTCCGGCTGTCCTTCGCCGCCACGCCGCACCCGGTGAACCCCTTGCAGGACAGTGCGATCGTGCAACTCACAGGCCGCATCCAGGCGTTGTATGGCGTCAGCCCGCACGTCGTGTGGGGCAACCTCGGCTCGGCAGCGAACAGCACGATCGCGCTGCTCCGCGCATCGCGACCGGAGCTGGTCGACGCCGCACGCACGACCGCCGATGAACTGCTGACCGACCCTCGCATCGACGGCGGCGACCTGCGGACCGGTCCCGGATTCCGCCGGGCGAGTTGCTGCCTGATCTATCGCGCGACCGACGGGCTGTGCGGCGACTGCGTGCTGCACCGTCGCGGGACCTCGCGGGTCTGAGACCGGCTCAGCCCTGCGGGTCGTCCAGGTCGTGCACCTCACGCACGAAGGCCGCGAAACCCGGCACGGTGAACTCGAGATACCCGTGACTGCTGTCGGTGATGATGCCTGCCCCGATCAGGCGGCCGCGCGGCACGCCGAGAGCGTCCGTGGGTTTGCCCATGGCAGCCGCGATGTCGTGACGTCGCACCGGGCCGTCGCCCAGCCGGGCCATCGCCAACACCATCTCGAGCTCGACCTGACGGGTGACCTTCGACAGCCTCGCGGTGAACAGCTCACGGATGTCCTCCTCGACATCCGCCGCCGCAAGCTCGACGTGCTCCCGCCGGATGGTGGCCCCCGGGTTGGGGAAACCCGCGTGCCGCCAGGCGTTTTCGCCGATGAGCTGCACCGTGTGCGGGTAGCCCGCGGCATACCGCACCGCCGCATCGATGGCGTCGGCACTCCAGCCGACACCGAGCTCCCGGGCCGGGTTCGCGAGCGCCACGGCCGCCGCGTCCGGTGGCAGGTCCTTCAGCTGCCGGTAGGCGAAGCGTTCGGAGTTGCTGACGGCGGCGTTGATGACGCTCACACTCTCCGGCAGACCGGCCGCGAAGAGCGCCACCGGGAGGAAGCGACGCTCGGACTGGAAGTGCTGCCACGCGTAGGAGATCGTGCGCAGGCTCGCCGGTTCGGCCGCCTGGATCTCGTCGATCAGCAACACCAACCCGCTGAACTGACGCTCCTGCGCGACCTCCACGGTGGCAACCAGCAGATCCTCGAACTCGCGGGTCGCGCCACGCGCACGCCGACCACCGGTCTTGCCCCAGGCCGCCTCGATGCTCGCCACACCGGGCACGCCACCGGTCACCTTCAACTCCAGGTGCGACAGGGCGGTTGCGACCCGCTCGCGCAACTTCACCGGCCAGCGCCGCACGAGGCGTTCGGCACCGTCGGCGATCGCCGGCACCAAACCGGCCGACTCCCCCGCAGTCACCCAGATGGTCGCCGCGTCTCTCGCATGCGCACGCTGTTCGACCTGTCGCAGCAAGGACGTCTTGCCCACACCGCGCGGGCCGTGGTCGACCCGGATCCGCGACACCAGCCGCCCGGTCGCGGACATCATGTCCAACCGCTCCGAAATCTCGGCCAACTGCCTGCTGCGACCGGGGGTTTCGCGCGCGACCGCGCCCGGTGTGTAGGGGCTCGGTTGCACCATGTCGCCTCGCTCGGTCTATACGTTTCGCCTCAACCGTCTCCAACCGTATCGGTTATCCGGTGACCCTCAGGAACGGATCCACAGCTATCCGCGCCTCACGACCAGGCCCAGGAGCCCCGCGAGCGCGGCGATCTCGCGGTCGACGTTGCGCCGCAACGTGCCCGAGAACTCTTCGTCCTCGTGTATGGCGTGCACGACCAGTGCTCCGCGTTCCCGCTCGGCGGTGGCGTCCACCTTCCCCACCAGCCTGTCCCCCGACAGGATCGGCAACGCGTAATAGCCCCAGCGACGCTTCGCCTTCGGTTTGTACATCTCGAGCTGGTAATCGAATTCGAAGATCTCGGCCATCCGTTTCCGGTCGAAGATCAGCCGGTCCAGCGGCGACAACAGCGTCGTGCGTCCACGGAACGACCGATCCAGCTGGTCGGGGTCGACGCACCACTTCCCGCGGACCCCTTCGATCACCGCGGGCTCTCCGGGCGGCTCGATGTCCTTGCGGACGATGCCGGCCAGGTCGTGGACCTTCGGCCGCATCAGGCCTATCGCGTGCAAGGAACGCCGTGCGCGCTCGCGCAGCGCGTCCTCGATCGGCACCGTGTCGGTCTCGGGGTAGACGCGCTCGGCCAGGTCCCACACCCGTTCTCCGCGCTCACCTCGAGCGGCGACCGCCACCTCTCCCCGGCTCTCCATGAAGTCGATCAGCCGCACGACGTTCTGGTTGTTGGTCCAGCCGGTCGAGCGCCACGGCACTTCACAGGTGTCGTCGAAGGCGGCCGCGGGCAGCGGGGCCTCCTCCGTGAGACGGTCCAGGATGTCGCGGCGGCACAGGTCGTTGGCCTCCACCCACTCGGCGACCGACTCCTGCCACTCCAGGCGGGGATGCTCGCCCCAGTCGTCGAGTTCGGCACGGTAGAGCCGGATGTCGTCGGCCGCCATCACCTGGCCGCGCAGCTCGATCACCTCACGCGACTCGAAGAGATCGTCCAGCCCGCCGAGCCGGTATGCCGACCCGAGCCTGCTCCAGCACACCAGTTCCGGGCTGGGAGCGACGGCGGCGGTCAGATCCACCTGGATCGAGCCGAGGTCCCGCACGACGTCCAGCAGGTCGGTCGGCCGCGGAGCGGCCAGCAGCTGCGCCCGCACCGCGATGCGGCGCGCCTGCTCCCGGGTCAGCCGATGCGGTCGTTCGCTCACTCCCGGCACGCTAGTGCACGCCACCGACCGCGGAATGCCGCCGCCAGGAACATCGTTGCGTCATACATGAAGGTTGACATCTGGTCCGACGTCGCATGCCCCTGGTGCTTCATCGGCAAGCGCCGTTTCGAAGCCGGGCTGCGCGACTTCGCGCACGCCGACGAGGTCGAAATCACCTGGCACAGTTATCAGCTGGATCCGTCACTGCCCGAGCACTACGACGGCTCCGAGGTCGACTACCTGGCCGAGCGCAAGGGTATGCCGCGCGACCAGGTCCGTCAGATGTTCGGCCACGTCACGACCCAGGCCGCCGGCGAGGGACTGCACTACGACTTCGACAAGCTGGTGGTCGCCAACAGTCTGCGCGCGCACCACCTGTTGCACCTGGCCGCGCAGCGCGGCGTCGCGGATGCGGTCAAGGAAGACCTGCTGAGTGAGCACTTCGAGAAGGGCGCCGACATCGGCGACCCGGACGTGCTCGTCGCGATCGGGCAGCGGCACGGTTTGCAGTCGGCGGACGTCGTCACCGCGCTCGACGATCCGCAGGTCCGCGCCGAGGTCGAGCAGGACTTCGCCCAAGCGCGCGCCTACGGCATACAGGGCGTGCCGTTCTTCGTCCTGGACGGGAAGTACGGCGTCTCCGGTGCCCAGCCGGCCGCGACGTTCACCGCCGCGCTGGACCAGGCCTGGAGCGAGTCGCACCCGCTGGTGATGCAGGGTGCCGAGGGCGCCGTGTGCGGACCGGACGGGTGTGCGGTGCCGGCGCCGGACACCACCGAGTGATCCGAGCAGGGCAACGGGAAACGGTGCTGCGGCGTCCTATCGGACATGACGGCAATCACTCGACGTAGCGCACTGACCCTGACCGGCAGCGGCTTGGTGGTCGCCCTCGCGGGCTGCAACAGCTCCCAGCCCCCGGTCACCTCGACATCGGCGGGAACGTCCACGTCGGGCTCCGGCGGCGCCGGGACTCCGACCGCACGGTCCAGCAGCAGCGTCGCCACACCGAGCGCCTCCGCCAGCAGCCCGACGACCCATGCGGCGGTGCACAAACCGACCACGCAGGAGTGGGTCGACTTCGCACACACCGTGCAGGGTCCGGTCGACCTGCCCGGCAGCGGACCCTACAACCGCACCAAACTCGTCTTCGACACCCGCTACGACAGCAACAGGCCGGCGGCCGTCATGGTCGTCGAACGCACCGCGGACGTCGCCCGCGCGATGCACTTCGCGGCGCAGCACGGCCTGCAGATCGCACCACGCGGCGGCGGCCACTCCTACGTCGGCGCGTCCGCGGCGAACGGCACCCTGGTGCTCGACATGCGGCCGATGGACGGAATCAGCTACCGGGCGTCGGACCGGACGGTCGCGGTCGGCACCGGTGCCACGTTGTATGCCGTGAAGAAGTACCTCGCAGCCCGCGGCCGCGCCATACCGACCGGCACCTGCCCCACGGTGGGCGTCGCCGGACTGACCCTCGGCGGCGGCCTGGGCGTGGAGTCGCGCGCACACGGCCTGACCGCGGACCGGCTGACCGCAGCCCAGCTCGTCCTCCCGGACGGTCGCACCGTGACCGCGGACCGCACCCATCACGCCGACATCTTCTGGGCGCTGCGCGGCGGAGGCGGCGGCAACCTCGGCCTGGTCACCAGCATGCGGTTCGCCACCCATGCGGCCGGCGGCCAGGGCATCTTTACCCTCACCTTCCCCGGCAGCTCCGCGGTGCGGGTGATGACCGGCTGGGCCCAGTGGATCCGCACCGCCGCCCGGTCCCGGTGGGCCGGAGTACACGTCGACGCGATCGGCGGCGGGAACCTGCACGTCAGCATCCTCGGCGTCACCAACAGCGGGGACGAACGCGCCGCCGCCGCGTCCCTGCTCGCGGCGGTCGGGGTCACCCCGACCGCCACCAAGTACCAGCAGTTCAGCTACCTGGACGCGGCCCTCTACCTCGGCGGCGGCTCGACCTCGCAGCGGCAGGGCTTCACCGCCGGCAGCGACGTGCTCGCCTCCGTCAGCACCGCGGCGGCCACGGCGATCGAGGCCGCCGTCATCGCCCGGTCGCACACCGGCCGCCCCGGCAGCGCCCTGCTCGACCCGCTCACCGGCGCCGTCTCCGACCCCGGCGGCGCAGCGACCGCGTTCCCGTGGCGCAACCATCTCGCGTCCGTGCAGTGGTATGCCGGTGGCACCGGTTACGCCGCGGCGCAGAGCTGGATCGCCGACGCCCACCGCCGGTTGGGCGCCCACTCGGTCGGTGGCTACGTCAACTACCTGGAGACCGGACAGCCCGCTAAGCGCTACTACGCGGGAAACCTGGCCAAGCTGGCGCGGCTGCGGCACCGGTACGACCCGGCGCGGCGACTGCACAGCGGCCTCGTCGTGTAACGGACCGGCGCGCCGCAGGTGATTCGCACCCGCCTGTCGCATTGATGTGCCACAGTGTCGCGCGTGAGCCTGCTGCGAACGCGTGTGGAGCAAGTCTCCGGTCCCGACCAGCAGCGTCTGCAGCGCAGCTGGTACTGGTACGACTGGGCGGCCGCCTCCTACGTGACGGTCACCGCGGCGGTCCTCTTCTCGCCATACCTGACCTCGATCGCCAACAAGGTGGCGTGCCCCGACCAGGCCAGCGACGTCGCGTGCAACAACAACCTGCACGTCCTGGGGATCGGTGTCGCCCCCGGATCGCTGGTCCCCTACATCCTCACCGTGTCCACGATCATCTCCGCGGTCGTGCTGATCTTCGTCGGCGCCGTGGTCGACAGGTCGACGCACCCGCTGCGCTACCTCGCCGGGTTCACGTATGTCGGGGCCGGTGCCGCGGCCGCCATGGTCGCGATCGGCAGCACCGACTGGCAGCTCGGGGTCATCCTCGCGATCATCGCCAACCTCTGCCTGGGCGCAGCACTGATCGTCTACTCGGCGATCATGATCCGGATCACCCCGCCCGACGACCGCGACTACGTGTCCGCGCGCGGCTGGGCCTACGGCTACCTCGGCGGCGGCAGCCTCCTCGCCGCCACCCTGGTGCTGCTGGTCGTGCACGGCGCGCTCGGGCTCGACAAGGCCGGCGCGGTGCGGGTCGCCTTCCTCGCCGCGGGCATCTGGTGGGGACTGTTCGCGATCATCCCGCTGCGCGGACTGCGCAGCCTGTCCGGCAGCCGCCCGGAGCAACCGCAGGACCGCATCGGCGGCCTGAAACAGCTCCGCAAGACTTTCGTATCCCTGCAGCACTACCCGCAGACCAAACGGTTCCTGCTCGCCTACCTGTTCTACAACGACGGCATGCAGACCGTCATCGCCTCGGCCAGCCTCTACGGCAGCAAACAGCTGAAGTTCAGTGACAGTGAGCTGGTGGTCACGATCCTGCTGGTCCAGATCGTCGCGTTCTTCGGTGCCATGGCGTTCGCCCGGCTCGCCGCACGGCACGGCGCGCACCGGATGATCTACTCCAGCCTGTTCCTGTGGACCCTCGTGGTCTGCCTGGCCTGCCTGGTGCCCGAGCGTCAGCTGGCGCTGTGGCTGATCCTGGCCAGCGGCATCGGGCTGGTGATGGGCGGCAGCCAGTCGCTGTCCCGCTCCCTCTACAGCGGCCTCGTCCCGGCCGGCCGGGAGTCGGAATTCTTCAGCCTCTACCAGGCGATGGAGCGTGGCACCAGTTGGCTGGGCACGCTCGTCTTCGGCCTGGTCTTCCAGTGGTTCCGGGACTACCGCTACTCGATCGTGGCGTTGATCATCTTCTTCGGCGTCGGTGCCGTGTTGCTGCGCGGGGTGAAGGTCCGCGACGGCATCATCGAGGCCGGCAACACCCCGCCGCAGGTGGTATGACGCCGCGGCGTCATACCTCAGAAGTGATCTTGGTCACGTCGTGCCGGAATTCGATGTGACAATTCTGCGGGTTTCCGGCATGGTGTGAGCGCGCAAGACGTATCATTCGCAACCTTTGCCGGTCGTGCGGCGTCTTGAAGATGACGGTAGTCGACCGAGCGTGCGGCCCCGAGCAGTGATTGCTCGGGAACACCAGGCCCCGACCGACCGTTGCACGACATAGATCGCCGAGACGGATCGACCCGAGGGGGGACGGTCTCGGACGGCCCGATACGAGAGAGAAGTGATGGTCATGGCAGAGCGTTCCCTGCGAGGCACCAACCTCAGCACCTTGTCGCTGGAGACCGAGGACGGCATCGCCTTCAGCGAGCGGCAGATCGTGCGCTACGTGTGCCCGCAGGGGCACGTGAGCGAGCTGCCGTTCTCGGTCGAGGCCGATGTTCCCGGCCTGTGGGAGTGCCGTTGCGGTGCCGAGGCCAAGTTGCAGGACGGCCCGGAGCCGGAGCGCAAGCCGGTGAAGCCGCAGCGCACCCACTGGGACATGCTGCTGGAGCGCCGCTCCATCCCCGAGCTCGAGGAGCTGCTGCAGGAGCGGCTGACGCTGCTGCGCGCCTCCCGCGGCGAGAAGCCGCGCCGCAAGCGCTCCGCCTGAGTTCGGCATACCACCAAGTAAGGGAGCCGACCGGATGCCCGGTCGGCTCCCTTACTGTGTCCGCGGTCAGTGCCCCTTGGGGTCCTCGTCGATGACCTCGGCCTCGATCACCTCGGGGTCGCCCTGGCGGAAGTCGGCGCGGGTGGCGGTGTAGTCGACGACGCGCACCGCTCCCCCGCCCAGCCGGCGGCCGACCACCACCTGCACGATGCGCCGGGAGACCGAACGCATCCCCGGCAGGATGAGGATCAGCCCCAGCAGCGAGGTCACGAAACCGGGGATCAGCAGCAGGATGCCGCCGACCAGCGCCTGCGGGGCGTCCGCGACCTCCTTCGCCGGCGGGCGGCGTTCGGCCATCGCGGCACGCAGCTCCCGGGTGGCACCCACCGAGGCGCGTTTGATGACCACCAGGCCGACACAGAAGCAGGCGGCCAGGGCGAGCAGCGTCCACCAGCCGATCACGTGCCAGACCAGGACGATCACGACGACTTCGATGATCGGCAGGCACAGCGCGATCGCGAAGAGCAGCCGGGCCCAGAACGGTGCGCGGCGCGGGACGGTCGTCATGGTCTTTCCTTCGATCGGTGCACGAGGTGTTCACCTATGGAACGAATCTGACCGCGCCGGTACTCCCAACCCCACCGGCTGATGTTCAGCAGCGACTCCCGGGCGATGTCCGGGTTCATCTTGGACTGCCCGATCTCGCGCTCCACGAAGGTGATCGGCACCTCCACCACCCGCAGGCCGGCGCGGATGGCGCGCCAGGTCAGGTCGGCCTGGAAGCAGTAGCCGTAGGAGTCGACGCCGTCCAGGCCGATCGTCCGCAGCGCGTCGGACCGGTAGACGCGGAAACCCGCCGTGGCGTCGTTGACCGGCATACCGAGCAGGGTCTTGACGTAGATGTTGCCGCCGACGCTGAGCGCCTTGCGGTGCAGCGGCCAGTTGACGACCTTCCCGCCGCGGATCCAGCGTGAGCCGATGACCACGTCGGCCTCGGCCGCCGCGGCAAGCAGTGCGGGCAGCCGCTCGGGCGGGTGCGATCCGTCGGCGTCGATCTCGATCAGCGCGTCGTAACCACGCTCCAGCCCCCAGGCGAAGCCGGCGAGATAGGCCTTCCCGAGGCCCTCCTTGCCGGCCCGGTGCATCACCTCGACCCGCTCGTCCGCCGCGGCCAGCTCGTCGGCGACCTCACCGGTGCCGTCCGGTGAGTTGTCCTCCAGCACCAGCACGTCCGCGTCCGGGACGCTGTCGCGGATGCGGCGCACGATGAGCGGAAGGTTCTCCCGCTCGTTGTAGGTGGGGACGAGGATCAGGATCTTCGTGAGGGCAGGGCGGTCGTGGGTTGCGGGCTCAGACAAGCTCTCGGACTTCCTCGGGACTGACAGAACGGCGGCGGGACGAGCGGTTGCCCCCGACCGCCGCGGCACACAGCAGCAACGCGGCCGCGCAGCCGAGCCATTCGGGCACCGGGCCGACCCGTACCGCGAGCGTCTCGCCCGTGCGCAGCGGCAGCGCCGCGGACAGCGCGGCAGGGGTGAACAGGCTGGTCTTGTCGTGCACCACCCCGTCGGGGGTGATCAGCCCGCTCACCCCGACCGTCGAGATGTGCACGATCGACCGGCCGAGTTCGATCGCCCGCACCCGCGAGATGGCCAGCTGCTGCTCGGATTCGGCGGTGTAGCCGAACGTGGCGTTGTTGGTCTGCACCGCCAGCAGTTGCGCCCCGTCCTTGACCGGGTTGCGGGTCAGCGAGTCGTAGGCGACCTCGAAGCAGATGATTGGCGCGACCTGCACGACACCGTCGCTCTTCGTCGGGATCCGGAACAGGCCGGTCTTGTGCCCGGCGGCGAAGTTGCCCGCCAGGTCGACGGTCTTGGTGAAGTGCCGGAAGAACGAGCGGTAGGGCATGTACTCCGCGAACGGCACCGGGTGTTGCTTGACGTAGCGGGCGACGATGCCCTTGTCCGGAAGGTAGAGCAACGAGGTGTTGCTGGTCTGCGGTGCGGGTTCCTGCAGCACGGCACCGACGATGAGCGGGACGCCGATCCGGTCGACCGTCCGGACGATCTCGGTGCCGGCGTCGGCGTTGCGGGTGGGGTCGATGTCGGAGGAGTTCTCCGGCCAGATCACCAGGGCCGGCTCGGGCATCGTGCCCGCCTTGATCGCCGCGGCCGCCTTGTCGGTCTCCTTGACGTGGTGGTCCAGGACCGCGCGGCGCTGTGCGTTGAAGTCCAGCCCGGCCGTCGGCACGTTGCCCTGTATGGCGAGCACCTGCAGCTTCTTGCCGCTGGTCGGTGTCGGGTAGGCGGCGGCGATACCGAGCACGGCCAGCCCGGCCACCACCGGCCACAGCCGCGGGAGTATGGCGCGCGCCGGCGGCATACCCCGGCGGACCCGGTCGATCGCCAACGCCAGCCAGCCGCCGAGCAGTGCCACGACGAAGGTCAACCCGGGGGCGCCGAAGATCGACGCCAGGTGCGCCAGCGGCGATCCCGCGGTCGTCCAGGCGAGCCGCGCCCAGGGGAAGCCGCCGAACGGCATCGAGTCCCGGACCGCCTCCTGGAGCACCCACAGCAGGGCGACCGCGAGCGGCCGCACGTGCGGGCCGTCCGCGGGCGACAGCCACTGCGGCAGGCGTTCCCATCGGCGGGCCGACTGCACCAGTGAGCAGGCTGCGGCCATCAGCGCGATGTAGACCGACTCGGTGATCGCCAGCGCGAGCCACGGCACGGCGCCGACGTAGGTGCCGGCCCAGTGCAGCGTCGGCCCGAAGCAGGCGAACCCGCCGACCAGGCCGAGCAGGAAACCGGCGCGCGCCCGAACCCCCTTGGTCGCCAACGCCAGGAGGGCCACGCCGAGGATGGCGGCCGGCCAGATGGCGGGGCCGGGGAACGACAGCCACAGACAGAGTCCACCCGCGACGGCGAGGGTGAGGCGGACGATCACGCGACAACCCTATATGGGCCGGATGTGGCGACGGTCAACGATCGCGCCCGTGGGAAGGCGTCGTAGATGGGCCCTCTCGTCGTTGGGACCAATACACGCGGGCGATGCCAGCACGTGCACGTTTTCTACTAGACGAGGGGCCCATCTACGCACCGTCAGTTCGTGGTCCCGCGGCGGGCGAGCCCGAACGATGCAACAGGAATTTACCCGTCGTTCAGGCTGTGTCAACAGTCCCCTGACCTGCGCAAATGCGCGTTTGCGCAGGTCAGCGCGGGTGCCCGTACTCAGAACTTTTTCAGGCTGACCCGGCGTGTCGTGCGAAACACGCCGCGCGCGATGATGTGGGCGTGACGTCACGCCGTGCCAGGGCCTCCTCCGGGACCCCCGCTCTCGACCTGCTGACCGGGTCGGGTGCGTCGTTCCGCGTCCACGAGTTCGAGCACGACCGGGGTGCCGCGTCGTTTGGCATGGAGGCCGCAGAGGTGTTGGGCGTTGCCCCGGAGCGGGTGTTCAAGACGCTGGTCGCGCAGACCGACCGGGCGGCCGACAAGGGTCTGGTCGTCGCTGCGGTCCCGGTCGACAAGCAGTTGGACCTGAAGGCGCTCGCTCGCGAACTGGGTTGCAAGCGTGCTGCGTTGGCCGATCCCGCGGTCGCCGAGCGGACGACCGGTTATCTGGTCGGCGGCATCAGCCCCCTCGGTCAGAAGCGGGCGCTGCGCACCGTCGTGGACGAGTCGGCGCTGTCCTGCGAGACGGTCCTGGTGAGCGGCGGACGACGGGGGCTGGACGTCGAACTGGCTCCGGCCGACCTGTTGCGGCTGACCGACGCGAGCGCTGCGTCCATCGCGCGGTGACGCACCCGGGCGTCAGCGCAGCCAGTCGTTGTCGGCGGCGTGCGTGCGGGCGACCTGGACGAACCTGTCGACGACCGGGGCGTGCGGACCGGCGGGCAGGACGAGCGCGACGGCGACATACTCCTCGTCGGTCAGCGGGATCCAGGTGAGGCTGCGCGGCAGTCCCTCCGCCGAGGACCGGCCGACCAGTTCGCTGCCGCCGCAGGTGAGGAAACCATGGCTGAGGTCGAACGCGATGTCACGTTCGAGCAGGTCCGGCTGCAACCCGCGAGTGGTGAACAGGCCGACGATGAAGTCGTAATGGGACGGGTTCGCGCTGCGCGGGTGCAGCACGACCGGGAAGCCGGCCACCGCCGCCAGGTCGACCACGTCCCGGCGGGTCAGCGGGTGGGAGTCGGGCACGATCACGCCGAGCGGGTCGCGCCGCAGGGGGTCCAGCCGGATGCCGTCCCCGGGTTCCGGCGCGCGAGCGATGCCGGCGTCCGCCCTGCCGCTGCCGACGGCCTGCACCACCTGCGGGCTGGGCAGCACCTCGGTCGTCACGGTGATGCTCGGGTAGGAGTCGTGCAGGGCTTCGACGAGGCGTGGTGCGGTGTCGTGGCCGGCGCTCAACGGGTAGGCCAGGCGGAGTGTGCCGGTCTCCCCGCGACCGGCATACCGGGCGGCCTCCCAGGCCTGCTGCAGACCGGACAGGGCTGCCGGACCCCGGTCGGCAAGGGCTTGTCCCGCCTCGGTGAGCGACACCGCGCGGGTGCTGCGCCGCAGCAGTTGCACCCCGAGCTGTGACTCCAGCGCGCGGATCTGGGCGCTGAGGGAAGGCTGCGCGATGTGCAACCGGGCGGCGGCCCGGGTGAAGTTCAACTCGTCGGCCACCGCCAGGAAGTAGTGGAGCAACCGGCTCTCTGGCTCCATCCTTCCGACCGTACCCCACGCATTGATAGCCACCGGCTCTCAAAGCTCCCGGTGCTCGCCCGCCGACGCGGGTCACTCGGACAGCGGGGTGCGGTCCTCCCACGGCGTGCTGAGCACCACCGTGGTGCGGGTGGTGACCGAGGCGGCCGCACGGATCTCGCCCAGCAACACCTCCAACTCCCCCGGTCCGCCGATGCGGACCTTGAGCACGTAGTTCTCGTCACCGGCGACCGAGAAGCACGACTCGATGGCGGTCAGATGGCGCAGCCGGTCGGGTATGTCGTCGGGCGCTGACGGGTCGAACGGCGTCACCGAGATGAGCGCCGTCATCGGCATACCGGCAGCTTCGTGGTCGATCACGGCCCGGTAGCCGCGGATCACCCCGCGTTCCTCCAGGCGTCGGACCCGCTGGTGCACGGCAGAGGTCGACAGCCCGGTGGCCTTACCCAGGTCGGTGTAGCTGAGCCGCCCGTCCTGGGCGAGCAGGGACGCGATCCGCCTGTCGAGTTCCTCCATGTCCGCACTGTAGAGCAGGTGCCTGCCGGGGTCCGGCAAGGTGGGCTCGGGCCCGGCCGGTGCCGCGCTCGTGCCAGCATGTGTTCATGCAGCGACGTCTCATGCTTCTGGACTCGGCGAGTCTGTACTTCCGTGCGTTCTACGGTGTGCCGGATCGTCGCGCGACCCCGGATGCGTTGCCGAACAACGCGATTCGCGGTTTCCTCGACATGATCGCCACGTTGGTCACGGACCATGCGCCGACCGAGCTGGTCGCGTGCTGGGACAACGACTGGCGTCCCGCGTTCCGGGTCGAGGCGATCCCGTCATACAAGACGCACCGCATGGTGGAGGGCACCGACGGCGTCGAGGAGTCGCCGGAGAACCTCACCCCGCAGGTGCCGGTCATCGTCGACGTGCTGGCCGCGATCGGGCTGACCCGCCTGGGGATCGATGGCTATGAGGCCGATGACGTGATCGGCACCCTCACGGTCGGCGCGCACGGCCGGGCGCAGGTCGACGTCGTGACCGGAGACCGGGACCTGTTCCAGTTGGTCGACGACCAGCAGAGCGTGCGGGTGCTCTACACCGCCAAGGGCGGCGTCCGGGCGCCGGATGTCGTCGACGAGGCCTACCTGGAACGCAAGTACGCGGTGGGTTCGGGGGCCGCGTATGCCGACATGGCCGTGCTGCGCGGTGACAGCAGCGACGGGCTGCCTGGCGTCGCGGGGATCGGCGAGAAGACCGCCGCGACCCTGATCGGCCGGTATGGCTACCTGGCGGCGCTACGCGCTGCCATCGACTCCGGCGACCCGGCACTGAAGGGTGCCCAACGGACGCGGCTGGAGGCGGCCGGCGACTACCTCGACGCCGCGCCGCGCGTGGTCGAGGTCGTCAAGGACATCCCGCTGCCCGCCGACTTCAGCGCTGCCCTGCCGACGGAGATCGCGGATCCCGGTGTGCTGCAACGGCTTACCGAGGAGCATGACCTGACCACGCCCGTCGCCCGGGTGCTCAAGGCGCTGCAGTTGGACTAGCCGGCCCGGTGGTCGCGGTCGGGTGCGCGCGGACGGCGCTCACGGGTCGCCCCTGGGGGGACCTATGCACGCGAAACCGGCCCCGCGCCGCGCGCGGGTCGCCCCTGGGGGGACCTGTGCACGCGACACCGGGTCCGCACCGTTCACGGGCCGCCCCTGGGGGGACCTATGCACGCGAAACCGGGCCCGCGCCGCTCACGGGCCGCCCCTGGGGGGACCTATGCACGCGGCACCGGGCCCGCGCCGCTCACGGGCCGCCCCCGGGGAGACCTACGCACGCGACACCGGGCTCGCGCCGCGCGCGGGTCGCCCCCGGGGAGACCTACGCACGCGACACCGGGTCCGCACCGTTCACGCCTCGCCCCTGGGGGGACCTATGCACGCGAAACCGGGCTCGCACCGCTCACGGGCCGCCCCTGGGGGGACCTATGCACGCGAAACCGGCACCGCACCGCTCACGCCTCGCCCCTGGGGGGACCTGTGCACGCGAAACCCGGTCCGCACCGCTCACGGGCCGCCCCTGGGGGGGACCTGTGCACGCGAAACCGGCCCGCACTCCCCCCTCAGCGGCCGCGCTGCGACCTCGGGTCGTTCGGGGGGAACGTGCCGTCGTCGTCGCCGCCGTCGTCCTGGTGGTAGAGCAGTTCGTTCAGGCGCACCTGCACGTCCTCGACGTGCGGCACGTCGTGCAGCCGGACCCCCGCTTGTTCGCTGGCGTCACTGATGACGAGCGTGCCGCACCCGAAGATCCGGTCGAGCAACGACTTCTCGTAGGACACGTCGTTGATCCGGTAGAGCGGTATGTCGCGGCCCGACTTGTTGACGATGCCGCGGCGGGTGATCAGCCGGCGGTTGGTGATGACGTAGATGGTGGTGAGCCAGCGCAGGATCGGCAGCAGGACGAACGCGCACAGGACGATGAGCGCGACGACCCACAGCGCGAGGGTCGCCCAACCCGACCAGCCCTTGTCACTGAACCAGATCGAGCCCGCCAGGGCGATCACGATCGTCACGACCGCGATCAGCAAGGGGAAGAAGATCTCCTTGATGTGCGTGCGCAGCTCCAGGTCGATCTGCTCGCCGCGTGCGAGGTGCTTTGCCGAGAACGCCATAGCGGCATCCTGCCATGTACGTCGCGCGAAGAGGCGCTCGAAGCGCCGGAGGCGCCGCTAATCCAGCCGGTCGGCGGCGACCACACCGCGCATGACCTTGTCGATCGCGGTGCGTGCGGTGCGCCGCATGGCGTCGTGCCGCGTGGCCTCGGCGATCTGGTCCAGCAGGTCGACCACCTGCTTGCACCGGCGGACGAAGTCACCGGCCGACAGCTCGCTGTCGTGCAGCACCGTCTCGAGGCGGCCGCCGCTCGCCCAGCGGTGCATCACCCACACCATTCCCGCGTCGAGGTCGCCCATCGGGGTGAGCCCGAGCCGCCGCTGCGACTCCTGCAGCCCGCGGGTGATGTCCTGCATCTCGGCCAGCGCGTCCTTGGTCAGATCACCCGGGATCTTCGGTGCCGAGTCCCCGTCGTCCCGCCGCGCCTCGTAGACCAGCGCGGACACCACGGCTGCCAGTGAGGGCGCGTCCAGCCGGCGCCATACGTCGTGCTCGAGGCACTCGGCGGCCAGCAGATCCTTCTCCGCGTAGATGCGCTGCAACACGCGCCCGCGGTCGGTGACCTTGGCTCCCTCTGCGTCGAGGTAACCGAGCTCGGCCAGCAGGTCGCAGATGTGGTCGAAGGTGCGCGCCACCGAGTGTGTGCGGCGGTCCACCTGGCGTTGCAGCCCGTCGGTCTCGCGGCGCAGCTTCCACCACCGCTCGGCCCAGCGCGCGTGCTGCTCCCGGTAGGGGCAGTCGTGGCACGGGTGACGGTGCAGTGCCTGCCGGACGCGCTCGATCTCGGCGCTCGAATCCTCGTCGGCCTCGGCCGATTGCGCCCGCAACTCCGCGGGGCTGGGCGGTGGCTCGTCGCGGATCTTGTTCCGCATCGTCGACGCGAGGTCGCGGCGAGCACGCGGCGACCGGCTCTGGAACATCCGCGGGATCGCGATGTGTCCTGCTGGTATGACGGCGTCCGGCACGTCGTGTTCGCCGATCCGGCGCAGTTGCCCGTCGCCGTTGACGACGGTGACCGCGTCCTCGGCGCGCTTGCCGCGTGACGCCGGTATGACGACGGCCCAGCCGGATCGCCGCCCCTCGGGGACCCGGATGATGTCGCCGGGCTGCAACTCCTGCAGCGACACCGCTGCCGCTGCGCGCCGGCTGGCCGACCGCCGCTTCGCCGCGTCCTTCTCCAGATCGCTGAGTTCTCTTCGCAACGCAGCGTATTCGGCGAATTCGCCGAGGTGACAGCGCATCGCCTCGGCATACCCCTCGAGGGCCTCCTCGTTGCGATGTATGGCGCCAGCGGCGCCGACCACCGACCGGTCCGCCTGGAACTGCGCGAACGACTGCTCGAGCACCTGCCCGGCCCGCCACCGGCCGACCCGGTCGACCAGGTTGACCGCCATGTTGGAGGTGGGCACGAACGACGAGCGCAACGGGTAGGTGCGGGTGGACGCCAGCCCGGCCACCTCGTGCGGGTCGACGGTGGGCGCCCACAGCACGACCGCGTGCCCCTCGTAGTCGATGCCGCGCCGCCCCGCGCGGCCGGTCAGCTGGGTGTATTCGGCGGCGGTGATGTCGGCGTGGGTCTCGCCGTTGTACTTCACCAGCCGCTCGAGCACGACGGTGCGGGCCGGCATGTTGATGCCGAGCGCCAACGTCTCCGTCGCGAACACTGCCTTGATGGTGCCGTCGGTGAAGAGTTCCTCCACGATCTCCCGGAAGGTCGGCAGCATCCCGGCGTGGTGCGCCGCGAAGCCGCGGCTGAGCCCCTCGACGAAGTCGTAGTAGCCCAGCACCGCCAGGTCCTCCTCCGGCAGCGTCGCCACGCGTTCCTCGACGAGGCGGCGGACCCGCTCGGCCTCCTTGTCGGGGATGAGGCGGGTGCCCCAGGCGAGCAGCTGCGAGACGGCGCCCTCGCAGCCGACCCGGCTGAAGATGAAGGTGATCGCCGGGAGCAGCCCGTCCCGGTCGAGTGCCTCGATGACCTGCGGCCGGCTGGGTCCGCGGCTCGGCCGGCCGCCCCGGACCTGCCCACGGTCCTGACCCCCGCGGATCCGGCCACGACGTCCCCGGGGCGCGCCGGCGTCCTCCCGCCGACCGTGCCGCTGGTCCCGACGGTCGCGGTTGAGCTGCTCGATCCGTTGCAGCAGATGGGGATTCACCCGCAACTGCTCGCGGCCGTCGTCGACGAACAGGTCCATCAGCGCCGGCCCGACCATCATCTGCTGCCACAGCGGCACGGGGCGGTGCTCCTCGACGATCACCGCGGTGTCGCCGCGGACCTCGCGCAGCCAGTCCCCGAACTCCTCGGCGTTGCTGACCGTCGCCGACAGCGAGATCAGTTGCACCGACGGCGCGAGCATGACGATGACCTCTTCCCAGACCGCGCCGCGGAACCGGTCGGCCAGGTAGTGCACCTCGTCCATCACGACGAAGCCGAGCTTGTCGAGCGTCGAGGAGCCGGCGTAGATCATGTTGCGCAGCACCTCGGTGGTCATCACCACGATGGGCGCCTCGCCGTTGATCGACGAGTCCCCTGTCAGCAGACCGACGTTCGCCGCTCCGTGTCGTGCCGCGAGGTCGGCGTACTTCTGGTTGGACAGCGCCTTGATGGGCGTGGTGTAGAAGGTCTTGCGCCCGGTGTGCAACGCGAGGTAGGCAGCGAACTCCCCCACGATCGTCTTGCCCGCCCCGGTCGGGGCGGCGACCAGCACACCACGCCCGGACTGCACGGCCTCGATGCCGCGGCGCTGGAAGTCGTCGAACCCGAAGTCGTATCCCTCGGCGAAGCGGTCGATGTGTGTCGAGTCGAACCCGCCCCGTCGGGCGGTGGAGTGCGCTTGGTCTTCTACGGATTCCGCCATGTCGTCAGAGTTGTGACTTCTCGTCGTCGGGGATGTCGAGCCACTCGGAGCGTGCCTTCTCCTCCCTGCCGGCGCGGCGCCGGTCGAGGTAGAGACACACGATGCAGGCACTGAAGTAGAGGATGATCATCGGCACCATCAGCGCGAGCATCGACCACGCGTCGGGAGACGGGCTCATGACCGCTGAGAAGACCGCGATGATCATGACGGCCACGCGCCAGCCCTTGAGCATGACGCGCCCCGGAAACACCCGGATCTGGTTGAGGCCGACCAGGAAGACCGGCAGCAGGAAGGCCAGGCCGAAGGCGACGATGAACTTCGTGACGAAACTGACGTACTTCTGCGCGTCGGTCAGGTTGTAGATCGGCGTGTGATCGGCGCCCTTGACCTGCGGGGTGCTGCCCATCAGGAAGTCGACCGCGTTGGTGATCGCGAAGTGCGAGACGTAGCAGCCCAGCGCGAACAGCGGGACGGCCGCGGCCATGAAGGCCACGCTGATGCGCTTCTCCTTCTTGGTCAGACCGGGCGCGAGGAACGCCCAGATCTCCCACAGCCAGATCGGGCTGGCGAGGATGACACCGCTCCACAGCGAGATCTTCAGCTTGATGCTGAACGGCTCGGTCACCCCGCCGTTGCCGAAATTGAGTCCGACGACGGACAGATGGTGCCGGGCCTGCACGGTCCGCAGCGGCGACTCGACCCAGCCGTAGATCGTGTCGTAGTAGATCCACGCGACGATCGCACCGATGACGATGGCGATGGCCGCGATGAGGGCACGCCGACGAAACTCACGGAAGTGGTCGCCGAGGGACATCCGGGCCTCCGGATTGTCCTTCCGCCGCAATAGGGCCATGTGTCGTGTGTCGTCCTGCGCCGAAGGTCCCGTGCGGGACGGTGATCAGTTGCCGTTGCCGCCGGGGTTGTTCTGCTGCGGGTAACCCGCCGGGGTCTGCTGCTGCGGCTGACCCTGCTGCTGCGGTGGCTGGTAGCCGGCGTTGGGCTGTTGCTGCTGGTAGCCCTGCGGTGCCTGCTGCTGGTAACCCTGCGGCGGCTGCTGACCCTGCTGCGGGTAGGGCGTGGCTCCGGGGACCGGCGCCTCACCGGGGGCGCTGCCCGCCGGGGGCTGGGTCTGGCCGGGCACCGTCTGGCCCGCGGCGGAGCTCTTGTGGTCGTCGTCGCCCAGCTCGCTCTTCAGGATGCGCGCCGAACGTCCGAGGCTGCGTGCGGCATCGGGCAGCTTCTTCCAGCCGAAGAGGATGACCACGATGAGCACGAGGATGAGGATGTGCCACGGCTCGAGGGCTCCACGAAACATAACTAGCTCCTGTTGGTTGGGCGCGGGAGGTGCATCCCGCACCGTCATCACCACTCTACGTGATTGGCCCAGTCAGGGCGCCGCGCCTTCCTGCGCCTGTTGCGCTCGGCACGTTGCTCCGCCTTCAGGGCCGAGCGGTGTCTGCGCAATTCTGCCGGATCACGCAGCACTGCGAGGTCATCGACACTCTGCAACTGGTCCTCGAGTTCGCCGATCCGGGCCTCCACCTCCGCCAGCCGTTCCTGTGCCACGGCGAGCTCGGAGCCGAGCTGTTTGAGGGGCGTCCACAGGCGCCAGAGGCGCCAGCCGACATACACGGTCCCGAGGATCGCAAGCAGCAGCCACAGCAGCACCCACTGCCACCAGTGCACGGACCTACTCCTGCTCGTATGCCGCCAGCGCGGCGCGGGCGCCGTCGGCGACCTCGTCGCGCAGCGAGGTGGGCTCGACCACCCGCGCCGACCCGCCCAGGCGCCACATCAGCTGCCGCAGCCAGCGCAGGTCGGCGGTGCGGAACGACACCGTCAGCACCCCGTCGGCGCCCCGCTGCACGTCGCCCGCCGGGTAGTAGTCAATGACCCAGGCGGCGTCCGGCTGCAACTCGATGACGGCGCTCAGGTCGTCCGGGCCGGGAGTGAACAGCCCGGAGTCGAGGTCGCGCGGCCGGGCATCGGTGGGCGGCGTGCCGTCCTCGTCCAGCACCAGCACCGACGCGACGCGGTCGAGCCGGAAGAGACGCACGTCCTGGGCGCGGTGGCACCAGCCCTCGAGGTACCAGTTGCCGTCCAGGGACAGCACCCGCATCGGGTCCACGTCACGCTCGGTCGTCTCGTCCCGGGACGGCACGACGTACTCCAGGTGCAGCCGCCGGTGCGCCGCCACGGCGGCGCGCATGGTGGTGAGCGTGTCGGAGGGCACCTCGTCCTCCAGTGCGATGCGGACCCGGTCGGTGGCGGCGCCCAGGTCGCCCGTGGCCTCGACGAGCTTCGCCAGGGCCCGGTCCACCGCGTCGCGCTCGTCCAGTCCCGGGACCGCGGCCAGCGTGCGCAGCCCGACGATGAGCGCGGTGGCCTCGTCGAGCCCGAGCCGGAGCGGCCGGGCGATGGTGTCTGCGTTGCGCAGGAAGACCCGGCCCTGCTCCCATTCGGCCTCGATGAGGTCGTCGGGCATGTGCCCGGGCGTGCCGCAGACGAACAGCAGCGCGAGATCCGCCTCCACCTGCTGGGTCGACACCCCGAGCTCCTCGGCGGCTTCGGCGATGTCGATGCCCTGGCGGTTGACCAGCCACGGCACCATCGTGAGCAGTCGGCCCAGGCGGGCGGTCGCGCTCTCCGGTGCGGCCATCAGGCGGCTCCGTTCCGGTCCAGGGCGCCGCGCAGCCGGCGCACCACCGCGTCGACCAGGCGGGGCGGCGAGACGACCTGCACGGCCGGCCCGAAACCGGCGATCTCGTCGGCGAGTGCCCCGGTGTCGGTGTAGGCGAGGGTCAGCCGGGTGAGGTCGCCCTCCGGCGCCGCCCCGCGCGCCCGGCGGCGCAGCGTGTTGCCCGCGCCCTTCTGCACCAGCACCACGGCCTCCTCGGGCGGCGTCTCCGGGCCGTCGATCATCTCGATCGGGTCGTGGTCGGGCGGCACGTCATACGCGCCCGGCTTGCCGACCCGCTTGACCGCGCCGTCGATCCGGCCGAGCCGGAAGACCCGGGGCGCCTCCCGGTCCAGGTCGAATCCCGTGACGTACCAGCGGCCGTGCCAGTTGGCGACGTTCCACGGCTGCAGCCGCCGCTGACCCGCCTCGCCGCCGGCCTTGCGGTAGCCGAAGCTGATCGCCTGGCGGCGCAGCACCGCGTCCTTGACGGTGTTGAACGCCGGCTCGGTGGTGTGGATGCGCGGCTCGAGCCCCACGACGGAGTTGGCGTCGCGCTCCACCTCGGCGGCCTCCAGCTTGCGCAGTGCGGTCGCAGCCGCGCCGGCGAGGCTGGCCTGCTGCCAGGTCCGGCTGGCCAGGCCGAGCACCGCGAACTCGTCCGGCTCGAACGACAGCTCCGGCAGCGCGTATTCGCGGCGGTCGATGCGGTAGCCGGTCTCGTCGTCGAAGAACGCGTCGATCGGCTCCATCCGCAGCGGGATCCCCAGCTCGCGAAGCTCGTCCTTGTCACGCTCGAACATCCGGTCGAACGCCTCGTCGGAGGCCGCCTCGCCATACTGCGGCACCGCATCGCGGATGCGCGCCTTCGACAACGGCTGACGGGTGTAGAGCAGGCAGATCACCAGGTTGAGCAGCCGCTCGGTCTTCGCGGCGGGTGACGGGGAGGCCATGGATACGACGCTATCTCATGTGCGGACGGATGTACGACACCGAACCCGGCCGTCACTCACCGGGGAACGGTGGGGTGCGGGTCATCGGGGGTCAGCGACTCCTCGTCCGAGCTGGACAGGCTCAGCACGGTGCCCGCGACGGCAGGGCTGGCCGAGATCTTCGCCTCGAGGGCACGCAACCGCTCCGCGACCACGTGCTCGGCCCGATCGCCGGTCAGATCCACGTCGCCCACCAGGTAGACCTTGCGCGGGCCGACGAACTCCAGCCGCAGGTAGGTGACCCGGGCGACCTCCGGCTGCGCCAGCAGCGCCCGCAACGCGGCCGCGCGCACCTCGAAGGACACCTCCTCGCCGACCAGGAAGCCGATGTTGCGGCGGATCAGCACGACCGCCACGACCCCCAGCACGAGGCCGACCAGGATCGAACCGATCGAGTCCGGGGCGGGCGACCCGGTGATCTGGTGCAACCCCAGCCCGGCGCCCGCGATGACCAGGCCGATCAGTGCGGCGGCGTCCTCGGCGAACACCGCGCGCAGCGTCGGGTCGGAGGTGCGCAGCACGTGCTCGAGCAGCTCGCGGTCGTAGTGCTCGGCCTCGGCGCTGGCCTGCCGCACCGACTGCAGGAACGACACGCCCTCCAGCACGAACGAGAGGGCCAGCACGATGTAACCGACCAGGAAGTCGCTCGCGGCCTCCGGGTGGATCAGCTCCTGGATGCCGTGCCAGATCGACACCGCCGCTCCGGCGACGAACAGTCCGAGCGCGGCGAACAGCGACCAGACGTACGCCTCCCGCCCGTAGCCGAGCGGGTGCTGCCGGTCGGCGGCCTTGCGGGAGCGTTTGTCGGCGATGATGAGGAACACCTCGTTGCCGGTGTCCGCCCACGAGTGGGCGGCCTCCGCGACCAGGGACGCGGACGCGGTGATGACCGCCGCGATCGTCTTGGCGATGGCCACCAGCAGGTTGGCGCACATCGCGATGAGGACGGTGAGAGTGCTCTCTCCCCCGCCCTCCCCGGAGTCGATGCCGACGTCGAACGTGTCTACGTGACGAGGCTCCATGCCCGCCACGCTATCGGGTCAGCCGAGGCCGAAGGCCCGTCCCGCGCCGGGCTTGTTGGTCGAGACCAGGTCGACGACGAAGATCAGCGTCTCGTTGGGGCCGATGGAGCCGCCGGCGCCGCGCTCGCCATACCCCAGGTGCGGCGGGATGACCAGCTTGCGCCGGCCGCCGACCTTCATGCCGACGATGCCCTGGTCCCAGCCCGGGATGACCTGGCCGACGCCGACCTGGAAGTCCAGCGGTGCACCGCGGTTCCAGGAGGCGTCGAACTCCTCGCCCGACGACCAGGCGACGCCCACGTAGTGCGCCTTGATCTGGTCGCCCGGCTGGGCCTCGGCGCCGTCGCCGACGCTGACATCCTCGATCACGAGCTCGGTGGGCGGCTCGGCGCCCGGGAAGTCGATCTCCGGCTTGGTGGTGTTCGGGTCGAACGGCATTGCTACCTCGCTTGTTTCGGCGTTGGTGACGGTGTTGTTCAGCTGACGGCGACGATGTCGACGACGAAGACGATCGTGTCGGTGCCCTTGATCGAGCCGTCCGAGCTGCCCTTGCTGCCGTAGCCCTGGGCGGGCGGTACGACGATCTCGACGCGGTCACCGACCTTCTTGCCGACCAGCGCCTTGTCCCAGCCCTTGATGACCTGGCCCTCACCGATGACGAAGCTGGCGGGGACGCCGTACCGGCCCGGGTTGCCGGTGGAGTCGAAGACCTTCCCGGCCTTGCCGTTCTTCCAGATCACGCCGGTGTAGAGCGCGGTCAGCGTCTGGCCCTTCTTCACCGTGGCGCCGGTGCCGTTGATCAGGTTGGCGGACTGCAGCTTCTTCGGCGCGGCCGTGTTCGGCATGGTGATCGTGGCCGGCTTCAGGATGCCGTTCCACTTCACGGTCGGCATGCCCTTCGTCGGCGCGACCGTGGTGCCGTGGGCGATGTTCGGGCTCGAACCGTTGATCTTCAGGTAGAGGACGATCGTGTCCTTGCGGGTGACCCCGAGGTCGGAGTTGCCGGAGGAGCCGAACGCCTCGTCCGGCGGGATGGCGATGGTCTCGATCGTGCCGGCCTTCTTGCCCGACACCGCCTTGACCAGTCCGGGCAGCTGGGTCGGGTCCTTCAGGTACATCGGCCCGGCGCTGTTGGCGAAGGTGTCGGCCAGCGTCTTGCCGGTCCGGCCGTCCACCGCGACGTAGCTGACCGACGCGAGTTCGTCGGACTTGACCGCGGCACCGGTGCCCTGCGTCTTGACCTGGACCGTCGTCTTGTTGACCTGGAACGGCTTCTTGCCGAGCTTGATCGCCGGGCTCTTGCCGCTGGCGGTGGTCACCTGGATGTCGCTCATCGGCGACACGTCCTTGGCGGCGACGGTGTATGGCGGCAGCGACGTCGAACTCGACGCACTCGCCGACGTCGAGGCGGACTTGGTCGCGGCCTTCGACGTACTACCGCTGCCGTTGGAGGTGCTGCTGCCACACCCTGCGAGGAAGAGCACGGGAAGGGTGCCTGCCGCGAGCAGGCGGAACGGGATTCGGCGCACGTCGAAGAACCTCTTGGAAAGCTGGGAAATGAATGAGCGGGCGCCACCCTAACGAAGCCCGCTGTGGACCAGGTGTCAGGTGGCCTTGACTACATCCCCGCGATGAGCCTTTCGACCCGTTGGTCGCTGGCACTGAACGGGTCCTTGACGAGCACGGTGCGCTGCGCCTGGTCGTTCAGCTTCAGATGCACCCAGTCGACGGTGAAGTCGCGCCGGGCCGCCTGTGCGGCCCGGATGAAGTCACCGCGCAATTTGGCCCGGGTGGTCTGCGGCGGGTACGTCTTGGCCTCGAAGATCTCGACGTCCGAGCACACCCGGGCGGCCTTGCCCCGGCGCTGCAGCAGGTAGAACAGGCCCCGCTCACGGTTGATGTCGTGATAGGTCAGGTCGAGTTGCAGCATGCGCGGATCGTCAAGCGCCAGACCGTGTTTCGCGGAGTACTGATCGAGCAGCTTGTGCTTGATGACCCAGTCGATCTCGGTGTCGATCATGCCCAGGTCATCGGTGTCGATGGCGGTGAGGGTCCGCTCCCACAGGTCCATGATCTTCTTGGTCAGGTCGTCGGTGATCGCGCGCTGGTCGACATACGCCCGAGCACGCTCGAAGTACTCGGCCTGCATCTGCAGCGCGGACAGCTCGCGTCCGTTGGCCAGCCGGACGGGGGCCTGGCCGGTGATGTCGTGACTGATCTCACGGATCGCGCGGATGGGGTTCTCCAGGCTGAGGTCACGCATCGACACGCCGTCCTCGATCATCCGCAGCACCAGGTGCGCCGAGCCGAGCTTGAGCATCGTCGTGGTCTCGCTCATGTTGCTGTCGCCGACGATGACGTGCAGCCGGCGGAAGCGCTCGGCGTCGGCGTGCGGCTCGTCGCGGGTGTTGATGATCGGCCGCGACCGGGTCGTGGCGCTGCTGACGCCCTCCCAGATGTGGTCGGCGCGCTGGCTGACGCAGTAGGTCGGTTTGTGGCCGAGCACCGCGATCTTGCCCGCGCCGCAGGTGATCTGCCGGCTCACCAGGAACGGGATCAGGATGTCGGAGATCTGCTGGAACTCCCCGCTCCGGCTGATCAGGTAGTTCTCGTGGCAGCCGTAGGAGTTGCCGGCCGAGTCGGTGTTGTTCTTGAAGACGAAGATCTTGCCGTCGACACCCTCCTCGACCAGCCGGGCCTGGGCCTCCTCGACCAGGCCCTCGATGATCCGCTCGCCGGCCTTGTCGTGGATGACCGCCTCGCGCACGTCGTCGCACTCGGGCGTGGCGTATTCGGGGTGGCTGCCGACGTCGAGGTAGAGCCGTGATCCGTTGCCGAGGAAGACGTTGGACGACCGGCCCCATGAGACGACCTTGCGGAACAGGTAGCGCGCGACCTCGTCAGGGGTCAGCCGTCGTTGCCCGTCGAAGGTGCAGGTGACGCCGTATTCGTTCTCGATGCCGAAGATCCGCCGCTCCATGAGGCTCATTCTGCCCTGGCGACGGCGTCAGCAAGTGGCCGCCATGCCCGCGCGGCCCGAGCTCGCTGTGCTTGTTGGAAGGCCATGTACCGACCCTAACCGTCCGCGTCCGCCCAGCGGGGACCGTTCCGTATGCCGTGCGCCGTGCCGCCGGTCAGCGCCGCGATGTGGGCGTCCAGGCCGTCCGGGTCGGTAGTGCTCAGATGCAGCGTCGCGACGTCGGTGTAGTCGGTGCCGACGACGGTCACGCCGCGGGCCCGCAGCTCGGACTCGACGCGTCCGGCGTCGGTGTGCGGGACGGGTAGGTCCACCTGCTCCCGGAGCTCGCGGGTCACGACCCGCGCGTCCTGCAACGCCGTGTCGACCGCCCCGGCATACGCCCTGGTGAGGCCGCCGGTCCCGAGCAGGGTGCCGCCGAACCACCGGGTGACCACGGCGACGACGTCGCTCAGGTCGGCGCCGCGCAGGGCGGCGAGGATCGGTGCACCCGCCGTCCCGGACGGCTCGCCGTCGTCGTTGCTGCGCTGCAGGCGACCGTCGGGTCCGAGAACGAACGCGCTGCAGTGGTGGCGCGCGTCCCGGTGGTGCGCCCGCACCTGCGCGATGACCTCGCGGGCCGCTTCCTCGGTCTCCACCCGGCGTACGTCGGCCAGGAACCGCGACCGGCTGACCTCGATCTCCCCGGTGCACGGCGTGGCGAGGGTCCGGTACGTCATGGCTCCCGAGCGTAGAACCCGCCGACAGGCCCACTTACCACCGACAGGCTCACATACGACCGACAGGCTCACTTACGACCGACAGGCTCACACATACCGCCCTCCGGCGCACAGGATTACGCCCATGAGTGAGCCTCTCGGTCATTGCTGGGCCTGTCGGTGAAATGGGTGTCGGCTGGCGCAGCATGGGTCTGGGTCGCAGCGTGAGGTCTGGGTCGCAGCGTGAGGTCTGCTCTGAGCAGCGCGTGGTTGCGAGGGGCGGATCCGCCGTGGTCGGCTTGACCGCATGCGACTCCTGGTGCTCGGTGGGACAGGCTGGCTCGGCGGCGAGATCGTGCGTGCGGCACTGGGCCGCGGCCACGAAGTGATCTGTATGGCGCGCGGGTCGCGGCCGGTGCCGGAGGGAGCCGAGCTCGTTGCGGCCGATCGCGATGATTCACAATCGTATTCAGCGCTGACCGGCGAGTTCGCCGCGGCGTTCGACGTGACGAGCGATCCGCAGCACGCGCGCGGCGCCGTGACCGCGCTCCGTCAGCGCGTTGACCGGTGGGCGCTGGTGTCGACGTGTTCGGTCTACGCCCAGGACGACATACCGGCCCAGGACGAGACTGCCCCGCTGCTGCCGGCGTGGGACGGGCCCTTCGACCTCGAGAAGTACGGCGAGGGCAACGTCGCGTGCGAGCAGGCCGTGCTGGCGGCATACAACGACAACGCGCTGATCGCCCGACCCGGCCTGATCACCGGACCCGGTGATCGCAGTGACCGGACGGGCTACTGGCCGTTGCGATTCGCGCACCCGGCCACCGCCGACGGTGCCGTGCTGGTGCCCGACTCCCCCGGCGCAACGGTCCAGCTCATCGACGTCCGCGACCTGGCGCAGTGGCTGGTCGAGTCGGTCGAACACGGCACGTCTGGTGTGTACAACGCGACGACCGAACACCGGTCCCTGGCGGACTATCTCGCGATCGCCCGGCAGGTCGCCGGCCACACCGGCGAGCTGGTTGCGGTCGGTCAGGACTGGATCGCCGCGCACGGCATCGCGCCGTGGGCGGGCGAGCGCAGCTTCCCGTTGTGGCTGCCGCAGCCGGAGTATGCCGGTTTCGCCGCCCGCTCTCCGGCGGCCGCACGCTCGGCGGGGTTGCGGACCCGCCCACTGGAGGACTCCGTCCGCGACACGCTGGCGTGGGAGCTACAGGCCGGGCCCGGCCGCGCCCGCCGTGCCGGTCTCTCCCCCGCCGACGAGGCGGCCCTCATCGGCGACGCCATCACCGCACCGACAGGACACAAAACGTACTGAGGGGACACGAAATACCGGCCCGGACAGCGCGATCCGGGCGGTATTTCGTGTCCCCTCGATGCGGTTGTTGTCCTCTCGGCGAACGGGACGCGGGGCGTGTCAGGCGAGGGACTCGACCCAGGCGCGGTGCAGGGCGGCGTACTTGCCGTCGCCGGCGCCGATCAGGGCGTCCGGGCTGCCGTCCTCCAACACCTCGCCGTGCTCCAGCACCAGCACCCGGTCGGCCACCTCCACGGTGGACAACCGGTGCGCGATGATCAGCGCCGTGCGGTCGGCGAGCACCGTCTCCAGCGCACGCTGCACCAGGCGTTCACTCGGGATGTCCAGCGACGACGTCGCCTCGTCCAGGATCAGCACCGCCGGGTCTGCGAGGAACGCCCGCGCGAACGCGACCAGTTGCCGTTGCCCGGCCGAGAGCCGGCCCCCGCGCTTGGCGACATCGGTGTCGTAGCCGTCCGGCAACTTGTCGATGAAGTGGTCCGCACCGACGGCCTCCGCCGCGGCCCGGATCTCCGCATCGGTGGCGCTGGGCTTGCCGAAGCGGATGTTGTCGGCCACCGTGCCCTCGAACATGAAGTTCTCCTGGGTCACCATCACCACGTGGCGGCGCAGCTGCGGCTGGTCCACCTCCCGCAGGTCGGTCCCGTCCAGCCGGACCGCACCCGCGGACGGGTCGTAGAAGCGTGCCATCAGCTTCGCGATGGTCGTCTTGCCGGCACCGGTGGTGCCCACCAGAGCCACCGTCTGGCCCGCGGGTATGTCGAGCGTGAGCCCCGGCAGCACCGCGCGGCCTTCGACGTAGGAGAACCGGACCTCGTCGAATTCGACTGCGCCCCGCACGTTTTCGAGCTGCTTCGGCTGCTCGGGATCCTTGATGCCCGGCGGCGTCGCCATCACACCGGCGACCTTCTCCAGCGCGGACGACGCCGACTGGAAGGTGTTGAAGAACTGCGTGATGTCCTGCATCGGCTCGAAGAACATCCGCAGGTAGAGCAGGAACGCCGTGAGCACCCCGACGGTCATGTGGCCGTGCAGCACACGCCACCCGCCATACAACAGCACGATGCTGGTCATGATGTTGCCGACCAGCTTGACCGACGGCATGAAGATCGCGACCAGCTGGAAGGTCCGCTCGTTGATCGCGCGGTAGCGCTCGGCGACCTCCTCGAAGATCTCCTGGTTGCGCCGCTCGCGACGGTAGGCCTGCACTGCCTTGATGCCGGTCATCGTCTCGACGAACTGCACGATGACCAGCGCGGCACTCTCGCGTACCTCGCGGTAGGTCTTGCTGGACTGGCCACGGAACCACGCGGACAGCGCCACCAGCACCGGGAAGCTGACCAGGCAGATCAGCCCGAGCTCGACGTCGAGGGTGATCAGCAGGATCGCGGTGCCGATCAGGGTCAGCACGGCGGTCACCAGACTGTCGAAGCCGTTCTCCAGCATGTCCTGGATGGCTTCGACGTCATTGGTGGAGCGGCTGACGACGCGCCCGGAGGTGTACTTGTCGTGGAACGACACGTCCAGCCGCTGGAAGTGCCGGAAGATCCGCCGACGCAGCTCGAGCAGCGCGAGCTCACCGATGGTGCCGGACTGCCGCAGGAAGAACATCCGGCTGACCGCCTGCACGGCCACGATGACGCACAACGCCCCGATCACGAGCAGCAGCACGTGCGCGTCGCCGTCACGGGTGATCGGCGGAACACCGTGGTCGATGCCGACCTGGACCATGCGCGGCACCGAGAGCCGGGCGAGGTTCTCGATGACGACCAGCACGATCAGGACGGCGACCATCTTCTTGTATGGCGCGAGCAGCGAGCCGAGGAGCTGCCGCGCCTCGCGCCGCATCGGTTTCGACTCGTCGATCGGCAGGTCGCTGTCGTTGTCGGAGGCCATCCGCCCCCGCCAGCGTTCCTCCGGCTTCAGCTGCGGCTCAGTGCGGGTCGCGCTGTCTGTGCTTGTGGAAGTGCTCATCGGCGTGCCTCCCGCATCGGCCGGTCGAGGGTGCTGTCGTCATCTCGAGCGGCCCGGGACGAACCTTCGCTCACCTCGAGATCCTCCTGCGCACAGCGCTTCTCGTCGTCGGTGCACCAGGTCGGATCGTGCTCGGCCCGGTCGTCGATCTCGTCGTCGGCGGCCAGCAGGTAGCGGTAGGCGGGGACGGTCGCCAGCAGCTGTGAGTGGGTGCCGACATGGGTGATCGTGCCGTGCTGCAGCAGCGCGACGCGGTCGGCCAGCAGCACCGTGGAGGCCCGGTGCGCGACCACCAGACCCGTCACCGAGTGCAGCACGCGGCGCAGCGCCTCCTCGACCAGCGCCTCGGTGTGCACGTCGAGCGCGGACAAGGTGTCGTCCAGCACCAGCACCTTCGGGTGGGTGAGCACCGCACGCGCGAGCGACAGCCGCTGCCGTTGGCCGCCGGACAGGCTCATCCCCTGCTCCCCGATGCGGGTTTCCAGCCCGAACGGCAGGTCGTGGACGAAGTGCGCCTGCGCCACGTCGATCGCCTCGGTGATCTCCTCCTCGGTGGCCTGCGGGCGGCCGAGGGTGAGGTTCTCCCGCACGGACAACGAGAACAGCGTCGGATCCTCGAACGCGGTGGCCACGGTCTGCCGCAGTGCCGGCAGCGTCAGGTCGCGTATGTCGGTGCCGTCGACCTCGATGCTGCCCTCGGTGACGTCATACAACCTGGGGACCAGCCCGGTGAGCACCGACTTGCCCGCGCCGGTCGCGCCGACGAGGGCGATCGTCTCACCGGGGTGCAGGTCGAGGTCGACGTGCCGCAGCGCCCAGTCGTCGTCAGTCGCGTCGGGGAACTTGAAGCCGACGTCCCGCAGCCGCAGCGCACCGCCCGGTGATACCTCGTTGGTCGGGCCATCGGTGATATCCGGCTCGGTGTCGAAGATCTCGGCGACCCGGTCGGCGGCGGTCATCGCCTCCTGGGTCATGGACAGCAGGAAACCCAGCGCCGCGATGGGCCAGACCAGCGAGAGCATCATGGTGATGAACGCGACGAGTGTTCCGAGGGTGATGCGACCGTCCCCCGTGGCCGCGGCACCGAGGCCGAGCACGACGATGAGGGTGAGGTTGGGGATCACCTCGAGCAGCGTCCAGAAGCTGGCCTGGAGGCGGACCTTGCGTACCTGGATGTCGAAGAGAGCCGTCGCCTGCTCGTCGAACCGGTCGAAGATGTAGTCCTCGCGGCCGAACGACTTGATGACTCGCAGGCCGAGCGCCGACTCCTCGACATTGGTCGCCACGACGCCGGTCTGGTCCTGCGCCATCCGGGACAGCTTGGTGAACTTCCGCTGGTTGTGCAGAACGATCGCGGCGATCGGCACGATCGAGATGACGACCACCACGCCGAGTGGCCAGTAGAGCAGCAGGAGGATGATCGTCACGGCGATGATCTGCAGCGTGTTGAGGACCAGCATCACGATGCCGAAGCTGAGCAGCCGTCGAATCATGCTGAGGTCGTTCATGATCCGCGACAGCAATTGGCCGGACTGCCACTTGCTGTGGAATGACATCGGCAGCACCTGCAGGTGCTGGTACATCTCGTTGCGGATGTCGCGCTCGATGCCCATCGTTGCGCGCGCGACCAGCCAGCGCCGCCCGAACCAGAGGATGGCCTCCGCCATACCGATCGCCAGCGCGGCCGTGCCCAGGACCCACAGGCCGCGTTGGTCGTGATGGGACACGGGCCCGTCGATGACCGCCTTGGTCATCAGCGGTATGACGATCGTCGCGCCCAGACTGGTGAGTCCGAAGATCATCATGGTGATCCAGCGCGTGCGGT
The DNA here is from genome assembly GCF_014190805.1 of Flexivirga oryzae. Classification (NCBI taxonomy): domain Bacteria; kingdom Bacillati; phylum Actinomycetota; class Actinomycetes; order Micrococcales; family Dermacoccaceae; genus Flexivirga; species Flexivirga oryzae. The sequence continues at coordinate 1,742,144 of NZ_JACHVQ010000001.1, read as the reverse complement.
AGGGCCGGACGTAAGGAGCCAGCCGCAGCAGGCTCGTGGCCCGGTTGCGCCGGGCCGGGGTCGGATTGATCGAGGGTTTCGACAAGAGACCCACCGTGCCGGGGTGGGAACTGTGGGGTGGAACGGATGCCTGCGAGGGCTGGTCGGTCATCGGGTGGTGAAGCCTCCTTGGCGACGAGTGACGAGGCGGAGCACACCCTCAGCCTCAGCCTTCAACCGCACTTGAGGTCAAGATGATGGAGTCCCCCGACATGCCTGACCGCAGCGCCGCGCAGAGCAGTAGCTGGGATGCCTATCCATCATGTCAGAGGGCACCGACAACGGTCACCTTGATTACCGATCTGAGGGAAATAACTCACGCTCGCGGCCGGCGGCGGGTAACTCGCTACTGTCGTCACTTCCTCGCTCGGGACGGCGGTTCCAAGCGAGGAAGTCGAAACTGTTGTCAGTTATTCGTCGGGCTCACTGGCGTCGGCATCAGCGGCGTCGGACGGCGGCGTGTCAGCGGTCGGGGACGCAGCACCGTCCGGGCTGAGCAGGCCGCCGAGGTGCGAGTTCTCGATCCGGCGGAACTTCCGGCGCTCGCGCTCCCGGTCCAGCACCGCCACCTCGAGCTGGTCGGCCGTGAGTGTGCGCGCCTCGCCACCGTTCGGGTCCTCGCCGAGCAGCCCCACGGCCAGCCGCAGCGCCGCGCCGAGGTCCATGCCGGGCTCCCAGCGCTCCTGCAGACCGGCGCTGATGTGCTCGGCCGCCCCGCCCATGGCCACGAAGCCCTGCTCGTCGAACACCGAGCCGTCGTAGGTCAGCCGGTAGATCTGGTCGGTGCCGGCGCTGTCGTCCACCTGCGCGACGACGATCTCGACCTCGTACGGCTTGGCCTCCTGGGTGAAGACCGTGCCGAGGGTCTGCGCGTAGGCATTGGCGAGCCCGCGCGCCGTGACGTCGGAGCGGTCGTAGGAGTAACCGCGCAGGTCGGCATACCGGATGCCGGCGACGCGGAGGTTCTCGAACTCGTTGTACTTGCCGACCGCGGCGAACGCGATGCGGTCGTAGATCTCCGACACCTTGTGCAGCGCCCGGCTGGGGTTCTCGGCGACGAAGGCGATGCCCCCGTCATACGCCAGCACCACGACGGACCGGCCACGGGCGATGCCCTTGCGGGCGTAGTCGGCCCGGTCCTTCATCAGCTGCTCGGGCGAGACGTAGAACGGCATGCTCATTTAGCGTGTACCTCCGATCTCGCGGCGGGCCTCGAGGACCTGCTGGACAACACCGGCCAGCTCGTCGTCGGACACGAACTGGGTTCCGTCGGCATTGACGATCGCGACCGTCGGCCAGATGCGCCGGCCGAGGTCGGGCCCACCGGTGGCCGAGTCGTCGTCGGCCGCGTCGTACAACGCCTCGATGGTGACGTGTACGGCGTCGTCGCGGGTCATCTGCCGGCGCCACAGCTTCTTCAGCGCGCCACGGGCGAACAGCGATCCCGAACCGACCGAGTGGAAGTCGTGCTCCTCGTAGCAGCCGCCGGTCACGTCGTAGGAGAAGATCCGCCCCTCGTCGCGGTCCAGGTCGAAGCCGGCGAAGAGCGGTACGACGGACAGGCCCTGCATCGCCATCCCGAGGTTGCCGCGGATCATCGTCGCCAGGCGGTTCGCCTTGCCCACCAACGAGAGCCGGGTGCCCTCGATCTTCTCGTAGTGCTCCAACTCCACCTGGAACAGCCGCACCATCTCGATGGCGGTGCCGGCCGTGCCGGCGATGCCGACCGCGGAGAAGTCGTCGGCCGCGAAGACCTTGAGCATCTCGTTGTTGGCGATCAGGTTGCCCATCGTGGCACGGCGGTCACCGGCGAGCAGCACGCCGTCGGCATAGGCGATCGCCACGATCGTGGTGCCGTGCGGCACGTCGATCGCCGACACCGGGATGGTGCGCGAACCCGGCACCAGATCCGGTGCGTGGCCGGCGAGGAACTCGGTAAACGACGATGAACCGGTCTGCAAGAACGAGGGAGGGAGCTGGCGGGACTCGCTCACTGTCCGCCCTTCTGGACGAAACCGCGGACGAACTCCTCGGAGTTGGACTCCAGCACACCGTCGATCTCGTCCAGCACGCTGTCGACGTCGTCGTCGAGCTCCTGCTTCGCCGGGGCGGCGGCCGGTGCCGGCTCCGGTGCGTCGTCTGCCGGGTCGGCGTCGCGGCGCTGCGGGTTCTTGTGTTCCTGCGTAGCCATGGCGGTGTCCTTTCGTCCTGCTTCTGTCTCCAACCCTACGTGGGCCAGCCGGTATGGCGCGACGGCACACCCGGCTTCGGCTCAACCCGCCGCTGTGGTGCCGTCGGCGAGCAGCCGCAGCAGCTCATCGGCCGACCCGGCACGCTCCAGCAGCGGCCCGACGTGCGCCTCGGTCCCTCGCTCCGGTTCGAGCATCGGCACGCGCTGCAGGCTCGGCTGCGACTGCACGTCGAAGATGACCGAGTCCCAGGAGGCGGCGGCCACCTCCCGGGGGAACCGCGCGAGGCAGGTCCCCCGGAAGTAGGCGCGCGTGTCACGCGGCGGGTTGCCCACGGCGTCCTTCACGAGCGTGTCGTCGACCAGCTGCTCGACCCGGCCGCCCGCGAGCAGCCGGTTGAACAGACCCTTGTCGGTGCGCACGTCGGACCACTGGATGTCGATGGCGCGCAACCGGTGGTCGGACCAGTCCAGCCCGTCGCGGGCGCGGTAGCTCTCCATGGTCTTCAGCTTGGTGACCCAGTCGACCTCGCGGTCGGCCTCCATCGGGTCACGCTCCAGCTTCGTCAGCACCTGCTCCCAGCGTTGCATGACCTCGGCGGTGTCCTCGTCCAGCTCCCCGGCGTACTTCTGCTGCAACCAGGAGTCGACGAGTTCGTAGTAGCTCCAGAGCAGTTGGACACCGGTCATGGTGCGTCGGCCGGCGACCTCGACCGTGGTCCGCAGCGTCGGGTCGTGCGAGATCCGGTGCAGGGCCTCGACCGGCTTGTCGACGGTGAGGTCGGCACCGACCGCACTGTCCTCGATCATGCCGAGCACCAGGCTGGTCGTGCCGAGCTTGAGCAGGTTGGTGACGTCGCAGTGGTTGGCGTCGCCGAGGATGACGTGCAGCCGGCGATAGCGGTCCGCGACGGCGTGCGGCTCGTCGCGGGTGTTGATCAGCGGTCGCTTCAGGGTGGTCTCCAGGCCGACCTCGACCTCGAAGAAGTCCGAGCGCTGGGCGAGCTGGAAACCCGGCCGGGACGACTCGACGCCGATGCCGACGCGGCCGGACCCGCACATCACCTGCCGGGCGACGAAGAACGGGATGAGGTGCCGCACGATCTCCGCGAACGGCGTGGAGCGGCTCATCAGGTAGTTTTCGTGCGTCCCGTAGGACGCGCCCTTGCCGTCGGTGTTGTTCTTGTAGAGGTTGACCCCCGGTGTGCCCGGGACCGCGAGCAGCCGCACCGCCTCGCGCATGATCGCCTCTCCCGCCCGGTCCCAGGCGATCGCGTCGCGCGGGCTGGTCACCTCCGGGGAGCTGTACTCGGGGTGCGCGTGGTCGACATACAACCGCGCCCCGTTGGTGAGCACCACATTGGCCAGGGTGGGGTCTTCCTCGTCGGTGAGCTGGCTCGGGTCCGCGACACCCCGGGCCATGTCGAAGCCGCGTGCATCCCGTAGCGGGGCCTCGTCCTCGTAGTCCCAGCCCGCGCGTGCCGCACGCATACCCACCTGGGTGGCGTATGCCGTCACGACCCGGCCGGACAGGACCATCGGGTTGGCGGTGGGGTCACCCGGCACGGAGATGCCGTATTCGGTCTCGATGCCCATGATCCGACGCACAGTCATGTTCCGACCTTAAGACCGCAATACTTCGGCCATGACGAAGGTTCACTGGGCGGACCTGCCGGATATGCCGATCCGCACCCGCTTGCTGTGTATGGCGGTGAGTCGCACCCGCGACGGCGTGGCGGGCATGAAGCCCGAGGAGATCCCGCACCGGCGCGCCATGACACCCGACCCGCGTTTCCCGGTCACCCTCGTGACGGGGCGGGTCCGCAACACATCGTCCGTGACACCATCCACCTCACGATGCGGGACGGCGCGAGGATCCCGGCCCGGACGTACCGGCGCCCGGACGTGCACGGCGCGGCACCCGTGGTCGTGTACTACCACGGCGGCGGCTGGACCCTGGGGCGTCCGCTCGACTACGAGTCGCCGCTCACGATGATCGCCGACGAGACCGGCGCGCTGGTGCTGGCACCCGACTACCGCAAGGCGCCCGAGCACAAGGCGCCGACCGCTGTCCTGGACACCTACAAGTCCCTCTACCTCGACGGTGCGCCGGTCGCGGCGGACGACGCGCAGATCTCCCCGCTGCAGGCCGCATCGCACGAGGGGGCGGCACCGGCGCTGATCCAGACCGCCGAGTTCGACCCCCTCGCCCCGGAGGGGGCGGACTACGCCGCCGCGCTGCAGCGCAGCGGGGTCGCGACCCGGCTGACGCACTACCGCGGTGTGCCGCACGGCTTCCTCAACATTCCGGGTGCGGCACCCGTTGCGTGGCAAGCGCGCTGGGAGATCGTCGATGCTCTGCAAGGATGGTTCGCGTGACCGCGCTACCTGCTCCGACCACGCCGGACCCGAAGGACGCCCCGTCCCTCCGCTGGGGGATCCTCGCCCCTGGCGGTATCGCCGCGGCCTTCGCGTCGGCGCTGCTGGCCGGGACCGGGCAGCGGATCGTCGCCTGCGGCTCCCGGAGCATCGACCGCGCGCGCGAGTTCGCCTCTCAGTTCGGCAGTTTCACGGCATACGGGTCGTATGACGAACTCGTCGCCGACCCTACGGTCGACGTCGTGTACGTCGCGTCCCCGCACTCGGCACACCGCGACCACGCGCTCCTCGCGCTGCGCGCCGGCAAGCCGGTCCTGGTCGAGAAGGCGTTCACCCGCAACGCTTGCGAGGCGCGCGAGGTGATCGAAGAGGCGCGCTCCCGCAACCTGTTCTGCATGGAGGCGATGTGGTCGAGGTTCCTCCCCCGCTACGACGTCGTGCGACAGGCTGCGGCGGACGGCCTGCTCGGTGAGCTCGACAGCATCGTCGCCGACCACGGGCAACTGCTCTATCCGGCGGGCCCGCAACGGCTGGCCGAGCCCGCACTCGCCGGGGGTGCGCTGCTCGACCTCGGTGTCTACCCGATCTCCCTCGCGGCGATGCTGCTGCCCGGCGAGCTCGACGTGCACGCGACCGGGTCGCTGACGCCGACTGGTGTCGACCGCGCAGAGACGGTCACCCTGCGCAGCGGCGGGGCGCTGGCCACGTGCGTCTCGACGATGAGCGCGCGGACCGCGAACACCGCTGTCATCGCGGGGACCTCGGGCCGTTTGGAGCTGCCCGGCTGGTTCTACCAGCGCGGTCCGGTGCGACTGGTCGGCACCGACGACGTCGTCCTCGACACCTACGCGCCCGAGTCGACCGAGCACGGCCTGCACTTCGAGGCCGCCGAGGTTGCTCGACGGGTCAGTGCCGGTGAGACCCAGTCCCCGTTGATGCCGTGGGCCGAGACGATCCGGGTCCTGGAGGTCATGGACGAGGTTCGCGCGCAGCTGGGGGTGCGCTACCCCGGCGAGGACGGCCCGTCCACCCCGTAGGGCGCACCCCAGCCCCGATCAGGTCCGTGCGATTCGAAACGAGGAATGCCATGACGACGAACTGGTCCGGTACCTACGACTACCGTGCCGCCCGGCGGGAGCGGCCCACGACCGTCGAGGAGCTCCAGCAGCTCGTGGCGCAGGCTCCGGCCCTGAAGGTCGCCGGGTCGGGGCACAGCTTCAACGGCATCGCGGACAGCGAGAACGGCTGGCAGGTAGACCTTTCCGGCCTCATCGAGGCCCCGGCGGTCGATCCGGACACCGGGTCGGTGACGGTCAGCGGTGGCATGAAGTACGGCGATCTGGTGCCCGCGTTGACGGCGGCCGGGCGTGCGCTGCCGAATCTCGCCTCCCTCCCCCACATCACCGTCGCGGGCAGTGTCGCGACGGGCACGCACGGCTCCGGGACGGGGCAGGGCGGTCTCGCGGGGTCGGTGGAAGCGGTCGAGCTGCTGACGGCGGAGGGGCAACTGCGCTGGGTCGATCGCACCGATCACTATTTCGACGGTGTCGTGGTGTCGCTGGGCGCGCTCGGCGTCGTGACAAGGCTTCGGCTCGCGACGGTGCCGGACTACCAGGTGCGCCAGGACGCCTTCGTCGGGTTGAGCTGGGGTGAGCTGGTTTCGCGGGTCGACGAGGTGCTCGCGACGGCATACAGCGTGAGCATCTTCGGTCGGTGGACCGGTCCGGGTCCCGATCACGTCGTCGTGAAGTCGCGGATCACCGGGTCGACCGGGCGCCCGGCCGTCGTCGGGTCGCGGTGGACCGAGGACACGTTGCACCCGCTGCAGGCCGCCGGCGCCACGTCGGAGGCCGTCACCGAGCAGGGCGGGGTCGCCGGGTCGTGGGCCGACCGGCTACCGCACTTCCGGCTGGGCTTCACCCCGAGCGCGGGGGCGGAGATCCAGTCGGAGTTCTTCGTCGCCCGCGAGGACGCGGGGCGCGCGATCGAGGAGTTGCTCGCCGTCGGAGAGGGCATCGCCCCTCAGCTGCTGGTGGGCGAGGTCCGGGCGATCGCGGCCGACCGGCAGTGGCTGAGTCCCGCGTACGACCGTGACTCGGTCGCGTTCCACTTCACCTGGAAGCCGGATGTCGCGGCCGTCCACACGGCGGTCGGCGTCGTCGAGCGTGCCCTGGAGTCGCTGGCACCGCGGCCGCACTGGGGCAAGGTCTTCACCTATCCGGGCAGGCTCGACTTCGCCTACGACCGGCTGGACGACTTCGACGAGCTACGCCGGATGCTCGATCCGCACGGCAAGTTCCGCAACGATTTCGTGGCCCGGCACGTCGCGCGCGGCTGACCGACGCGGCCGGGTCCAGCGACCGGGTCACGCAGTCGCCGCGACCTGGCGCACGAAGTCGCTGGAGTGTTCCCGCAGGGCGCGGATGCGCCTGTCGATCAACATGATCCGGTCGTTCTCGTCGCTGCTGCCCACCTCGGTGAGCGTCGGCCGCCGGCGCACGTGAGCGCTGCACCCGAAGTCGCGGCAGACGAGTGTGCCGATCGTGTTGCCGCGTCGGCCTGCCGCGCCCGCGCGGCGGGCGACATACATCGCGACGTCGTCGGCGACGATCACGTCACGGCACCAGGTGCACAGCGTGCGACGCCGCGGGCCGGACGGCGGTGCCGTCGTCAGGCGCACGCCCACGGGTGTCTCGTCGATCTCGAGCACGACGTAGGCGGTGTTGTCCTTCTTGCGGTCCCGCCAGCCGAGCAGGTCGGTGGCGTCCCAGTCGATGTCGGTCAGGTCGGGCAGGATCGCCTCACGCACCTCGCGGCGTGACGCGTTCACGAACGAGCTGCGGATGGCAGCATCGGTCAGGGCTTGCACGGAATGGTCCTTCGGTCGGCGGCAACGTGCCGAGCGCGCGTCTCCCACGCGCCGCGGACCACGCTCTCACACCGTCGACACGACGGCATCTCCATTCTTCGTCCAGCCACGCTTCCGCGCGGTCCACCAGGCCAGGGTGAGCAGCACCACGGCCGCGCAGAGCGCGATGGACCACCGCGCACTCAGCTGCCCGGCGACCGTGGTGAAGATCACCGTGGCGACGAGAAGCGTTGCCATCTGGGCAAAGACGAGCAGCGACTGGTAGCGCCCGAGCTGGTCCATCGGTGTCGCCAGCAGGTAGGCCGGCCACAGGTGACCGGTGCAGACGGAGACACCGAGGCCCAGCACGACGGCGCACCCGAACGTCGCGACCGGCAGCGGTGACAGCGCCATACCCGACAGACCGGCGCCGACCATGAGCAGCCCGGCGGCTACCGCCAGACCGATCCGGTGCGAGGTGCCGCGCCGCGCGATGAGCGTCGTCACCACGACACCACCGACCAGCCAGCCGACCTCGATGAGCCCGGACGCACCTGGGCCCCAACCGGATTCGCGCGCCAGCAACGACGGCCCGTAGATCACCGACGGCAGCACTGCGGCCGCGATGACCCCGGTCGTCACGATGACGGCGCGCAGCTGTGGATCTCCCCACACCGCGGTGAGTGGGCGCAGCACCGACAGTCCGGAGGGCTCGTCGGTGCTCGGCACGGGCGCATGCGGTGGCCGGATCCGTATCAGTACCAACAGGATCAGCAGGAACGTCACACCGTCGACCGCGGCCGTTCCGGCGAACGCGACGGCGGTCACCGCGAGCGCGCCGCACGGCGGACCGGCGATCCTGGCCAGCTGGGTCAGCGTGCTGTTGAAAGCGGTCGCCCGCGGCAGCGCGTCACCGGTGGCGAACAAGCGCGGCACCACTCCGGCCGCGGGAAGGTAGAACGCGCTCTCCACGCCGTCGACCAGGGCCACCGCGATGAGCAACCACGGGTGGACCCCGACGGTGGTGGCGATCGCCACGACGAACACGCTGAGCGCCAGCATCACCGCGTCCCCGGCGATGAGCATCCGCCGGACACCGAACCGATCGGCCACCGCGCCGCCCAGCAGTAGCAGGGCCGCCGTCGGCAGGGTCGTCAGCACGCCGACGAGCCCGGTCAGCCCAGCAGACACACCCGTCGCGTACCAGGTCATCGCGAAGCCGAAGGCGGAGCTGCCGAGTGTGCTGGTCGCTGCGGCCCCCGACCAGACGACGTATGCCGCCGGCAACCTCTGTCGCTCAGCCGTGGTCGCCGGTGCGACCCGGGCCGTCATGACCGCCCCTCCTCCCTCCGCACCGGCATCACGATCGTGGTGAACGTTCCCTGGTCGGCCGACCGGACGACGACCGGGCGTCCCTCCTCGCCCGGGAGTTGCAGGAGCACCTCGGGCCCGACACTGACCTCGAGCGCGCCGAGCAGCAGCATCGGTCGGAACGCGACGGCCAGCGGCGCACCGGTGCAGATGGCGGGCAGCCGCACACCGTGCCGGTCGCCGTCGATCCGCAGGTCGAGGTGCCGGTCGCCGGTCGTCAGCACCACCACGTCGTCCTCGCCGACGGCGACCAGCTCGTCCGACAGCCGCGCCCGGTCGACGGTGACCCGGCCCGCGGCGGGCGGCAGGCTGCTCAACACCGATTGGTACGAAGGGAATTGGTCGACCACCATGGGCAGCGCAAGGGTCTGCTCGTCGCCCTCCAGGTGGGCGTCGGTCTCGCCGACGCGCAGCCGGATCCGGTCGTGGCTCGCCGCGAAGGCGACGGCGTCCTCGATCGCGTCGGCGCCCACGACGACCTCTCGGTCGCCGCCGGACGCCTGCTCCACCGGCAGGGTGCGCACCGCCATCCAGTAGCGGTCGGTCGCGACGACGGTGAGTTCGTCGGCGGTCGCCTGCAGCAGGACGCCGCGCAACGCCGGGATGTCCGGCGCCGCCGCGGCCGCGGGCGACACCTGGCGCAGTGCGCTGGCGAGCTCCGGACCGGGCACCACGACGGTCGTCGGTCTGGTCCGCTCGTCCGGGTCCGGCAACGTCGCGATCACGTCCTCCGCCGTCGCGCGGGCCTGGCGCGCGAGCCCGGTGGCCCGGTCGGCATACGACCGCAGTGCGGCGCGGGCCTGCTCCGGCGGGCCGTCCAGCACGGTGCGAATGTCCTGCAGCGGCAGGCCGATCCCCCGCAGTCGGCTGATGGTCGTGGCACGGCGCTCCTGATCCGCCGCGTAGTAGCGGTAACCGCTGGCGGCGTCGACCTCCTGCGGGTGCAGCAGGCCGCAGTCGTCGTAGAACCGCAGCGCGCTCGAGCTCAGGCCGACCAGCCGGGCGAACGCGCCGATGGTCAGCAGGGATTCCTGTTCAGCCACACCCCCAGCTTGGGCCCTCGACCAACTCGAAGGTCAATTCCGGGCCGGTCAGCGCCACGGGATGATGCCGAACGCGTCGTATGGAGCGCGTTCGGCATGCTCGGAACCCACCGTTTGGCCGTCAGAGCTCGTCGCGCCGCCGGGTGAGGTATGCCGCCTCGGCAGTGTTCCCGGTCAACGCGATCGCACGGGTGTAGGCCTCGCGCGCTTCGGCCACCCGTCCGGCTCGGCGCAGCATCTCGGCACGGCTCGCGTGGAAGGCGTGATAACCGTCCAGCGGCAGCCCGTCCAGCAGCGCGAGCGCCACCTCGGGCCCGTCCAGTTCGGCGACCGCGACCGCGCGGTTCAGGGCCACGACCGGTGACGGGTCGATGCTGGTCAGTCGGTCGTAGAGCGTGACGATCTGGAACCAGTCGGTGTCGCCCGCACGCTGCGGGTACGTGTGCACCGCGTTGATCGCGGCCAGCAGCTGGAACCTTCCGGGCGGCGGGCCACCGGCGGCGACCGCGGCCAGCCGGCCACGCACGAGCCGGTGTCCTTCCTCGATCAGCTCCCGGTCCCACAGCGACCGGTCCTGCTCGCCGAGCGTGATGAGCTCCCCGGTCGCGGAGATGCGCGCAGGTCGTCGTGCGTCGGTCAGCAGCATCAGGGCCAGCAGCCCGACTACCTCGCCGTCGTCCGGCAGCAGGGTGTGCAGCAGGCGGCTCAGTCGGATGGCCTGCTGCGTCAGGTCGGCCCGGATCGGGTCCGACTTCCCACCGGTCGCGAGGTAACCCTCGTTGAAGACCAGGAACAGCACCGCCAGCACGCCCTCCAGCCGCGCCGGCAGGTCGGCCGCGGACGGCACCCGGTACGGCACGTGGTTGGCCTTGATCTTCGCCTTCGCGCGGGTGATCCGCCGTCCCATCGCCGACTCCTGCACGAGGAACGCGTGGGCTATCTCGGGCACCGTCAACCCGCCGACCATCCGCAGCGTCAGCGCGATCCGCGCCTCCGGGGCGAGCGCGGGGTGGCAGCAGGTGAAGATCAGCCGCAGCCGGTCGTCGTCGATCACGCCGGTCGGCGAGGGTGCGTCGTCGGCATACAAGACCTGGGCCTCCTGGTACTTCTGCTCCCGCCGCGCCTCGCGCCGCACCCGGTCGATCGCCTTGCGGGTGGCGGTCGTGGTGAGCCAGCCACCCGGATTCGGTGGTATGCCGTCCGCGGGCCAGCGCTCGACCGCGACGGCGAAGGCCTCGGCCGCGGCGTCCTCGGCGGTGTCCAGGTCGAACCGGCGCGCCAGAGCGGCGACGATCCGCGCCCACTCGTCCCGGTGCGCCGCGGCGATCGCTTCGCCGACCGCCCGGCTGCTCACGAGTCGATGAGCTGCTGCAGGTCGTCCGCGTTCTGGAACGGGCGCACCTCGACCCGGCCACGGCACGCCTTCGAGCCCTCTGCGGCCAGCTGCAGCGCGACGTCGAGGTCCGGTGCCTCGATCACCCAGAAGCCGCCCAGGTGCTCCTTGGCCTCCAGGTAGGGCCCGTCGGTGAACACCGGCTGGTCGCCCTGGCCGTCGACCACCGTCGCGGTGTCGGCCGGCGCGAGGCCGTCGGCGAAGACGAAGTAGCCCTCACGCTGCAGCTTGTCGTTGAACGCGCCGGTGTCCTCGAACGCCTGGAGCATGTCCTCCTTGGTCGGGTAGTTGCCGAAGTCGGTGCGCTCGGCGGGTCCGAAGACGGACATCAGGTACCTGGGCATGGCTGCCTCCTTGATCGGGACGGCCCGGTCGGCCGCCGCTCACAAGTGCTACGAACGAGTCTGCCCCGATCGGACACCGCGCAGCGCGGGTCGCCTGCGAAGGCCCGGTGACCTCGACAAGCTCGGCCATCGCTCAGCGCGGGCCGCCTGCGACGGCCAGGTGACCTCGACGAGCTCGGACACCGCGCAGCGCGGGTCGCCTGCGACGGCCCGGTGACCTCGACAAGCTCGGCCACCGCTCGGAGCGGGTCGAGTAGGCGAGCCCCCAGGGGCGAGCCGTATCGAGACCCTCCAACGAACCGGCTACAGGTACTGCCCGGTGCCCTTGATGGAGTCGATAGACCGGCCCGGCTCGGCGCCGTCCTTGCCGTCGATGAGCGTGCGGATGTAGACGATCCGCTCGCCCTTCTTGCCGGAGATCCGCGCCCAGTCGTCGGGGTTGGTGGTGTTGGGCAGGTCCTCGTTCTCCTTGAACTCGTCGACGCACGAGCGCAGCAGGTGGTCGACCCGGATGCCCTTCTGACCGGTGGTCAGTTGGTCCTTGATCGCCATCTTCTTGGCGCGGTCGACGATGTTCTGGATCATCGCGCCGGAGTTGAAGTCCTTGAAGTAGAGGACCTCCTTGTCGCCGCTGGCGTAGGTGACCTCCAGGAACTTGTTCTCGTCGATCTCGGTGTACATCCGCTCCACGGACGCCTGGATCATCGCCTCGACGGTCTCCTGTGCGGAGTTGTTGTGCTCGGCGAGGTCGTCGGCGTGCAGCGGCAGCTCCGGCACGAGGTACTTGCTGAAGATGTCCCGCGCGCTCTCGGCGTCCGGGCGTTCGATCTTGATCTTCACGTCGAGACGCCCGGGTCGCAGGATCGCCGGGTCGATCATGTCCTCCCGGTTGGAGGCGCCGATGACGATGACGTTCTGCAACTGCTCGACGCCGTCGATCTCGGCCAGCAACTGCGGCACGATGGTGGTCTCGACGTCGGAGGAGACACCGGACCCGCGGGTGCGGAACAGCGACTCCATCTCGTCGAAGAACACCACCACGGGTGTGCCGTCGGAGGACTTCTCGCGGGCCCGCTGGAAGATCAGCCGGATGTGCCGCTCGGTCTCACCGACGTATTTGTTGAGCAGCTCGGGGCCCTTGATGTTCAGGAAGTATGCCGTCTCGTCGCGTCCGGTCTTCTCGGCCACCTTGCGGGCCAGGCTGGCCGCCACGGCCTTGGCGATGAGCGTCTTGCCGCACCCGGGAGGGCCGTAGAGCAGCACGCCCTTGGGCGGCCGCAGCGCGTGCTCCCGGAAGAGGTCAGCGTGCAGGTAGGGCAGCTCGACCGCGTCGCGGATCTGCTCGATCTGCCCGGTCAGGCCACCGATGTCCTCGTAGCGGATGTCGGGGACCTCCTCCAGCACCAGGTCGGCGACCTCGGCCTTCGGGATGCGCTCGAAGACGAACCCGCTGCGGGTGTCGCACAGCAGCGAGTCCCCGGCCCGGATGACCTGCCCCCGCAGGTTGTCGGCGATCCGGCAGACCCGCTCCTCGTCGGCGTGCGCGATCACCAGCACGCGGTCCTCGCCGAGCAGCTCCTTGGCCTGGACGAGCTCACCGACCCGCTCGAAGCCGACGGCGGCGACGACGTTGAGTGCCTCGTTGAGCATGACCTCGCGGCCGATCTGCAGGTCGGCGGGGTCGATGGAGGGGCTGACGGCGACGCGCAGTTTGCGGCCGCTGGACAGGATGTCGGCGGTGGCGTCGTCGTGGGTCTCGATGATGACGCCGTATGACGCGGGCGGTTGCGCGAGCCGGTCGACCTCGCTCTTGAGGTTGACGATCTGCTCGCGGGCTTCCTTGAGGGTGCGCACGAGACGTTCGTTCTGCGCCGACAGGGTGCCGACGGACGCCTGCAGTTGCCGGACCTGCTGCTGCAGCTCGCCGGCGTTGGCGCGGGAGGAGACCGCAAGTCGTTCGCGAAGGGTCCGGATCTCGCGCTGCAGGCTCTCGACGGAGCTCTTCGGCGCATCTGAGTCGTGGGGGTGATCGGTCACGGTCGGCCTCCTTCGCGCGAGGACGACAGGTTGTCGTCACTGCGGTTCGATGCCCACTGACCCTAACTCGCAAACATGTTCAGGCCGTAGGCGGCTCGCCTGCCGAACGTTGCAATTTGCGCAGCTTCTTCTCCGATACCGGGCGTTCGCCCAGATTTTCGGGCGTCCAGTCCTCGTCGGAGCTGCCGGCGTCGAAGACGCCCGTCTCACCATCTGGAGCGTCGAGACCGTCATACGCGCCCTTGGCGGGGCGCCGTTTGCGGAACGGCGGGGTCACCCCGGGCGCCAGCCGGCGGGTGGAGATGAGGAACCCGGTGTGACCGTGCATGCGGTGCTGCGGGCGCACCGCGAGTCCTTCCAGGTGCCAGCCGCGCACGATCGACTCCCACGCCTGCGGCTCGGTGTAGCCGCCGTGCGCGCGTACCGCCTCCGCGACGCGGGACAACTGGGTCGCGGTGGCGACATACGCGATGAAGACCCCGCCCGGGACGAGGGCGTCGCCGGCGGCGTCGAGGCACTCCCAGGGCGCGAGCATGTCGAGCACGACCCGGTCCACGGAGCCCGGCTCGGCGACCCGGGGCAGCACCTCGACGAAGTCGCCGACCGATACGGTCCACGCCGGGTGCTCGCCGCCGAAGAAGGTGCGCACGTTGCCCTTGGCGATGTCGGCGAACTCGGCGCGCCGCTCGATCGAGTGCAGGCTGCCGTGGTCGCCGACGGCGCGCAGCAGCGACATCGACAGCGCGCCCGACCCGACGCCGGCCTCGACGACGCGCGCCCCCGGGAAGATGTCGGCCATGGCAATGATCTGGCCGGAGTCCTTCGGGTAGACCACGGCGGCGCCGCGGGGCATCGACATCACGTAGTCGGACAGCAACGGCCGCAGCACGAGGTATTCGGTGCCCGCGGTGTTGGTGATGGTGCTGCCGTCGGGCAGGCCGATCAGGTCGTCGTGGTCCAGGTGCCCGCGGTGGGTGTGGAACTGCTTGCCGGGGGTCAGCTGCAGCGTGTGCATCCGCCCCTTCGGGTCCGTCAACTGCACACGCTCGCCTTCGGCGAGGGGTCCGCGCCGGGCTGCGGCTCCGGTGGGTTCGGGCGATGTCACGATGGCCAAGCCTAAGTCACCGCGAAACGGGGAGTCGGCCCGGTCACGCGGCCGGCGACGCCGCCCGGTTCTCGGCCTCCGCGAGCGCGTCGCCAAGTGCCTGGATCGACACCAGCCCGGCCGGCCGGCCCTCCAACAGCACGAACAGCTCCTGTATGGCGCCGCCGACGCCTTGCGCGGCACGCACCAGCGCGGTCACATCGGCGTCGACCGAGTCGACCTGGGTCACCCAGCCGGACGGCTGCACCCGCGCGAGTGAGGCCGCCGTCACCTGCTGCGCGGTCGGGAGAGTGACGGTGTGCAGGTCGGACTGGGCGATGACACCCCACGCCTGACCCTGCCGGTTGACGACCACCACGTCGGCGTCGTGCGGCAACTGGGCGGCGGGTACTTCGTCGCTGACCACGTGGACCGGGCGCAGCACGTCCCGGATCCGGACCTTGGCGAGGAGCCGGCCCGACCGGGCGCGGGCGATCGCACCGGTCGCGCCGAACCAGAGGAATCCGGCGATGAGCACCGACCACAGCACGTAGAACGTGTCGGGGGTGTCACCGCGGGTGAGCGGCAGCACCACCGCCCACACGACCAGCAGCACGGCCAGCACGCGCCCGCACCAGCCGGCGACCACGAGCCCGGCGGACCGGGAACCGGTGATCCGCCAGACGACCGCGTCGAGGATGTAGCCGCCGTCGAGCGGCATACCGGGCAGCAGGTTGAAGATGGCGACGAAACCGTTGGTGAAGACGAATGCTCCGACGAGCAGCCGGGCGACCTCGCGGTCGTCGCCCATGCCCTGCAGCACGAACCACCCAGCCACGGCGAGGGCGGCGTTCGCCAGCGGCCCGACGACCGCGACGAGCGCGCTCGACAGGGGTGACTTGTCGTCGGACTCGTACGCCGTGTGACCGCCCCACAGATCCGCGACGATCCGTTGCACGTGGAAACCCCGCCACTGGGCGACGAGTGCGTGCGCCGCCTCGTGGGCCACCACCGACAGCAACAACAACAGCGTGTAGAGCAGCGCGACGAAGTAGGCGGTGCCACCCAGATCGGGGTAGCTGTTCCTGACCTGCGGGCCGAACGTGGCGATCACCACGACGGCGATGATCGGCCAGGTGCGGCCGATGTAGATCGGGACGCCGCGCAGCGTGCCCAGCTGCCAGCCGGGCCGGTCCGCGTTCGCCATTCACCCAGCCTACGTGCAGCCCGGGACCGCTCTCCCGCCACGGGTGTCAGCACCGGCGGATAACGTCACAGGCGTGGATCAGGTCACCGACGTTGCGAGCCAGGTGCCGGCGGACACCGAGCCCCGGCAGCTGCGCCCTGCCCTGTCCCCCAGCCGAGCCGGTGACTTCATGCAGTGCCCGCTGCTCTACCGCTTCCGGGTCGTCGACCGGTTGCCGGAGGAGCCGTCCGCGGCCGCTGCCCGGGGCACGCTGGTGCATTCGGTCCTGGAGCGGCTCTTCGATGCGCCGGCCGCGGAGCGGACCGTGGAGGCCGCGATCGCGCTCGTCGCACCGCAGTGGGCGGCGCTGCTGGAGCAGGAGCCGGAGCTCGCGACCCTGATCGGCGAGGAGGGCACGGACGAGCAGACCTGGTTCGGCGACGCCGCCGAGCTGGTCCGCCGCTGGTTCGCCCTGGAGGACCCGACCCGGCTGGAGCCGGCCGAGCGGGAGCTGTATGTCGAGGCCGACGTCGACGGGCTGACGCTGCGCGGCTACATCGACCGGCTCGACGAGGCGCCGGGCGACCTGCTGCGCGTGGTGGACTACAAGACCGGCCGGTCACCGTCCGAGCTGTTCGAGGCCAAGGCGCTGTTCCAGATGAAGTTCTACGCGCTGGTGCTCTGGCGGACCCGGGGCGTGGTGCCCAACATGCTGCAACTGGTCTACCTCGGCAACAGCGAGATCGTCCGCTACCTGCCGGACGAGCGTGACCTGCTGGCCACCGAGCGCAAGGTCAAGGCGGTCTGGGCGGCGATCGAGCGCGCCGCCCGCACCGGTGACTGGCGCCCGCACCGCAGCAAGCTGTGCGACTGGTGCAGCCACCAGGCACTCTGCCCGGAGTTCGGCGGCACTCCCCCACCGTTGCCGCCGGACGCACTCGGTGTCGCTCTCGACCCGCAGCGAGCCGGTGCGGCGTCACCGGCCGACGACTGAGTCCAGCACGGTCGTCAATCTGAAGGCTTGACGCCCACGACGAGGAATTGCGGGGCGGTCGCCGGTGGCTGCCGCGGGAAGCGCTGGTCGACAACGAGCTCCAACCCAGCGGCGGTCAGCAGTTCGATGATCTGCTCCGGCTGGTATCGATGGGTCGTCCACGCAACCGGAACGTCGCCGTAGCAACTGGTGCGCGGATGGTCACCCTCGCCCCGGTGCATGCCGATCATGGCCGCCGGGGCGCAGCGCGGTGGCCATCGTCGCGATCACCTTGGGCAGCCATTCGCGTGGCAAGTTGAACCACGACCACCAGCCGAGCACTCCGCCCAGTGACTGCGGCTCGGGCCGCAGGTCGGTGACCGAGGCGACCTCGAACGCGACATCTGGGAACTGACGCCGCGCGTGGTCGATCATGCGCGGGGACAGGTCGATGCCTGACACGTCGACCCCGTTGTGGTGGAGGTAGTTCGAGATCCACCCCGGTCCGCATCCGGCATCGAGCACCGGGCCGACAGTCCGCACTTGCTCGCCAAATGCGTCTAACGCGGCGCGTAGCCATGGGCCGGGATCAGCGACCATGCGCGCGTAGTTGTCGGCCACCGCGTCGTAGGACGCCCGGACAGCTTCGAGGTCTGCAGGAGCGTCGACTGTCACGATAGGTGACCCTAGACGCCCGGTCCGACACCGTCGTAGCACCTTTCACCGATCCACTCAGCGATCCGCACGCGGGGTTGATCCCGCGGCGGGCAGTCGTGGGGTACTTGTAGGGGATGAATGATGACGAGGCTCGTGTGCAGCGATGGGAGGCGTGGGCCGACTGGCCGTTGACCGGGATCGCCCTGTTGTTCTTGGTCGCGTATGCCGTACCCATCCTCGGTACGCACCTGTCGGGCCGATGGGATCACTTCTACGACGTCGTGACGTGGGCTTCGTGGGCGGCCTTCGCCGCGGACTACCTGGTCCGGCTGAGCCTGGCCCGTCGGCGCGTCGCGTTCGTCAGGCGCAACGTGATCGATCTGGTCGTGGTCGTGGTCCCGATGCTGCGACCGTTGCGCCTGCTGCGCGTGCTTGCCCTGGTCAACATTCTCAGTCGCCGTACCGGGACGTCGTTGCGTGGCCGTGTCGGTGTCTACGTCACCGGTTCGATGGTGCTGTTGCTGTTCGTCGGCTCGCTCGCAGTCCTCGACGCGGAACGGGACGCGGCCGGATCCAACATTCACTCGTTCGGGGAGGCGCTGTGGTGGTCGCTCGTCACCGTCAGCACCGTCGGGTACGGCGACTTCTACCCGGTGACTACAACAGGACGGCTGGTCGGTGCGGGCATGATGATCGCCGGCATCGCGCTGCTCGGTGTCGTGACCGCGTCGGTGGCAACGTGGTTCATCGACAAAGTTCGTGAGGTCGACAGCCAGGCGTCGACCGCGACCCGACAAGACATCGCCGAACTCGGCGCGAAGATCGATGAACTGCACGCACTGCTCGACCAACATGGCATCACAACCAAGTAGTGGTCCTCCGCCCAGCATCTCCGAGCCCGTAGTCCCGCAGAGAACCCGTCGCTGCCCGCTCAGCTGACCACGATGCAGTCGACCCCTGGAAGGTCACCGAAGTGGGCGTTGCGGTCCGTGGTCAACACTGTGCGACTGGTGGCCACGGCGGTCGCGGCGATGATCAAGTCGTGTGCGCGACCTGGCGTCCCGGTGCGGTGAACGTGTGCCAGGAGGCGCCCGTGCGCCTCAGCGGTGGCCAAGTCATAAGGCTCGACCGGCAAGGTCTCCAAGACCTTGATGAGGAACTCGTTGCGTGCCGCGCGGTGAGCTTCAGTGGCCAGTTCGATGCCGGTGCGTAACTCGGCCACCGTGATCGCAGCGATGACGAGATCGTCATCCTCGGTGATGACCGCCGCTAGTCCGGCACGTGCCCGTTCGGACGCGACGAGTACCCCGGTATCGATGATCAGTCGGCGGGCCACACCGGTCCTTCGAGCACTGCGGCTTCTCGGGCCGCAGTGACATCGGCAGCAAAGCCCTCGTCGGTTGCGTTCCCATCCAGCAACGCGAGGAAGTCGGCGCCGTTGCTTGCATCGGCTGGGCCGATCGTCGCGATTCTTCGACCCCCCCGAGTGACGACCACGGAGTGTCCCCGTTCCGCTTCGTCCAAAATGGCAGCGAACGAACGGCTCGCCTCGGTTGCCGTCACGGTGCGCATGCAAATCAGATTATCTGATTCGTACTGTCCCGGCAACCGGCCTGCGCCCGCGTCCGGTGCGGCATCGCCGACCGACCAGTGACACCCGGGCGGTTGCGCATCGGCGCCGGCGAGACCGTCGATCTGTATGACGGGACGGGTCGCCACCGCGCACACATCCCCTACGACAGCATCGACGGCTGGCACACCTCCGCGGAGAAGTACTTGCCGTTGCTCCAGAGCGACCGGTTCACGGTCGATCTGGAGCCCGGTGGCCAGCTGAAGGGCTGGCGACCCAACTACGGATCGCTCAAGCGGAGTTCCTACGACTACCGACTCGAGGTCGACGGCCGGGTTTACGACGTCGCGCTCCCGGACGGTGAGCGGCTGGACGGCGCGCCGTTGGCAACGCTCACGAAGGCGGCAGGTCCGCCATACAGCGTCCAGACGGCGCGTCCGCCGGACGAGCTCGACGAGCTGGTGCTGGTCGTGGCGCAGCGAGGTCTCAGCGCCTACAGCGCCGGAGTGATCGCCAACATCACCAACCTGTGACCGCCGGCATCGGGATCGTTGGCTGGCCCCGTCGTTGAATATCCGCCTCGGATGTCAGGATGCACGTGTGAATGAGCCAACCGTGACGGTCTACACCGAGCGAGATCAACCAGGATTCGCAGAGTTGGTCAATGACGTCCATGCTGAGTTCGGGTTCAGCGTCGATCCGGAGCTTGCCGCCGACCTGGACAACCCAACGGCCTACTACCGGCACTTGTGGATGGTCAGGCTCGAGGACGGGGCGGTCGTCGGTTCAGTCGCTCTCACTCCGCCAGAGCACAGGGTCACCACACTGAAACGGATGTACTTGCGGCCCGAGCATCGCGGCCGCGGCCTGGGCCGGCAGCTTCTCACACTTGCCATCGCAACGTCCCGCCGCGATGGCTGCAGGCTGATCGTCCTCGATACCAGCGATCGCCAAACCGACGCCATCCGGCTGTACGAGGCAGCAGGATTTCGGTTGCACCACACGTCTGGGATCACGCGCTACTACACGCTGGACATCACGGAACCGTAGTTGCGGTAGCCGAACATCAAGTGGGGCAAATCGTCGGCGCTCGGCCCCGAGTCGACAAGGCTCTATCAATGGTTTCGCTGACGGTGAGCCAGTGGTCCAGTGCCGAGTGGCTCGCTCTCGGCGGAGCGTGCAGAAGTATGCCGCAGCCGCCAGGTCCCGCAACGGGTCCGCTCTGCGCACGGATGGTTAGCCAGCCGACCGGGCAGCTGCTTCGATCAGTTCACGCCGCTGGGCCCAGAATGCCTGATCGTGCTGCTGGTCGGCCATGGCTTCCGCATCAGTACCCACCGCACCGTCCAGCTGCTCGCGCAAGATGTCGGAGTGCCCGGCGTGCCTGCTCGTCTCGGCGAGCAAGTGGACAAGGACGTTGAACAGTGGCACCTCCGCGTCCTCCCACCACGCCACACGGCCCGTGCTGTCGAGCCGCAGCGCGGCGACCGTGGCGTCGCTGTGATCCCACACCCGTCGGTAACGGTCGATGATGTCATTGCGCGACTCCTGCCCGGTCGCCCACATGTCGGCGAGCCGCTCTGCTTCGCTGTCCCATCGAGGCAACGGTTCGGGAAATGGACGCTGGAAGACCTCACCGAGATACCGGGCCTCCCATGTCGCCAAGTGCTTCACCAGGCCCAGCAGATTCGTCCCGGTGACGGTGAGCGGACGACGAACGTCATACTCGGAGAGCCCGTCGAGCTTGGACACCAGCGCTTCGCGCTCGTGCTTGAGGTAGTTGTACAGATTTGCCTTGGCCGCGTCGTCGTCCATGGCACAGGATCCTGCCCCACTCGTGCTCTTCACAGCAGCAGCCTGCGAGTTGGGTGCTTCTTGCCAACGACGAACTCGGGGATGATTGCTCGACCGGCGACCGATCGGCTACCGGGCCAGATCCGACGGGATGAGCGAGTAGTACACGGCGTCCACTCGTTGCCCATCGCGGTTCTCGGTGCAGGATCGCAAGACACCTTCACGATGAAAGCCGCTGGCCGCGGCAACGTGTAGCGACGCAGTGTTCGTGGCGGCCGCCCACAGCTGGACCCGTGCGACGCCGGTGGTGGTCAATGCCCCGGTCGCGACCAGGCGGGTCGCGCGCGCTGCCAGCTTTAGAGCTCGTGTCGGCAGGCGGTAGACCTCACCCCTGATCTCGTCCTGGATCGCACGGACCTCGGCCAGGTCAGCGGGGTCGTCGGCGATGGCTCGGCCTCCGCGGCAGCAACTGCGCGGCGTTCGTCGCGACGCAATGCGGTGCGTCCAGGGCCTGTTCAGTGGCCGCAGCGGAGCCTCAACCGCGCTGAACGACTGCGCGCAGCCGGCCAGGGGTGAGCCCGACCAACGTGTCGACGCGGGTTGCACCGTCGATCTCCGGCACCGCGGTGACGTGTGGGACCGCGATGGTGGGAACGCCGGCAGAGACGGCCGCACGCACACCGGGGATCGAGTCCTCGATCGCCACGCACTCGGAGGCGGGCACGCCGAGCGCCGCCACCGCCGTCGTGTAGGCCTCCGGGTCCGGTTTCCCCTTGCTCACCTTGTCACCGGTGACGACCACCGTGAAGGTGCCTTCCGGCACCGCATCGATGAGGACGCCGGCGAAGGACTCGTACGACATCGTCACCAGCGCGTTCGGAATCCCCTCTGCCACCAGGTGTTTCAGCAGTTCAGCGGCGCCCGGGCGCCACGGCACGTGCCGGCGCATGCCGGCGATCACCCGCTCGAGCAGGTAGTCGACGATCTCCTCGGTGGACAACGTCACCGGGCTGTTGTCCCGGATGATCTGGCCGGAGACGATCAGCGAATTACCGACCAGTTGATGGGCCATGTCGTCGCCCCACACGCCGCCGTACGACGCGACCAGCTCCTTCTCGGCAGCGATCCACAGCGGTTCGGTGTCGACCAGCGTCCCGTCCATGTCCCACAGGACAGCTGCGGGTAGGGCGGGACCTCGATGCGCTCCGTCACTGCGTTCTGCCGCTACGCGGCCATTGCTGACGGCGGTCGGTTGATCGGTGCTGATGGTCAGTCCTCCGGCTCGTATCCGAGGCTCGAGGAGAGCCAGCGCTCGGCCTGCCGCATCGTCCAGCCCTTGCGCTCGGCATACGAGCTGACCTGGTCCTTGCCGATCCGGCCGACGACGAAGTACTGCGACTCCGGGTGCGAGAAGTACCAGCCGCTCACCGCGGCGCCGGGCCACATCGCCATCGAGTCGGTCAGCTCGATGCCGGTCTGGTTGGTCGCATCGAGCAGATTGAAGAGCGTGAGCTTCTCGGTGTGGTCCGGACAGGCCGGGTAGCCCGGTGCCGGCCGGATGCCGCGGTACTTCTCGGCGATGAGTTCGTCGTTGCTGAGCCGCTCGTCCGGTGCGTAACCCCACAGGTCGTGCCGCACGACGGCGTGCATGCGCTCGGCGAACGCCTCGGCGAGTCGATCGGCCAGCGACTCCAGCAGGATCCCGCTGTAGTCGTCGAGTTCGGCCTTGAACTCCATGATCTTGTCGGGTGCGCCAAGACCGCCGGTGACGGCGAAACCGCCGACGTAGTCGGGCAGCCCGGTGTCCTTCGGGGCGACGAAGTCAGCCAGCGACCGGTTGGGGACACCGGCGCGGTGGTGGCCCTGCTGGCGCAGGTGGTGCAGCACCGTGCGGACCTCGCGACGGGACTCGTCGGTGTAGACCTCGACGTCGTCCCCGACGGCATTCGCCGGGAAGAACCCCACGACGCCGTTGGCCTGCAGCCAGTGCTCGTCGATCAGCCGGTCCATCATCACCTGTGCGTCGTCCCACAGCTTGCGGGCCGCCTCACCACTCGCCGGGTTGTTGAGGATGTCGGGGAACCGGCCCTTCAACTCCCACGCGTTGAAGAACGGCTGCCAGTCGATGTATTCGCGCAGCGTCTCCAGCGAGTAGTCCTGGAACGTGCGGGTGAATGACGAGATCGGCCCGAGTTCGCCGTCGTTGCCGATGTCGCGAGCCTGCTGCAGCAGGAAGTGCGGGCGCGGCGGCTGGTAGTCGCTCCAGTCGATCGGGGTGCGCCCGGCGATCGCATCGTCATACGAAAGCAGAGGCCGCTCAGTGCCTTTCGCGGCATGCCGCTTGCGGATCGACTCGTAGTCGGCGTCGATGTCGGCCATGAACGCCGGCCGCCGCTCGTCGGACAGCAATGCGGCCGCGGTCGGGACGGACCGTGACGCGTCCTTCACCCATACGACCGGACCGTGGTACTTCTGGGTGATCTTGACGGCGGTGTGCGCGCGGGACGTCGTGGCCCCGCCGATCAGCAACGGGATCTCGAACCCCTGTCGCTCCATCTCCGCGGCGAGGTTGACCATCTCGTCCAGCGACGGTGTGATCAGCCCGGACACCCCGATCATGTCGGCGTTCTCGGCCTTGGCGGTGTCGAGGATCTTCTGGCCGGGCACCATCACGCCCAGGTCGACGACCTCGTAGTTGTTGCACTGCAGCACGACACCGACGATGTTCTTGCCGATGTCGTGGACGTCGCCCTTGACCGTCGCCATCACGATCTTGCCGTTGGTGCGCTCGGCGTCGCCCGGCTTCTTCTCCGCCTCGATGAACGGAATCAGGTGTGCGACAGCCTTTTTCATCACGCGCGCCGACTTCACGACCTGCGGCAGGAACATCTTGCCGGCGCCGAAGAGATCACCGACGACACCCATGCCGTCCATCAGCGGGCCCTCGATCACCGTCAGCGGGCGCTCACCCTGCTCGAGCAGCTCCAGCCGCATCTGTTCGGTGTCGTCGACGATGAACTCGTCGATGCCCTTCACCAGGGCGTGCGTGATCCGTTCACGCACCGGGGCGTTGCGCCACTCGTTCGCGGTGCTGTCGTCGACCTTCTCCCCCGCCTTGTTGAACTCCTGGGCGATCTCGAGCAGACGTTCGGTCCCGTCCTCGCGCCGGTTGAGGATCACGTCCTCGATCCGATCGCGCAGCCGCTCGTCGATCTCGTCGTAGACGGCCAGGGCACCGGCGTTGACGATGCCCATGTCCATGCCGGCGTGGATCGCGTGGTAGAGGAAGACGGCGTGGATCGCCTCCCGGACCGGGTTGTTCCCGCGGAAGCTGAACGACACGTTGGACACGCCACCGGAGATCAGTGCTCCTGGCAGATTCTGCTTGATCCACTGCGTCGCCTCGATGAAGTCGACGCCGTAGTTGGCGTGCTCCTCGATGCCCGTCGCCAGGGCGAAGATGTTGGGGTCGAAGATGATGTCCTCCGCCGGGAAGTGCACCTCCTCGGTGAGGATCTTGTATGCCGCCTGGCAGATCTCCTTCTTCCGCTCCGCCGTGTCGGCCTGGCCGACCTCGTCGAACGCCATCACGACGACCGCCGCGCCATACTTCCGGCACAGCTTGGCGTGCTCGATGAAGCTGTCGACGCCTTCCTTCATCGAGATCGAGTTGACGATGGACTTGCCCTGGACGCAACGCAATCCGGCCTCGATGACCTCCCACTTGGAGGAGTCGATCATGACCGGGACCGTGCAGATGTCGGGCTCGGAGGCGATCAGCTTGCAGAAGCGGTCCATCGCCGCGACGCCGTCGATCATGCCTTCGTCCATGTTGATGTCGATCACCTGCGCGCCGGCCTCGACCTGCTGGCGGGCGACGCTGAGAGCGGTCGAGTAGTCGCCCTCCTTGATCAGCTTGCGGAAACGCGCCGACCCCGTGATGTTGGTGCGCTCACCGACGTTGACGAACAGCGACTCCTCGGTGATGTTCAGCGGTTCCAGCCCCGAAAGGCGCATGGCCGGCGACGGCTGCGCGGGCTGCCGCGGTGCGGCGTCCACGATGCGTCTGCCGATCTCGGAGATGTGCTCCGGGGTCGTGCCGCAACAGCCGCCGAGGATGTTGACCAGGCCGTCGGTCGCGAAGCCGCCGAGCACGTTCGCCATGTCCTCGGGGGTCTGGTCGTATTCGCCGAAGGCGTTCGGCAGCCCGGCGTTGGGGTAGCAGAAGGTGAAGCAGTCGGCCAGCCGTGACAGCTCGGCGGCGTACTGGCGCATGTCGGCGGCACCCAGCGCGCAGTTGAAGCCGACCGCGAGCGGCTGCGCGTGCCGGATGCTGTTCCAGAACGCCTCGGTCAGTTGCCCGGACAGGGTGCGGCCGGAGGCGTCGGTGATGGTGCCGGAGATGAACACCGGCCAGCGCCGGCCGCGCTCCTCGAAGAGCGTCTCCAGCGCGAAGATCGCCGCCTTGGCGTTGAGGGTGTCGAAGATGGTCTCGACCAGCAGCAGGTCGCTGCCGCCGTCGACCAGGCCGGAGGCCTGCTCGTGGTAGGCCTCGACGAGTTCCTCGAAGCTGACGTTGCGGGCGCCCGGGTCGTTGACGTCGGGTGAGATGGACGCGGTCCGGTTGGTCGGTCCGAGGGCGCCCGCGACATACCGGGGGTGCTCGGAAGTCGTGACCGCGTCGCAGGCCGCACGAGCCAGCTTCGCCGACTCGTAGTTGAGCTCGTAGCTCAGCTCCTGCATGCCGTAGTCGGCCATCGAAATACGCTGGGCGCTGAAGGTATTGGTCTCGATGATGTCCGCACCGGCGGCGAGGTACTCGTCGTGGATCGACCGGATCACCGCCGGGTTGGTGATCGACAGCAGATCGTTGTTGCCCTTGACGTCCTGGGACCAGTCCGCGAAGCGTTCCCCGCGGAACTCCTCCTCGGAGAGCTTGTGCCGCTGGATGAACACCCCCATCGACCCGTCCAGGAGGAGTACCCGCTGCGCCATCGCGGCGCTCAGGGTGTCGGTGGCGTCTGGTCGAACCAGGGAGAGGTCGCGTGTCGACGGTGTCACACGCGCAATGTCGGAGCGGCTGCTCACTGTGGGGTCCCTTCAGGGAAGTTTGCGCAGAACGGCATGATTCTAACGGGACTGTCGTTGTCACTCTCGGTGGTCTCGAACATCGGTCCGTGACCGCGCGTTTGAGAGGGCCACGGGCGCCGACACTGCTTAAGCTGCTGTCTGCAGCCGTATCGAAGGACGAGGAGGAGCCGGGTGATCGAACTCGAGGACGTGCCGCTGCTGCGCGACCCGATCATGATCGCCGCGTTCGAGGGGTGGAACGACGCGGGCGAGACCGCCTCCGCGACCGTCGGGCACCTGATCGGGACGTGGGACGCGGTGCCTGTCGCCCAGCTCGACCCGGAGATCTACTACGACTTCCAGGTCAACCGGCCGCGCATCACGAGCGACACCGGCCGCCGCGAGATCGTCTGGCCGACGACCCGCATCTTCCTGGCGCAGGACACGCCGCTGGACCGCGACGTCATCCTGGTGCAGGGCATCGAGCCGTCGATGAAGTGGCGCAGCTTCACCGAGGAGCTGATGGGCTTCGCGGCCGAGTGCGGTGTGGGCATGATCATCACCCTCGGCGGGCTGCTGGCCGACGTCCCGCACACCCGCCCGATCCCGGTCACCGTCACCTCCGAGCACGAGGAGACCCGGCAGCGGTATGACGTGGAGGGCAACCGCTACGAGGGTCCGACGGGCATCGTCGGCGTCTTCACCGACGCCGCACACCACGCCGGCGTCCCGACCCTGTCCTGCTGGGCCGCGGTGCCGCACTACGCCGGCGCCAGCCCGTCCCCGAAGGCGACACTGGCGCTGCTGACCCGGCTCGAGGAGCTCTTCGACGCGCTGATCGGGCACGCCGACCTGCAGGAGCAGGCACGGGCCTGGGAGCACGGCGTCGACGAGCTGGCCGCCTCCGACGACGAGGTCGCCGAGTACGTGCATTCGCTGGAGCAGACCCAGGACACCACCGAGCTGCCGGAAGCCAGCGGTGATGCCATCGCGCGGGAGTTCGAGAAATACCTGCGCCGCCGCGAGACCGACGACTAACCCGCGACCGTCGGCACTTCGGGACGCCCTCCGCCGGCAAACCCGTCCCCTACCCGCGACCGTCGGCACTTCGGGACGCCCTCCGCCGGCAAACCCGTCCCCTACCCGCGACCGTCGGCACTTCGGGACGCCCTCCGCCGGCATACCCGTCCCCTGCCCGCGACTGTCGGCACTTCGGGACGCCGTCCGCCGGCAAACCCGTCCCCAACCCGCGACCGTCGGCACTTCGGGACGCCGTCCGCCGGCAAACCCGTCCCCTACCCGCGACCGTCGGCACTTCGGGACGCCGCCTCGGGACGCCCCGGGACGCCTAGGGACGCCCCCGACTCAGCCCCGTATGCCGAGCAGCGCGTCCAGTGCGTCGATCACCCGCGGGCTCGGCGAGCCGGTCTCGGCCCCTGCCGCCCACTCGTCCACCAGCTCCAGCGCCTCGGCGCTGTGCAGGTCGTGCGCGAGGGCGTCGCGGATGCCGTCGATCAGCTGGTCGGCGTCCTCGTCGCCACGGCACTGCAGGGCACGCGTCCACCGGTCCCAGCGCTTCACGGCGTTGTCGAGCAGCCCGTCGGTGTACTCCCACGGCGTGCGGTAGTGCTGCGCCAGCAGCACCAGCCGGATCGCCATCGGGTCGACGCCGGCCCGGCGCAGCTGTGACACCCGCACCAGGTTGCCCTTGGACTTGCTCATCTTCTCGCCGTCGTAGCCGACCATCGCCTGGTGCGCGTAGGCGTGCGCGAACGGTGGGTCGTCGGTCAGCGCGACCGCCTGCACGGCGGACATCTCGTGGTGCGGGAAGATCAGGTCGGTGCCGCCACCCTGCAGGTCGAAGCCCATGCCGAGGTGATCCAGCGCGATGGTGGTGCACTCCACGTGCCAGCCCGGACGGCCGCGGTGCAGGCTCCTGCCGTCCCACGCGGGTTCCCCGGCGCGCTCCACGCGCCACAGCAACGGGTCCAGCCGGTCGCGCTTGCCGTCCCGGTCGGGGTCTCCCCCGCGCTCGGCGAAAACCTCCAGCATCTGCTCCCGCGTCCAGCCGCTCTCCGAGCCGAAGGTCGGCTGGGTGGACAGGTCGAGATAGACGTCTTCCGCACCGGGCTCGACGGCGTCCGGAGTCGCGATCGTGTAGGTCACGCCCTTGGCGGCCAGGCCCTCGATCGTCGCAACGTGCCGCTGCATCGTCTCGACGACGCTCACGTAGTGGTCCGGCGGCAGCACCCGCAGCGCTTCCATGTCGGTGTGGAACAGCTCGATCTCCTGGGTGGCCAGGTCGCGCCAGTCCACGCCGTCTCGCGCCGCGCGCTCCAGCAGCGGGTCGTCGATGTCGGTGACGTTCTGCACGTACCGGACCGAGTGCCCGGCGTCCCACAGCACCCGCGCCGCGAGGTCGAACGTCACGTAGGTCGCCGCGTGCCCGAGATGCGTGGCGTCATACGGGGTGATCCCACAGACGTACATCGTGGCCGTAGCACCGGCACGGATGTCTTCGACACTGTCCGATCGGTGCTGCCAGAGGGACAGCTGACGGCCGTTCCCTTCCACACGAGGCAGATTCGGAGAGGCCCACGGAGCAATGGTCACGCCTTCCAGGATAAGCGGATCACCTCTCCGCTCGTGTCCCCGGGCCGAGCTCACCAGAGCGGCCAGGGCAGCGGATGCCGGTCGTCCGGCGGCGCGGGCATCCGGCCGGCGTCCAGCAGGTCCTCGATGCGCTCCTCGAGGGCAGCAACTTCATCGTCCTGTATGACGTGCCGCAGCTTCTCGCCCAGCGTGCCGCTGACCGCGTCGGCCAGCTCGGTCAGCCGCGCGCATTCCGCGTCGCGCAGCTGCTCGCCGGCGAAGCCCCACAGGACGGTGCGCAGCTTCTCCTCCGCGTGCAGCGTCAGGCCGTGGTCCACGGCATACAGGTGCCCCTCGTCGACGATGAGCGCGGAACCCTTGCGGTCGGCGTTGTTCAGCACCACGTCCAGCAGCGCGACCTCGCGCAGTTGCTCCTGCGCGCCGTGCGAGACCACGAGCGGCCGGTCGTCGTCGTCGCGGACGCCGAGCACCGGCAGGTAGTTGTCCGGCACCGCGGCGATCGGGTCGATGCGCAGCAGGCCGTTGTCGGTGACCGGCTCGAGCGGACCCACCCACTGCTGCACCGAGCCGGCGCCGAACGGCCCGTCCACGCGCAGCGCCGTCACCGGCACGCAGTCCCAGCCCCCGGCCGTGGCGACCAGGTAGGCGGCGTACTCGCGCCCCGCCAGCGACCCCTCGGGGAAGTCCCACAGCGGGCGTTCCCCGCGGATCGGTTTGTAAACGGCGCAGACCCGTTCGTCGTCGGCGTCGATCCAAACGCGCAGCACCAGGTTGGACGCCTCGACGAGCCGGCCCTCCACCTCCAGCGGGCCGTCGTTCAGCAGCCGCTGCAGGCGTTCAGCGTCGATAGCCGTTGGCACGGGGGCAGATGTGGCCGTCCGGGTCGAGCGGACCACCGCAGAAGGGACACGCCGGGCGGCCGTCGGCGACGGCTGCCAGCCCGCGGCGGGCGAATTCCCGGGCCTGCGCGGCGTCCAGCAGCACCCGGACGAGTTGCGCGTCGGGGTCGGTCACCTCGCGCAGTTCCTCCCCGTCCTCGGTCGGCTCCAGCTCGACCTGCCGATCGTGGGCCTCGATGATCAGCACCTGCTGCTCGGGCTCCCAGGCCAGGCTGAGCGTGCTGACCCGGAACTCGTCCTCGATCGGCGGCGTCAGCGGCTCGTTGTCCTCCTCGGCGACCGGCAGGTCCTCGTCGATCGCCAGCTCGTCCAGCAGGTCGTTGACCCGCTCCGCGAGCACGGCAACCTGCTCCTTCTCCAGCGACACCGACACCACCCGCCGGCCCTGGACCGCCTGCAGGAAGAAGGTGCGTGCACCGGGCGGGCCGACGGTGCCGGCGACGAACCGGTCCGGGTGGTTGAACTCTTGGGTCGGCATATCGCTGAGCCTAATCCGATGTGCCGGCGCCGGTCTCGCCTCCGGGTGTCGCGTCGCCAGACGGGTCTGGTTTGACGTGGAGGTCACCGAGGTCGCCCGTCGCATCGTTGATCCGCAGCACGAACGGGCGCCGTGCGGTGTAGCGGACCGCGCTGACCGACGCCGGGCCGACGACGATGCGCTGGAACTCGTCGAGGTGGTTGCCGAGGGCGTCCGCGAGGACCGCCTTGATGACGTCGCCGTGGGACACCGCGACCCAGATCGCGCCGGCACCGTGCTCGGCCTCCACCTGCGCGTCGATCTCCCGCACCGCCGCGACGGCCCGCGCGGACATCTCCGCCAGCGACTCGTGCGCGTACTCAGGCGATGGCGGGAACACCGCTGCCGACGGCTGGTCCTGGACGGTGCGCCACAGGTCGTCCTTGGCCAGTTCGCTGATCTTGCGCCCGGTCCAGGCACCGTAGCGGCACTCACCGAGTCGCTCGTCGGTCTCGACGGGTATGGCGAGGGACCCGCCGCTGACCGCGGCCGCCGTCTCCTGGCAGCGCTGCAGCGGGCTGCTGACGATCCGCGCGATCGGCAGTTGTTCCAGTCGTTTCCGCGCGTCCCGGACCTGCCGCTCACCGGTTTCGTCGAGGCCGATGTGGGGCGTCCAGCCGGCCAGCACGCCGGAGGTGTTGGACGTGGTGCGGCCGTGCCGCAGCAGCAGAACCGTGGCCATCGGGTCAGCGCAGCCCTTCGGCGTCCATGATGTCGGCGAGCGTGTGCAGCGCGGCGATCCGTTCGGGCAGGTTTTCGCCGGTCGGCGACACGTTGAGCGTGGTCACGCCTGCCTCGGCATACGCATGCAGTCGCTCGGCGATGTGCTCGCGGGGCCCGATGAGGGCGGTGCGGTCGATGAAGTCGCGCGGCACGGCCGCCGCCGCATCGCGGTGCTTGCGGTCCAGGTAGAGGTCCTGCACTTGTTGCGCGGCGTCCTCGAAACCCATCCGCCGGGCAAGCGCGTTGTAGAAGTTCTTCTTCCGTGAACCCATGCCCCCGACATACAGCGCCGCATTGTCACGCAGGCGGTCGGCGCCGGTGTCGAGGTCGTTCGCGATGCTCAGGCCCGCGGACGCAGCGATGTCGAATCCGTCGAGGGCGCCGCCCTCGTGTCCGGCCTTCTCGCGGCCGGTGCGCAGCTGCTGCAGTTGCTCGGGAAGGTGCTCGGGGCTGACGAAGATGCCCAGCCAACCGTCGGCGATCTCACCGGTGAGCTCCATGTTCCGCGGCCCGATCGCGGCCAGATAGATCGGCACCTGCGGCCGTTCCGGCAGCAGGAGCAGCCGCAGGGCCTTGCCGGGGCCGTCCGGTAGCGGCAATTCGAAGTGTTTGCCGTGGTATTCGACGTTCTTGCGTCCGAACGCGAGGCGGATGATGTCGACGTACTCCCGGGTGCGGCCCAGCGGATCATCGAACCGCACACCGTGCCAGCCCTCGCTGACCTGTGGCCCGGAGACCCCCAGGCCGAGCCGGAAACGGCCACCGGTGATCTTGTCGAGCGTCGCCGCGGTCATGGCGGTCATCGCAGGCGTCCGCGCGGGGATCTGGAACACCGCGCTCCCCCACTCCAGATCCTTGGTGAAGGCACTGAGGTATGCCGCCAGTGACGGCACATCCGAGCCGTACGCCTCCGCCAGCCAGGCGACCCGATAACCCGCCCGGTCCGCGGCCTTGCACAGCTCCTTCATCGCGGCGAGGTCGTCGGTGCCGGCGGTGCCCCAGTACCCGAGGTTGATGCCAAGATCCATGGGGTCGACGCTACCCTTCGATACGGCCTCCGCAAGCTCCGGCCTACCCTTCGATACGGCCTCCGCAAGCTCCGGCCTACCCTTCGATACGGCCTCCGCAAGCTCCGGCCTACTCAGGGCGGCGCCCGGTTACGGGGAGACAGGAGCGTTGCCCACTACGGTTGTCCCGTGCAATCGGTGAATGTGGGCAGGTCCGGGCTACGGGTGAGCGAACTCACACTGGGCACGATGAACTGGGGGGACACGGTCGACGAGGTCTTCGCGGAGGAGATCCTGCAGGATTTCCGCGACGCCGGCGGGACGACGATCGACACGGCGTACGGCTACGGCGACGGTGACGCGGAGGAGATCCTGGGCCGGCTGATCAAGCAGAGTGACCGGGACGAGCTGGTGCTCGTGGGCAAGGCGGGCATCTCCCGCACGACCGGGTCGCGGGTCGTGGACACCTCACGGGGCACCCTGTTGAGCCAACTCGATGCGTCCTTGCACCGGCTGGGGACCGATCACCTCGATCTGTGGTTGGTGCACACCTGGGCGGACGACGTGCCGCTCGCCGAGACGATGTCCGCACTGGAACACGCCGTGACCACGGGTCGGGCGCGGTATGTCGGGGTCTCCAACTACAACGGCTGGCAGCTGGTGGCCGCCGCTGCCGTGCTTCGTGATGCACGGATCCCGTTGACCGCCAACGAGATCGAGTACTCCTTGGTGGAGCGCTCGGCGGATGCCGAACTGGTGCCGGCCGCCGCGCATGTCGGCGCGGGGCTGCTGGCCTGGGCGCCACTTGGCGGTGGCGTGCTCACCGGCAAGTACCGCCGCGGGGTGCCGGCCGATTCGCGTGCGGCGTCGGGACGGCATACCGGCTGGGCGGCCCGGCGGCTGGGCGGCGCCGCCGACCCGATCGTGGATGCCGTGGCCACCGCGGCTGACGGTCTCGGTGTCAGCCCTGCGCAGGTCGCGCTCGGCTGGGCACGCGCACGTCCCGGGATCAGTTCACTGATCGTCGGGGCGCGTAACAGGACGCAGCTCCGGACGGTGCTCGAGGGTGCCGAGACGTCCTTGCCGCCGGCGATCGCGCAGGCGCTGGACGACGTGTCCGACAGCAGCCGGTAGGACCTACGTGCGGTCGGAGTCCTCGAAGTCGAGGTCGTCGGTGTCGTCACCGGACAGCCCGATGTACCGCTCGTCGTCGTCCTCGTCGCGCAGGTCTTCCGCCAGATCCTCGGCGTCCTCGTCCTCGTCGGATTCGTCCTCGATGTCCTCGTCCTCATCGGGTTCGTCGTCATCGTCGCCGGTGTAGACCTCCAGCGGGGTGACCTCGCCGTAGGTGTCCATGAGGGCGTCGTCGTAGTCCTCGAAGGCGTCCGCGAGGTCGCGGTAGGCCGCGACCACCGCCGGGTCGTTCTCGCTGCGCCGGGATGCGGCGGCCTCCAGGTGTCGTTCCAACGCACTCACCAGGGCGGACAATGCGGCACGCGGGTCTGCGGTCATGGATCGACCGTACCGGTTCGGAGGCTCTTCGTAATAGAGCAACGCCCCTGCCAGAGCGCCGGACTGGAGCTTCTTCGGGTGATAATGGGCGGCGATGACCGAGTACGAGTTCCGAGTGCTGAACTTCCCGCGCAACACGAGCCGCACGGACGTGCGGCAGGTACTGGCCGACCACGCCGAATACGGCCACTGGGAGCTGGCCCGCACGCGTCTCTACCTCGGCGGCGCACGCCGGGTCTGGTTGCGGCGCCGCATCATCCGTGTCCGCCGCACCGCCTAGCCCCCCTCGCGGGTTGAGTAAGCCGAGGCCAACAGCGATGGTTGAGTAGGCCGAGGCGCTAGCGCCAACAGCGATGGTTGAGTAGGCCGAGGCGCTAGCGCCAACAGCGATGGTTGAGTAGGCCGAGGCGCTAGCGCCAACAGCGATGGTTGAGTAGGCCGAGGCGCTAGCCGAGGCCGTATCGAAACCCCACCCGCGCCATACTCAGCAGTCGGCGAGAAACTCCCCAAGCACCCGCGCGCCGAACTTCAGCGACTCCACCGGCACCCGCTCGTCGATGCCGTGGAACATCGGCGCGAAGTCGAGGTCGGCGGGCAGCTGCAGCGGCGCGAATCCGTAACCGGTGATGCCGAGCTTCTTCAGCGCCTTGTTGTCGGTGCCGCCGGACAGGCAGTAGGGCAGGATCGCGGCCTCCGGGTCCTGGGACAGCAGGGCACGCTTCATCGATTCGACGAGCGGCGCGTCGAACGGCGCCTCGAGCGCGATGTCGTGGTGCAGCACCTCGACCTCGACGTGCTCGCCGGCCAGCTCCCGGATGGTCGCCATGAGGTCGTCCTCGTGCCCCGGCAGGTAGCGGCAGTCGAGCGACGCCGAGGCCGTCTGCGGGATGACGTTGTGCTTGTAGCCGGCGTTCAGCATGGTGAAGTTGGACGTGTCTCGCAGGGTGCCCTCGACGAAGCCGCGGGCGCCGCCGAGCTTGCTCAGGACCGGGCCGAGGTCGTCGTCGCTGTATGCCGCACCGGACAGGTCCGCGAGCCCGTCCAGCAGTTGCCGCACCGACGCGATGTATTCGCGCGGCCACTCGTGGGCGTCGATGCGGGCGATGGCCTGCGCCAGCCGCACGACGGCGTTGTCGTCGTTGGGCACCGATCCGTGGCCGGCCCGGCCGTGGGCGTGCAGCCGCAGCCAGGCGATGCCCTTCTCGGCAGTCTGCAGCAGGTAGGCGCGCTGCTGGCCGGCCTTCCCGTCGAACGTGACCGAGTAGCCGCCGACCTCGCTGATCGCCTCGGTGACGCCCTCGAACAGCTCCGGGTGGTTGTCGACCAGCCAGTGGCTGCCCTTGACGCCGCCCGCCTCCTCGTCGGCGAGGAATCCGACGACCAGGTCACGCGCCGGTTTGCGACCGGTGCGGGCCAGCTCCCGCACACAGGACAGGATCATCGCGTCCATGTCCTTCATGTCGACGGCGCCACGGCCCCAGACGCAGCCGTCCTTGATCTCCGCCCCGAACGGATCAACCTGCCAGTCCTCGGGATTCGCCGGCACTACGTCGAGGTGGCCGTGCACGGCGAGGGCGCCGCGGTCGGAGTCCTCGCCCTCGATCCGGATCAGCACGGAGGCGCGGCCTGGTTCGCTCTCCAGCAGCACCGGGTCGAGCCCGACCTCGATCAGCTCCTGCATGACGTACTCGGCCGCCTTGCGCTCGCCGGGGCCGCTGCCGTCGCCGTAGTTGCTGGTGTCGATGCCGATCAGGTCCTGCGTGATCCGCACGACCTCGTCCTCAGCAGTCACGGTCTGCTCGCCGTCGTGGTCCGTCATACGACCAGCCTGCCACGAGCGGGCGGGCTGATCACCCTCCGGCCAGTGCCCGCACGGTGTCGATGGTGTCGGCCTCGTCGGCGGTCTTGTCGTCGCGGTAGCGGATCACCCGGGCGAACCGCAGCGCCAGACCGCCGGGATAGCGGCTGGAGCGTTGCAACCCGTCGAAGGCGATCTCGACGACCTGCTCGGGCCGGAGGTGCACGACCCAGTCGCCGTCATCGGTGGCGAGCTCGCGGAACCGGGCGGTCTGCCAGCGGAGCATCTCGTCGGTCATGCCCTTGAACGTCTTCCCGAGCATCACGTGGCCGCCGGTCTCCGGGTCGCGTGCGCCGAGATGGATGTTGGACAGGAACCCCTTGCGGCGTCCGCTGCCCCACTCGACCGCGAGCACCACCAGGTCGAGGGTATGGCGGGGCTTGACCTTGACCCAGCCGGCGCCGCGACGTCCGGCGGCATACGGGGCCTCGAGGTCCTTGACGACGACGCCCTCGTCACCGCCGGCCACGCGCTCGGTGAAGAACTGCTGCGCATCGGCGACCGAGCCCACCGCGGACCGCCCGATCAGCCAGCGTTCGGGCACCAACTTCCCCAGCCGGTGTTGCCGCTCCCGCAGCGGGTCGTCGATCAGGTCCTCGCCGTCGACGTGCAGCAGGTCGAAGAACTGTGGTGTCACCGGTGTTTCGGCACGCAGTCGCGCGGGGTCGGCGCTGCTGGCGGTGCGCGCGCCGGTCACCTGGAACGGCAGTGGGCGCCCGTCCGCGGCCAGCGCGATCGCCTCGCCGTCGAGCACCAAGCGGTCCGCCGGGAGGCCTGCGACGATCTCGACGACTTCGGGGAGTCGGTCGGTGATCTCCTCCAGGCTGCGGGTGAACAGCCGGATGTCGTCGCCGTCCTTGTGCGCCTGCACCCGGATGCCGTCCAGTTTGGTCTCCACCTGCTGGGCGAGGTCGGGGTCCACGGCCGCGGCGATCTCCGGAGCACTGCCGGCCAGCATGGGACGCACCGGTCGGCCGACGAGAAGTCCGATGGCGACCACCGCTTCGGCGCCGCCGTTCATGGCGGCGGCGGCGACCGGCGCGGTGAAACCGGCCAGCATCACCGCCCGCCGGACCGTGGCCTCGGGCACGCCGCTCGCCTCCGCGATGGCGGTCAGCATCACCCCGTCCCCGGCCCCTTGGCGCAGCTCGCCCTGGATCAGTCCGCCGACGAAACGCTGCTCGTCAGGCGTGAGGCGGCCGAACAGCGCTTGCAGGTGATCCTTGCGGCGCGCGACCGCGCCCTGTCCCCCGACGGCGGCGATGTCGGTCAGCGTCCGATCGAGTTCGAGCACGGTCACGGTCGGCTGGTCGCCGGCCGGTGGCGCGTCGCGCAGACCGCGCCAGCCGATGCCGATGCGGCGCTGCGGCAGCACACCCGCGAGGTATGACGCCACCAGCGGCACCTCGTCCGGCGTCGCGGCGCGCAGCAGCCCCGCGACCGCGTCCCGTTTCGCGAGCCGGGAGCGGGTCGCCCGGACGGCCTCGGAGGCCGCAATGACGTCGTGCAACAGCATGACCGCCAGTCTGCCGTGCGCCTGCGACATACCTCTGCGAACAGGCAGGGGCGCGGAACCCGCGCCGACGCGCTAGCGTCAGGGTCGGAAACGGCTAGCTCACGAAGGGAAAGACATGCCGGTCAATCTGAGCAAGGGCGCGAACATCTCGTTGGAGAAGGCTGCGCCGGGTATGACGACAGCGATCGTCGGGCTGGGCTGGAACCCGCGCACCACCGACGGTGCGCAGTTCGATCTGGACGCCTCGGTGCTGCTGCTGGGCGAGAACGGCAAGGTCCGCAGCCAGGCCGACTTCGTCTTCTACAACAACCTGACCGGCGACAACGGCTCGGTGCAGCACCTCGGTGACAACCGCACCGGTGAGGGTGAGGGTGACGACGAGCAGATCAAGGTGTCGCTCGGTCAGGTCTCCCCCGACGTGCAGCGCATCACGTTCGTGGCGTCGATCGATCAGGCGGACGCCCGCGGGCAGAACTTCGGGCAGGTCTCGGACGCCTTCATCCGCGTCTTCGACGCCGACGACCCGACCAACGCCGAGAAGGGCGCACGTTTCGACCTCGGCGAGGACGCCGCCACCGAGTCGGCACTGGTCTTCGGTGAGCTCTACCGCAACAACGGCGAGTGGAAGTTCCGCGCCGTCGGCCAGGGCTACTCCACCGGTCTGGCCGGGGTGATCCGGGACTTCGGGCTCGACGTCTGAACCGGCCTCGCGCCGTGTCCATCCGGTCCGCCGCTCGGCTCCCACGTGACCCGAGCGGCGGACCGTGACACGATTGAGGAAAACAGCCGACTGCGTGCTAGTGTTTCGGGTCGTTGGCCGGGCCACTCCGCCCGGGCGACGCACCCATTTGTCCGGGTGGCGGAATGGCAGACGCGCTAGCTTGAGGTGCTAGTCCCTTAACGGGGGTGGGGGTTCAAGTCCCCCTCCGGACACGTTGTGTCTAATGGCCCTGTGGGTCCGAATCAATCGGATTCACAGGGCCATTCGTGTCGCTCGCGGATGCCGCGCTGGCTGTGTTCGGCCCCGGCTCTGCGTCAGAAGTGGTGGCTGCTGACCAGGTGTGCGTAGACGACGATGTTGTCCAGGTAGTGACCGGTCGCCCGGTCGAACTCACCGATGCAGGAGATCAGCCGTAGCCCGGCGTGGTTGATGTTGCCGTAGACGTGAGCGGTCGGGAAGGCGGCCTTGGGGTACCGCTCCAGGCTGTCGACCGTGAAGACGGCGACCGTGCCGTCGGCCAGGGTGACTTCGATCCGGTCGCCGGGACGTAACTCGCCGAGCCGGAAGAAGACCGATCGTGCGTCCTTCTCCTCGTCGGTGTGTCCGACGATCACCGACGGCCCGAGCTGTCCTGGGGTGGGTGAGCCGGTGTACCAGCCCGGCGGAACACCCGGTGTCGCGGGCGGGACCTCGATCGCCCCGCGGGCGTCGGTGCCGTATGCCGCCAGGTGGTCGCCGCTGATGCCGATCGCGGGGATGCTCAGCCGGGTCGGGATGGACCGAGGCAGTACCGGTCCCACCACCGCTGGCGCGGCCGGTGTCCGGCCGCCGGCTGATGCGCCGGCGCTGCTGCCGGCCGATCGCGGCGCCGCCGGCAGGTTGCCTTCCGCCGACGGACGGGCCGCCGACGGGGGCGGCGTCTCGGCATGGACCTGCCCACGGACGCCGATCACAACAAGCGCGATCGCTGCGAGCGTGAGCAGACCGGTCACCGCGGCCGCCCAGCGGCGACCACGGTGACCGGGATGCGGATGACGCATTGGTGCGGTGCTCAGTGCTGCTTGGCGAACCTGCGGCGCACCGTCAGCACGGCGCCCGCGGCCAGCAGGAGACCGCCGGCTCCGTAGAACATGCCCTGGTCCTGCAGGCCGGAGGTGCCGCCGCCACCGGTCTGCACGCCGCCGGAGGGCATGGTGCTCATCTGCGACTTCTCCAACGTGCCGCACAACGCCGGGGCCGTGCCGATCAGCGCGAGCTTCTTGCTCGCACCCGGCAGGGTGACGCCCAGGGAGTTCGGGGTCGTCAGCGACGCCTTGGGAGCGTTTGTGGGGTTCAGCCCGTGCACCACGACAACTGCCGTGTTGTTCTTGATCGCCGACAGGGTCGCCTGGTTGAGGGTGAAGGTTCGCTTGTACGTGAAGCTGCCGCCACCGGGGGCCTTGGTCACGTCGGTTGCGGTCGACGCGTCGGTGGCTCCCTTCGTCGACAAGGTGGTGCCGATCTTGCCGTATGCCGGCTGGCCCTCCACGGTGCTGATCACACCGTCGCCGTTGGTGTCGGCCGACCCGGCCGGGCACGTGCCGCCGCCGTCGATGTGGATGTGCTGCACGTGAGGGAACGGCATGCCGGCGAACGCAACGGGGATGCCCAGTGCGTTCAGGGTCTTCTTGTCGGTCGGCAACTTGTCCGCCAGCCCGGACACGGTCTCGGTCACGGTGGCCTGATCCCCGTCGATGCTGATCATGAAGTGGCCGGAGGCTGCACCGGACGGCGTGTTCAGCGACACCGGCTGCAGGTTCGCCATGTAGGTCCAACTGTCCGCGGCGTGCGCGGCAGGGGCACCCGCGCCCAGGGCGGCGATGCAAGCCGCCGCGGGAGCAGCTGCGAGGAACAGCTTCTTCGTCTGCATGATTGCTTCCTTCTCCATCGGACTCCGATAGGGCGATCTCCCCACCGAATGGTTCGGACGTTCGGATCGACACGGGCTCTCGAGCCGAAGAACGCCAGTGGTTCGGCGCGGGCACTGAACCGGATGGGACGAATGTCCCGTCTTCAGCGCGCCACGACGATCAGTCCTCGGGTGGCTCAGTCGCCGTTCCAGCAGCCGAGGACGACTGCGGCGATGTTGTAGGCGTAGGCGGCACGGCGTGCATAGAGCCGGGACTGCGGCGAGAGCCCGGAGGTGTCGACCTGCATGGTGTCGTTGTCCTTGCGGAGCACGACGACGCCGTCTGCGGTGCCGAACGCTCCCGGAGTCAACCCGACCAGGGTGTTCTCCCCATGGACGGACGACCGCACCCCGCCGGTGTAGGCCATCGCGGCCGCGACGGTCGGCGACTCGTGCACGGTCAGCACGATCCGCCCCGCCGGCAGCCGAAAGGTGCAGGTATAGGTGCGATTTCGCCAACTCGAGGCCGGGTTCGGATCGGGAGCCGTCGAGAGCACCGTCGTGATGTTGTCGCGCGTCTCGTCGGTGCAGATCATCTTCGCCGCGTCCGACGGGCCGGGCCGCACGACCGCGGGTGCGGTGGTCGAGCTCTCGCGCGTGGGCGAGCGTGTGGGCCGCACCCCGCCGGACGTCACCTGCTGCGAATGTGACGGCGTCGGTGCGGTGTTCGCGCGCGCGGAGCAACCTGTCAGCGGCACTGCTGCAGCGGCGAGCAGGACCGCGGCGATCTTCGTGATCTTCATGGGCACATCCGCTCTCGAGTTGATGAGAGCTGTTCGCTGCCGATCCCGGCCCGGATGGGATCGCGGCGGCGCCCATCCGGATGCGACACATCAACGAACACCCGGCACGGCGGATTCGTCGTTCACCGATCACGAGGAGTCGCCATGTTCGAACGTTTCCTGGGTCCCTCGCTCGACTCCCATTTCCGGCCGCTGGTCGCCCTCGCCGCCGTGGTCGCGGCTCTGGCGCACATTCCGGTGATCAAGCCGCATCTGACCGAAGCGCCTTATATGGGAGGGCTTTTCATACTGCTGACCACCGCCTGTCTGGTCCTCGCCGCGACTCTCGCCTGCCATGACGCTCAGGTCGTGTACGGACTGTCGGTCCTCACCTGCGGTCTGGCGGTCATCGGGTATGCCGCGACCCGGCTGGTCGCGTTCCCGATGCTGTCCGACGACGTCGGCAACTGGCTCGAGCCGCTCGGGATCGTCTCCATCGCGTCCGAGACCGTCGTCGTGGTCAGCGCCGGCCTCGCCATACGAGGGCGCAGGCGCGCGCACACCACCAGCTCACAATTCGCGTGAGCTGAGCCGTCGCATCATCGGGCGTCGTCCGCGGCGGGCTGGATCCTGGTGCGGTCCGGGCGGAAGCCGTGCTCCACTCCCCACAGGATCGCTTGCGTCCTGCTGGTCACCCCGATGCGTCGATAGCCGGAGCGGATGTAGGTCTTGACCGAGTTGATCGACAGGTGCGCTCGTTGTGCGATCTCCAGGTTGCTCAGTCCCTGGGTGATGAGCGCCAGAACCTCTGCCTCGCGCGGGGTCAGGCCCTCTTCCCTGCCCGGCCAGTCCCCGCCGACCACGCGCGGCCCCCGGGCGGCGTGGTGAATCTCCTGGGTGCCGTGGTGCACGGCGCGCAGTGCGGCGACGAGGCCGGCGGCGGGTAGACCCTTGGACACGTATCCGGCGGCACCGTTGGCGAGCGCCGCGCTCACCAAGCCCTCGTCGACATTCCAGGAGTAGACCACGACTTTGCCCACCAAGGGATTGCGGGCGAGCAGCGCGACCTCGTCCCGGTCTCCCTGGGTGCCGGCGAAAGTGTCGAACAACGCGATATCAACGCGGTGGCCGACGTTCCGGTTCGCGTCCAACTCGACGACCTCCACCTGGTCCTGGTACGACCGCAGCATGCTGGCCAGTCCCTGCACCACGACTTCGTAGTCGTCGATCAATGCCACCCGGATCCGTTTCATCTTTCAAACCTTAAGCATTCGCGATACACCCTTTGGGGTGAAGCGCCGCCGCCGCCCGGCGCCATACCGTCAGGCCATGAGTCCTTCGATCACCGTGTCCGGAACACGAAGCCGTGCCGCTGCCGCCGCCGTGCAGCGCAAAACCACCACCGTGCTTTCGCGGGACGCGTGATGCTCGCGCTACTGGGTCTGCTCCTGGTCATCTGGGTCGTGTTGATCCTGCTCGGCGCGTTCGTCCACGGCCTGTTCTGGTTGCTGGTCATCGGCGTCGTGTTGCTGATCGCGACCAGCGTCGTGGGGTTCATCAAACGCGAGGCGCTCGGCCGGCCCCGTCACTGACTCCCCCACACACCAATCACCGCTATCTGAAAGGAACAACATCATGGGACTGACCGACAAGGCCAAGAACGCCGCGCAGAAGGCTGCCGGGAAGGCCAAGGAGGCAACCGGCAAGGTCACCGACAACCAGGATCTGGAAGCCGAAGGACAGGCTGACCAAACGAAGGCTTCGGTGAAGAAGGTCGGCGAGGACATCAAGGACACGCTGGAGTGAGCAACGGTGCGGGAGGCGCCACGTGGCGGTCTCCCGCACCGGCCCGCCGACACGCACGCGCCTCGACGGGCCAAGGTCGGTCGATGTGCGATTCGACCAATCCGTCCAAGGCACGAGGACGAATCCCGGACAGAACTTGTTCGAGGAGGTCTGATGCCACGACGCCGCATCGCGGTGATCGGCACTGGTGTGTCGGGGTTGGTAGCCGCGCACGTGCTTCACGAGTCGGCCGATGTGACGGTCTATGAAGCCGACGACCGGGCGGGCGGTCACGCGCACACGCACACCGTCCCCCTCACCGACGGCACGGCGGTCGGCGTCGACACCGGCTTCATCGTGCACAACGACCGCACGTATCCGACGCTGCAGCGCCTGTTCCGCGCGTTGGACGTGCCGACCCAGCCGGCCGAGATGAGCATGTCGATCAGCGGGACACCGGGGTGGGAGTATGCCGGCGGAAAGGGTCCGCGCGGCCTGCTGGCCGACCCGCGCACGGCCGTGAACCCGCGTTATCTCCGGATGCTGCGGGAGGTGCGGACATTCCACCGCCGCGCACGCCGCGTGCTGGTCTCGGACGACGCTGCCGCGGGAAGCATCGGGGACTGGCTGGCGACGCAGTCGTACTCGCCGCAGTTCCTCACCTTCTTCCTGCGCCCACTCATTGCGGCGGTGTGGTCGTGCGCTCCCTCAGACGCGTTGTCCTACCCGGCTCGCAGTCTGCTCACCTTCCTGGATCACCACGGGATGCTCACCGTGACGGGGTCGCCGACCTGGCGCACCGTGACGGGCGGTTCCCGGGTGTATGTCGAGCGGGTGCTGGCACCACTACGCGACGTGCGGCTGAGCACACCGGTCGCCCGGGTCGCCCGGACAGCCACCGGCGTCACGGTACGCGACAGCCGCGGGCACACCGACCGGTTCGATGCCGTGGTCATCGCCACTCACCCGCAGCAGGCACTGGCGATGCAGCCGGACGCGGATCCGATGACCCGGGAGACCCTGGGTGCCATCGGCTACTCCGCCAACACGGCGGTGCTGCACACCGACACTTCGATCCTGCCGCGGCACCGTGGCGCGCGAGCGTCGTGGAACTACCGGACCGGCAGTACCGGAAGCGTCCTGGTGACCTACGACCTGACCCGGCTGCAGCGTCTCCCGGCACCGGACGACATGCGAATTCTGGTGACGCTCAACGACTCCGGGCTGATCGACCCGGCCCTGGTGCTGGACACGATGCACTACGAGCACCCGCTGTACACACAGGCCGCGGTGGAAGCGCAACTCAGACTGCCGAAGCTCAGTGACCGGGTGATCGCCTACGCCGGCGCCTACCACGGGTGGGGGTTCCATGAGGATGGAGCGCTGTCCGGTCTGCGAGCCGCGGAGGCGCTGGGCGGTGAATGGACGTGACGCACCTGTTCCTGACCACCGTTGCGCACACTCGCACCTCCCCGGTCCGGCACAGTTTCGAGCACCGGTCCTGCAGCTGGCTGATCGACCTGGCCGACGTCGACGAGCGCGGCCGGTCGCGCGGGCTGCCGGTGGGGCTGCGTGCAGTCGTCCGGTTCCGGTCACGCGATCATCTCGGTGATCCGCGATGTGGCTGGCTCGACAACGTGGCGCGTTTCGCCGCCACCCATGGCGTCCAATTGGGTGGCGGGAGCGTGGTCGCGCTGACCAACGGCCGCACGCTCGGGCACGTGTTCAACCCGATCACGCTCTACTGGTGCCACGATGCCGAGGGCCAGCTGGCCTGTGTCATCGCCGAGGTCCACAACACCTACGGGCAGCGGCACGCCTATCTCCTGGAGCCTGATGCGCGCGGTGTCGCCGATGCCGAAAAGGCCTTTTACGTCTCACCGTTCAACGATGTGTCCGGTCGCTATCGGATGTCCGTGCCGCCGCCCACCGATCGCCTGGACGTCACCGTCGTCCTGCACCGCGACGGCGAGCGGCCGTTCGTCGCGACCTGGCGCGGGGAGCAAGTGGCCGGCGGCCTCGACCTGGTCCGCGCGATCATGCGCCTGCCCCTGGCGAACTGGCTCGTCTCGGCCCGGATCCGTTGGCACGGCATCAAATTGTGGCGCAGGCTGCCGGTCCAGCCTCGCCCCTCGCACCGGCAGGAATTGGTATGACGACCAGCCTGCACCGACCGCTGACCGACACTGCGTGGCCGGATGTCGTGCATGTTCCGGCCGGGCCGCGAGCCGTTGCCGGCGCACGCGTTGCTGCGGCGATCTTCCGGCATGCCGTGCAGCGGTTGCCACTGCAGGTCGTTCTGCCGACCGGTGTGCGCATCGGGGCCGGCGGCCCGGCCGCTCCGGCCCTGCGGGTCCACGACCTGCCGAGCATGATGCGCAGGCTTGCGACGAGCGGCCTGATCGGCTTCGGTGAGTCGTATGTCGCGGGTGAGTGGGAGGCCAACGACCTTG
This sequence comes from Flexivirga oryzae, assembly GCF_014190805.1. Taxonomy (NCBI): domain Bacteria; kingdom Bacillati; phylum Actinomycetota; class Actinomycetes; order Micrococcales; family Dermacoccaceae; genus Flexivirga; species Flexivirga oryzae. The sequence continues at coordinate 1,697,894 of NZ_JACHVQ010000001.1, read as the reverse complement.
CGGCTGTCATCGCCGTATTTGCTCGTGCCGTCGACAAACTCGTGCCATCGCCGCTGCAGCACCTGCGACGGCTGCTGCTGGCGGCGCACCCTTCCGCCGACCGCCCGACGTCTGCACAGTCACCGGGCAATGTGCATCGGCACTACGACCTGTCCAACGAACTGTTCGCCGCCTTCCTGGATGAGACGATGACCTATTCGGCCGCCCTGTTCGACCACCCCACCGATGCGGTGTGGGGTGACCTCGCCCCAGCGCAACTGCGGAAGATGGATCGGTTGCTCGATCAGGCAGGAGTCGGGCCGGGCACCCGGCTCCTCGAGATCGGGACCGGCTGGGGAGCTCTTGCCGCACGCGCTGCCGACCGGGGAGCGTTCGTCGAGAGCGTGACGCTCTCCAGTGAGCAACTCGACCATGCCCGCCGCCGGATCGCTGACGCCGGCCTGTCGGACCGGGTCCGGGTGCGCCTGGCCGACTACCGCGAGCTGACCGGGTCGTTCGACGCGATCGTGTCCGTGGAGATGATCGAAGCGGTGGGTCTGGAGTTCCTGCCGGCATACTTCGACACCCTCCACCGCTGCCTGGCACCCGGCGGCCGGATCGCCCTGCAGGCGATCACCATGCCGCACCACCGGGCGATCACGACGCAGCGGACCTACACCTGGATCCACAAGTACATCTTTCCCGGTGGCGCGATCCCCTCGACCCGCATGCTGCGCAACCAGGCGTCCGCGGTCGGGCTGACGATGGTCGATGACCTCGCGATGGGCGTCAGCTACGCCGCGACCTTGCGGCTGTGGGCCGACCGGTTCGACGAGCACCGCGGTGACCTCGCGACGCTCGGCTTCGACGAACTCTTCGCCCGCACCTGGCAGTTCTACCTGCGCTACTGCGAGGGCGGATTCCGGGCGGGCTACCTCGACGTGCACCAAGTGACCTATCGACGCGAAGGCGACTCATGACCGTAACGTCCGTGGCATCCGCTCTGGAGAGTGCCCTCGAGCCACTGATCCGGGGTGCTCTGCCGGTGCGGCTCACCGCCTGGGACGGTAGCACCGCGGGTCCGGTCGACGCACCGTGTGTGACTTTGGCCGGACCGGATGCCCTGCGCCGAATCCTATGGCATCCGGGTGAACTCGGCGCCGCGCAGAGCTACGTGACCGGCGAGCTGAAGGTCGACGGATCGCTCATCGACGCCTTGCGGCGGGTGCGCGAGATCGCGGACGAGCGTGAGCTGACTGGGCGCCGGCCGTCACCGCGACAGGTTGCCACCGCGTTGCGTGCCGTCCTCACCCTGAGCGGTGGGCCGCGCCGGCCACCAGCACCGGACACCCAGATCCGGGTGCGCGGCCGGCTGCACTCCCGCACGCGTGACCGGGACGTCATACGGCACCACTACGACCTGCCCGCCGACTTCTTCCGACTCATCCTGGACGAAAACATGGCCTACTCGTGTGCACGCGTCACCGGGGCCGCGCTGGACGGGACGGAGACAGACAGCTACCGGTTGGAGGATGCGCAGGCCGACAAGCTCGACCTGGTGTGCCGAAGCGTCGGGCTGGATGCGCGACCGGGGATGCGGCTGCTGGACGTCGGTTGCGGCTGGGGATCGCTCGGCCTCTTCGCCGCCGAGCACTACGCCGCACAGGTCACCGGCGTCACGATCTCCCCGGCGCAGAAGGCCTTCATCGACCGGCGGGTCGCCGCTCTCGGACTGAGCGATCGGGTGACCGTCCGGCTGCAGGACTACCGCGACGTCGATGACGGTCCGTACGACGCGATCGCATCCCTGGAGATGGGCGAACACGCCGGTGACCGCGGCTACCCGGACTTCGTGCACACGCTGCACCGCAACGCTGTCGTGGGTGCCCGGGTGCTGGTCCAGCAGATGAGCAGACGCGGCAGACATCCCGGCGGCGGGCCTTTCATCGAGGCCTTCATCACGCCCGACATGACCATGCGGCCGCTGGGCCGCACCCTCGAGCTCATCGAGCGCGGCGGCCTCGAAGTGCTACAGACCCGCTCGCTACGAGCGGACTACGCCTGGACGATCCGCGCCTGGCGCGGCCGGTTCGAGGCACACCGCCAGCAGATACGCGCCCTCGTCGGGGACGAGGTCGTCCGGGTCTGGGAGCTGTACCTCGCCGGCGGCGAACTCGCCTTCGAGCAGGGCAGGATGGGCGTGGACCAGATCGTCGCCGCCCGCACCCGCTGATGCTCGACTTCGGGGGCATCACCGCGCTCTGTGCCGGCGCGCTCGTCGTCCTGCAGGCGGTCACGTGCGCAGTCGCGCTACGCGCCCGACGATTCCGGCTCGTCGACCAGGTCTGGGGGCCGGGTCTCGCCGGCGTCGCGGTCCTCTCCGGCGTCCTGGGCTCGGGTGACCCCACCCGCAGGATCATCCTGGGCCTGCTCATCACCATGTGGGGTGTCCGGCTGAGCGCACACATCGCCCGGCGCAGCCGTGGCGCGCCAGAGGACCCGCGGTACGCCGAACTGGTCGCCGGCCACAGCATCCCGGTCGCCGGCCTGAAGGTCTTCGGCCTGCAAGCCGCCGCCCAGTGGTTCATCTCGTTACCGATCCAGGTGGCCGCCACGTCCGGACCGCCCTCCGTGCCCGGTCTGCCACTGGTCGCGCTCGGAACGGTCCTCATCCTCACCGGTCTGGTGATCGAAACAGCCGCGGACCGGCAACTCGCGCACTTCACGGCCGACCCGGCGCACCACGGCCGGCTCATGGACCGCGGACTGTGGGCGTGGTCCCGCCACCCGAACTACTTCGGCGACGCGACCGTATGGGTCGGAGTCTTCCTGGTCGCCGCGGCCGCCTGGCCCGGGCCGCTCACCGTCGTGTCCCCCGCGGCGATGGTCTGGTTCCTGGTCGTCGCCACCGGGGCACGCCGACTCGAGCGCCACCTGGCCGACCGGCCCGGATACCGCGACTACCAGCAACGGACCAGCTTCTTCCTGCCTCGCCCGCCGCGCCACACGCCAGGGCGCGGTGCCACGAGCACCCGGCAGTCTCGGGGAGACTGAGGAGCAATGACGACGATCCTGTGGCTGCGCCGCGACCTGCGCCGAGGTCATCACCCCGCCTTGACCGCGGCGGCAGCCGGCGACCAGCCCGTGCTGCCGCTCTTCGTCATCGATCCGGATCTGTGGCAGCGGTGCGGGCCAGTGCGGCGCGGCTGGCTGGCCGCGACGGTGCGGGCGACCGACCCGGCATACGACGGACGGTTGTGTCTCCGCATCGGTGACCCCGCCGAGGTGGTGCCCCGGATCGCCGACGAGGTCGGCGCAACCGCGGTGCACGTCACCGGAGAATCCACGCCGCGGGGCACGCGCCGGGACCGGGTCGTGCGAGATCGACTGCGATCAGAGGGGATCCAGTGGGTGGTGACCGGGTCGCCATACGCGGTGACCCCGGGGACAGTCCGGAACCAATCCGGCGGGCCCTACCAGGTGTTCGGGGCGTTCGCCCGGGCCTGGCACCTGAAGCTCACCGCACCCGGCGACACCGTGGGTGCCGACTGGCACCACTGGGTAGACGCCGCCAGTGACCCGGCCGCCGCGGCCATGCTGGACCGGGCCGTCGAGGACTGCCCGGTCGCCCTGCCCGAGGCGGGCGAACACGCCGCGGAACTCCGGTGGCGTGCCTTCCTGCGCGACGGATTGGACGGCTACGCCGACAACCGCGATCGTCCGGACCTCGCGGGGACGTCCCACCTGTCACCCTGGTTGAAGGTCGGCGCGATCCACCCTGCGCGGCTGCTCGCCGAACTGGCCGGCCACCACGGGACGGGCGCTGATCGACTCGTCGACGAGCTGGTATGGCGAGAGTTCTACGCGGACGTGTTGCACCACCACCCGGACAGCGCCTGGCATGACCTGCGACCCACCCTGGGCACCCTCCCGTATGACGAGGGCGGCGACGCGCTGACGGCCTGGCAGACCGGACACACCGGCTATCCCATCGTCGATGCCGGCATGCGACAACTCGCCGAGACCGGCTGGATGCACGGCAGGGTCCGGATGCTGACCGCGAGCTTCCTGACGAAGGATCTGCACGTGTGGTGGCCGGTCGGTGCACGCTTCTTCCTGCAGCACCTGATCGACGCGGACATCGCGTCCAACAACCACGGCTGGCAATGGGTCGCGGGCACCGGCACCGACCCAGCGCCGTACTTCCGCGTCTTCAACCCGGTCACACAGGCGAAACGCTTTGACCCACAAGGGGATTACGTGCGGCGGTGGATCCCGGAGTTGGCTCATCTGGACGGTCCTCGGGTACACGAGCCGTGGCGTGCCGCCGACGGTTACGCGCACGGCTACCCCGCACGCATCGTGGATCATGCGGCCGAACGCCGCGAAGCACTCGCCCGGTACAACGCGGCCCGTGGCCGGCACCAATCCGGTTCGGCAGCAGCGACGAATCGTCAGATGTGATGTTCTCCGACCAGCAGGGAGTGACCATGCCGTCGTGCCGGCGCCCGGCCCGCAACGGCACTGGCCGTGATCCGGGCGGGAGCGGCCGTGCACGCCGTCCCTGACGATCCGGCACAGCCGGACGGGCAGCCGGGAGATGAGCTGGCCGCCATACTCGCGCAGTGTGCGCGGGGCGACGAGGGGCAGTTCGCCCGGTTGTATGACGCCACGGCGGCGCGCATCTTCGGACTGGTCCGCAGGATCGTCCGCGATCCCACTCAGTCCGAGGAGGTCACCCAGGAGGTCTACCTGCAGATCTGGCGCCAATGCGCACGATTCGACCCGAGCGCGGGCAGTGCGGTGGGTTGGATGATGACGATCGCCCATCGTCGCGCGGTCGACCGGGTCCGTTCCGCGCAGGCCCGGACCGAGCGGGAGACGGCATACGACGCCCGACAACAGACGGTGCCCTACGACACGACAGCAGAGAACGCGCACCGCGAGCTGGACGCCGAGCGGGTCCGCAAGGCACTGGGCAACCTGACACCCACGCAGCGGTCGGCGATCGACCTCGCCTACTTCGGCGGCTACACCCACCGCGAGGTTGCCGCCCTGCTGAATCTGCCCATGGGCACTGCGAAGACCCGCATCCGGGATGGCTTGATCCGCTTGCGTGACACGATGGGAGTGGAGCAATGAACGACGACATCCACGCCCTCATCGGCGCCTACGCACTGGACGCGGTGACCGACACCGAGCGCACCGAGTTCGAGGCGCACCTGCAGGCATGCGGCGAATGCCGCGCCGAACTCGCCGGACTGCGCGAAGCGACTGCGATGCTGGGTGCCGCCGAGCAGGCGACCCCGCCGCCGGCGCTGCGCGACGCGGTGCTCAGCGGCATCAGTGCCGTCCGGCCGTTGCCACCGGTGGTCGATGCCGGCACGAGCAGCCCGGGACGGCATACCGCGCGCAGCGACGACGGCGGAACGCGCGCCGACCTGAGCGAGCGACAGCCCGGGCGGCGTCCCTGGCGCTGGCTCGTAGCAGCTGCTGCCGCGGCGGCGATCATCGTCGGAGGCATCGCCTGGCACCCGTGGACCGGATCGCACCCAGCCACGGTGTCCGCAACACAGCAGGTGCTGCAAGCATCCGACGCACACCGCTACGTCACGCACCTGGACGGCGCCACCGCGACGGTCGTCTTCTCACCGAAGCTCGGCAAGTCCGTGCTGGAAAGCGAGCACATGGCCGCTGCGCCGGCGGGCCACACCTACCAGCTGTGGTACATGACCGCGAGCGGCAAGGCGACCAGCGCCGGCCTGTTCACCCCGCCCTCGGACGGGACCGGCCGGGTGCTGCTCACCGGCGACGCCGACCGTGCCGCGCTCGTTGGGATCACCGTCGAGCCCCGGGGCGGATCACCCCAGCCCACAACGAAACCCATCATGACCGTCCGACTCACGTCCTGAGATTTCGAGCCGGCGATGCCGCCCGGATCCCGAGCCCGGAATCACGTGAGCGGTGCGAAGATCCGCGCCGGGTCGAGCGGCGGGTCAGCCCGCACGGCGGTCGTCACAGATGTCGTCGGCGTCCACGGACGCAGGCGCAGCACTCCGACCGCGGGGCTGCGGGGGTCAACCGTCACGAGCAGGCCGGTGCCGCGGTCGCGCCAACTCCACCGGGTGTCCTCCCACAGCGCCCGGGCGGCATCGATTCGTCCTGGCGCGAACCAGAGGTGCTCGACACCGAGGTTACGCAGCCGGCCATCCTTCGGTACGACGCGGAGCGCGACATTCGCCACCCGGATCGCGACCGGCATGTGCACCAGCTGCATCGTGTGCAGCAGGCCTTCCTCCCGCAGCGCGAGCCCCGCGACGACAGCTCCGTCGCCATCGACCGCCACCCGATAGTGGTGCACCGGCACAGGCACCGGGGTCGCGGTCAGCCACGCGCGTAGCGACTCGGCGTCGAACACTCGGGCGAAGTCGTGGTCGGCGGTGAACGCCGTGAAGCCGTCGACGATCTGGGTGAGATCGTCGACGCCCGACCGGAAGGTGAGGCCGTCGACCGGGCCCGGCGGGCGCCGCCGCATCGGTACCGGCACGCTGACCGCCGGACTCGTGAATGCGGTGGCCCAGCGGCGAGCCGCCGCCAACGACCCGGCGTTCCCCTTCTGGATGTTGGCAAGCACCACCACCTCGGAGCCGCTCAGCTTCTCGGCACACTCGATGCGCCAGCGAGCCAGTGCGGCGCCGATGCCCTGGCGGCGGTGGCCAGGATCGACGGTGAGTGAGCCGAGCAGCGCGTACGGCCGCACCTGCCCGGCGTAGCGGAAGTCGCCCAGCGACACCGTCGCAGCACCCACGACCCGCCCACCGTCAACGGCGACCACGCTGCGGGACCGCCCGCCGCTCTCGCGCGCATGGGTGATGACCCGGAATCGCACCGCACCGCCGTCGGGACTGGCCCGATGCAGCGCCGCGATCGCCTCCTCGTCACCCTCGCCCGCCTCGCGGACCTCGAACGTCATCTGTCGCTACACCTCCACGCGGCCGAACCGCAGCGTACGCGGAGTCCGGCCGGCCCGCCCACGGTTTGCGACGGAGGCGCCACTCGCAGTGCTGCGGCGCTACAGAGTCGACGCCTGAAAGTCTGCCTCGTCCGCGTAGGTCAACGCGCCGAGCCGGCGAAAAGCCTGCGCCACAAGGCGCAAGGCGTCGGGATCGCCGTCGCAGCGAGCCGCGGCGTGGCGCGCATAGAGGGCAACGAGGTCGGCATCACACCGCTCGGCGGCCTCCTGGAGCAGCTCGACCAGGGACTGCGGAGACGCGCCCACACGCATCGCCTCGTAGGCCAGCCGCGCCTGCGGAACCGGACCGTCGGCGAAGTCGGGGATCGTGTCCAGCAGCGCGCGCTGGGCGGTCGAGTGGTCGCCGGACACGTATGCCGCCCAGGCCTCCGCGCGCCGGATGTCGCCGATCTGGTGGAAGCTCGGTGGCTCGTCTCCGAGCAGGTCGTGGCAGTGGACCATCGCGGCGGGCACCGCGGCGTCGTCGCCCGCGAAGTGCAGCGCGACGACTCGCATGGCTGCGGCCAGGGGCAGGAACCCGAGCGGATCCGCCTGGGCGAGCTGGTGTTCCGCCTCGGCCAGCAGACGCAGCGCCTCGCCGGGGCGTGCCTGGGCCAGGCGTAGCTCGGCGAGTGCGTACGCGAGATGGCCCGCGGCGGCGGCGTCGCCCATCCGGACGGCGTCGTCGAGCGTCGAGCCGCACCATGCTTCGAACCCGGGCCAGTCGTGCCCGACCTGCAACGTGACTCTGCACCACAGCGACAGGACGATCGTGTCCGCGATGCTGCGCAGCGGGAGTGCGGGTCGGTGACGCAGCGCCAGTGCCAGCGCGTCGGCGCTCCGCCCGCTGTAGAAGAGGCCGGCGACCGCCTCGGGGTCGTCGCTCTCGAGGACGCTGACAACCGTTGCGGGCCGGAGGGATTCGAGTCGCTGTTGCCATGCCGGGTCCGCCCACCATCTCGCGGCCCGGCCGAAGACCTCCCGCAGCGTCGCGTCGCGTCGCAGGCCCCAGTGCAGCACCTCCTGCTGGCGTTCCAGATACGTCGCGGCCTGGGTTTGGTTGCGCAGGTTGGGTTCGGCGGCCAGCAGGAGCGCCTCGGCCTCGACGTACCGCCGTTGCCTGGCCAGAGCCTGGGCCAGCACGAGGTCGGCCTCGACCCCGGCGCCTGTCCCCCGAGCCCGCTCCACGAGCCGCTCGGCGAGCCTCGGGTCGGCCCGCTCACACGCCACCTGCGCGGCGGCGATGAGCTGCTCGACCGGCGGGACGGTTCCGGCGTCCAGCCGCCAGCAGGTGGCGCGGAGCAGCTGCTGTGGCCCGCTGTCGAAAGCTGTTTCGCTGAGGCGGTGGTAGATCGCCCGCGTCCGCAGCGGGGTGAGTTCAGTGCGTAACACTTCGCCATACAGGGGGTGCCCGAGCCGCACCACTGCCCGCCCGTCCTCCTCGTGCACGGCAACAAGCCCGCGTATGTCGAGGAGCAGCAACGCGGACTCGTCCACCAGTCCGCACAGCTCATCGAGATCGAGCGGCTCCCCGAGCGCGAGCACCTCCAGCACGTCGCGTTCGCCCGACGCCAGGGTGTCGACGGTCGCAGACACCAGGTCAACGAGACGGGCCGGCAGTGCCGGCGTGCCGTTCAGACACCACAGTCCTCCGGCATCGGCCAGCGTGCCCCGCGACCGCGCGGTCGAGATCAGCTCGCGCAGGTAGAGGGCGTTCCCACCGGTCACGTCGTAGCACCACTGCTGCCCAGCCCGCTCCAGCGGTCCCCCGAGCAGGACCTCGGCCAGGCTGCTGGTCGCCGTCGGATCGAGAGCACCGAGGTCGAGCCGCTCGCACCCGGCGTCCTTCCACAGCGCCTCGACCGCGTCGGGGCACGGCTCTCCGCTGCGCACGGTCGCGACGACGAATGCGCCACCCGATGTCGCCAGGTGCAGCACGAGGGTCGCGGAGGCTGGGTCGAGCAGCTGCGCGTCGTCCACGCCGAGCACCAGTGGCCGCGTCCCGGCCTGTTCGCGTAGCAGCCGGGACACCCGCTGCACGAGGCCCAGCACGTTGCCCTGGTTGCCGTCGAGCTCGGGCAGCACCGGGAAGAACGGCCCCAGCGGGATGCTGGCGGCACTGCGGGTGGCCAGCGCGGTGACCACGAACGCGCCGTGATCGCCGATCCGCCGGAGCGCCTCGGTGGCGAGTCGGGATTTGCCGACGCCGGCCGGCGCGGTCACGACGACCCCCGCGCTGCCGTCCGCGTGGGCGCTGACGATGCGGTCGAGCTCCGTGGTCCGCCCGACCAGACGCCACGCCGGTGCAGCAGGCAGCGACGACGGCGCCGGTACGGTCCGGACCGCGACGGCCGGAGGCTGCACCGGCTCGGAGGACAGCTCCTGCGTGACCAGGGCGCGTTGCAGTTCGCGTAGTTCGGCACCCGGTTCGAGCCCGAGCTCATCGAGCAGGAGGCCGCGCACCCGCTGGTATGTCGCCAGTGCCTCCTCCACCCTTCCTGACCGGGCCAGCCCGGTCATCCGTTGTGCCCAGAGCCGTTCCCGGAAAGGGAACTGCGCCGTCAGCACCTCCAGGTCGGCCAGTGCGCTGTCGGTGTGTCCGGTCGCCAGGAGCGCGGCCACCCGCCACTCCACCAACTGGCCACGCAGCTCGGCCAGCCTGCCCACGGTCGCTTCGACCAGCCGGGGCGCGACGACCACCTCGTACGGCGTACCCCGCCAGAGTCCGAGCGCTTCGTCGCACACCCGTAGCGCCTCGTCGAACGCACCGCCTCCGGCATGGTCACGGGCCTGCCCGGCGAGCGACTCGAACCGCAGCGAGTCGACGGCCTCCGCGGTGATGGCAAGGCGATAACCGGCCAGCTCGTTGACCAGCGCAGGACCAGCGTTCTCGTCGCGGGACAGGCCGATCGCCTTGCGCAGCCGCGAGATCTGGTTCTCCATCGCCCCGGCGCTGACGTCGGCATCGTCGCCCCAGCCGGCCGCAGTGAGGTCATCGATCGACACCCGATGCCCCGCGTTGATCGCCAGCACCGACAGGAGCGCATGCTGCTTGCCACCCGGCACAGCAACAGGCCGCCCGTCGTCGCCCTCGACCAGGAGTGGGCCGAGGTCGCGGATGCGCACGAGGACGAGCATAGGGGCGCCAGTTGTCGCAGGGCGCCCGTTCCGTGAGAGCGCCATGGGAGCGGCAGTCGGCAATCTGCTCGGTGTCAGCACGACATACCGACGGAAGCGAGCACAACATGTCCATCTGCAAGGCCACGATCACCGGGGCACTCGGACTCGGCCTCACTGCCGCGGCCCTGGTCGGCGCAGCACCCGGGGCCCGGGCCGCCACATCGGCGGCCACGTCCCCGTCCACCGTCATCGACGCCTGGCAGAGCGACGCAGGCGGCCCCGCCACCCAGCTCTACGAGCTCAACCTGACCAGCAGCAACAAGCTGCTCACCGACCACGGCAACTCCATGACCACCGGTACCACGATGGACCTGTACGACGAGGTCGACACCACCGCCGGTGTCCCGCAGGCCAACCAGCTCTTGCAGTGGGTTCCGGACAACGGTAGCGACGACATGTTCCAGGGCGGCTGGGGTCACCTCAAGAACGCCCAGTCCGGGCTCTGCCTCAACCTCAAGGGCGGCACCACCGCCCTTTTCGCCCCGGTCATCCAGTGGGCCTGCGGTAGTTATGCCAACGAGGAGTTCAAGGCCCTCCCGGTCTCGCCTGGATCGCACCAGTTCAAACTCGTCTCCCAGATGGACCCGAGCATGGGCATCGGCGTGAACGACGACGACGGCGACGTCGCGAACAACTACGACACGATCAGCCGCCCGACAGCCGACATACCCGCCGACACCACGTGGTCGATCACCCGGATCGGCGGAACCCCTATCGGCATCGGCAACTTCGCGAAGTCCGACGAGGTCCTGGACAGCCTCAACACCACCCAGGCCGATGGCCTGCAGGCGGGTGTTCATCTTCGCGACACCACCCGCGACAACCAGCAGACCTGGTACCTGCAGCGGGTCGGCACCAAGAACGTCAACAGCAGGTATGCCTACTCCATTGACATGTCCACGGGCCAGAAGCTGACGGAGCTCGTGCCCGCCACAGCGCCGACGTATCGACTCGTCTCGGTCGGCAACGATTGGGCTCACGCCACCTGCCTCGGAACCCACGGTGACCACCCCGATATCGGCGCCGCCGTGGAGACCTACCGCTGTGACCCCAACGGCGTCGACCAGGCCAACCAGCAGTGGATCTTCGACAACAGTCAGGCGACCGACGGCGGCCACGGCGAGGACCTCGCCGTCACCGGGTTCGACATGACGCAGTTCGAGTTCGCCGTCTTCAGCGCCGCCATGCTCGACCCGAACGGCGGCACCTCCACCTACCCAGTGCTCGCCATCAACGCAGTGGGTCCGGCCAGCGGCAGCAAGCTGACCATGCACAACCAAAGTGACACACCGTTTGCGGCGACAACACAGATCTGGTCCTGGTTCAACCTGCACCCCAGCACGGATTCCGGTTCGGGCGACTCCAGCGGTACGACGACCTCAACCTGTGTCGGAGAGGCCTGCCTGGTCGGAAACAGTTACGGCAGCTGGGATGCCTTCGTCGACGCGTGGAAACGGGCACTCGAGATCAACTGAGTCGGGCGCACGCCGGCGAAGGCATCGCCCACCGGTGATCGTGTTCTGGACACGACGCAAGCAGCTCGGACGGACTATTTCCTGACAGCGATGGTCAGCTGTCTGGCCGCGTCGAGGAGCAGCGCACCGAGTTCGGGCTGCCTGTCGGGAGCGAATCGGTGGTCGACGCCGGTGAGACTCAGTGCCCATGCGGGGTTCTCCGCTCGATCGAAGACCACCGCCCCCATCCCCCAACTCCCGGCCACGAGAAGGCCCGGGTTGACGGAGTATCCGCACCGCCGGGTCTGCTGGATCCGCTCGCGAACTTCCTTCTCCTCGTGCGCCGGGCCGTAGGTGTCGGCAAGGTCGTGACCTGCCAGGTAGGCGTCGATCTCGGCATCGGACAGGTGGGCCAGGACTGCCTGTCCGGCAGAGGCCACGCCCAGCGGGAAACGAATCCCCTCATAGAGCACGTGTGACCGGATGGGGAAGCTGCCATCTTCGCGCAGCAGGCACACCGTTTCATCGCCGCGCCGCGCCGAGAAGAAGGCGCTCTCCCCCGTGATGTGCGCCAGCCGCTGAACGAACGGCAACGCAACGTCGGTCACGTCGTATCGGCTCGCCGACCCCGCACCCAACAGGTAGAGTTCCGGGCCGAGCAGCCACAGACCCGTGCCTCGATCTCGATCCAGAAAACCTTCGACTTGCAAGGACGTCAGTAATCGGTGTGTGGTCGGCCGAGCCAACCCGGTCGCGAGCTCACCTGCGACGTGGTGACGCCGGCGCCCTCCGCTGCGGACACGACCCGCAACACTGCAGCGACCCGGCCCACCACGTTCACCGGTACTCCCATGACGCATACGGTACTCGGGTGACGTGTTCACTCAGTGAACGTCGCCTGTGCACCGATTTCGGTCAGAGAGCAATTCCACCGTAGAAGCCTCCAGCGATTGACCACACTGATGGCTGAGCACTCTAATGCCTCCCATGGACAAAGTCGTTTCTTCGGCAGCTGAGGCCGTGGCCGACATCCCGTCTGGCGCATCTCTTGCGGTGGGTGGGTTCGGCCTGTGTGGCATTCCCAGTGTGCTGATCCAGGCCCTGCACGACACCGGTGTCACCGATCTGGAGGTCATCTCGAACAACTGCGGCGTCGATGACTGGGGGTTGGGGATCTTGTTGGCCGACAAACGGATCCGCCGCATCATCGCCTCCTACGTCGGGGAGAACAAGGAATTCGCCCGCCAATACCTGCACGGCGAACTCGAAGTCGAACTGACCCCGCAGGGCACCCTCGCCGAAAAGCTACGCGCCGGCGGCGCCGGCATACCCGCCTTCTACACCGCCACCGGAGTCGGCACCCAGATCGCCGACGGCGGCATGCCCTGGCAGTACGCCGCGGACGGCACGGTGCTGATCGCCTCACCGGCCAAGGAGACCCGCGACTTCACCGTCACCGGCACCACCAAACCCTACGTCCTCGAAGAATCGATCGTGGCCGACTACGGGCTGGTCCGCGCCGCCACAGGCGACCGACACGGCAACCTGGTCTTCCACAAGTCCGCCCGCAACTTCAACCCCTTGTGCGCCATGTCCGGAAAGATCAGCATCGCCGAGGTCGAAGAACTGGTCGAACCCGGCCAGATCGACCCCGACGACGTCCACTTGCCCGGCATCTACGTACACCGCGTCCTACCCCTGACACCCCAGCAAGCAGCCGACAAACGCATCGAGAAGACCACCACCAGGCAGGCAAGCTGATGGCACGCACCCGCAACGAGATGGCCGCCCGCGCCGCCCAGGAACTACACGACGGCGACTACGTCAACCTCGGCATCGGCCTACCCACCCTGGTACCCACCTACGTACCCGACGACGTCGAACTCGTCCTGCAGTCCGAGAACGGGCTGCTCGGGTTCGGCGCCTACCCCACCCCCGACCAGGTCGACGCCGACCTGATCAACGCCGGCAAGGAAACCGTCACCCTGCGCCCCGGCGCCTCGATCTTCCACTCCGCGATGAGTTTCGGGATGATCCGCGGCGGCAAGATCGACGCCGCGATCCTGGGCGCCATGCAAGTCTCCACCACCGGCGACATCGCCAACTGGACCATCCCCGGCAAAATGATCAAAGGCATGGGCGGCGCCATGGACCTGGTCCACGGCGCCAAGAAAGTCATCGTCCTGATGGAACACACCGCCAAAGACGGCTCCCCCAAAATCCTCACCCACTGCACCCTGCCCCTAACCGGACAAAAAGTCGTCCAACGCATCATCACCGACCTCGCCGTCATCGACATCACCCCAGACGGCCTACACCTGGTCGAAACCGCACCCGACGTCACCGAAGACGAAATCCGCAACAAAACCGGCGCACCACTGCACTAACAACCACCACCCCGCAAGGAGCCGTGGTCACCCCGTGACCACGGCCCCTTCGCCTCCCGGGAGGTCGTGGCGGGCGAAGCCGACCGAACCCGCCGCTACTTCGACGTCCCCTGGCTGACCGACCCCTGCAGTTGCCGCTGGAAGACCAGATAGACGACCAAGACCGGGATGACAGTGATCGTGACGGCGGCGAAGAGCGCGCCGAAGTCGACGGACTCGCCTGCCGTTGCCGCGAAACTGTCCATCGCCTGGGTCAGCACGTACTTGCTCTGATCGGTGTTGAGTGCGACCGGCAGCAGGAACTGGTTCCACATGCCGAGGAAGTTGAAGATGGCCACCGACGCTATGCCCGGCTTGGCCATGGGAAGCATGACATTCCGGGCAACGAGTGGAACGATCCCAGCGCACGAGGCGGTGCGACGGCATCGGAGTGGATCCGCCAATGGTCCGGGCCGACCAAACCACCCGACTGGGAGCGCACCTACGACGGGCTCTATGAACCGCCCCAGGTTCTGTGCCGCTGTTATACGGGTTGCAGCTCAGTGTTCTGGGCCGCGTAGTAGGCCGCCTCGTATTCGGCGGGTGCGACGTAGTCGAGGCTACTGTGCAGGCGTCGGTTGTTGTACCAGTCGACCCAGCTGGATGTCGCGTACTCCACGTCCGCGATGGTCTTGTACGGGCCGGGGTGGAAGACCGTGGTGCGGATGCACTCGGTCTTGTACAGCCCGTTGATCGTCTCCATCAACGCGTTGTCGTAGGCATCCCCGACGGACCCGATCGAGGGGCTGATCCCCTCCAAACCGAGGTGCTCGGTCAGCCGAATCGAGGTGTACTGCGACCCGGCATCGGAGTGATGGATCAATTCCTTGTACCCGACTCGGTGTCCGTGGCGGTCGCGTTGCCACAACGCGATCCGTAACGGAGTGGTCACCAGGTCGACTTCCTTGTTTGTCGCGGCGTGCCAGGCCACGATCCGCTGAGAGAACACATCGACGATGAACGCCACATACGTCCAGCCGGCCCAGGTGCGCACGTAGGTGAAATCGGTGACCCACACCTTGTTCGGTGCCGGTGCTCACGCAGCACCCGACAGACCGACTCGACCGCAAGCCCCTTGGCTCTCATCGTGTCGATGAACTCGATGATCAACGGGAGCGGGGGTCGAGTTCGCCCGCGAAGAAAGCCGTCGCTGCTTTCAACACCGCCACGTCCTCCCGCAGCCGACGGTTCTCAGCCTTCAACTTGCGGATCTGTTCGGCCTCGCTGCTGGTCACACCCTCACGCTGACCGGAATCCACCTGTGCTTGGCGCACCCACCGGCGCACGCTCTCTTGTCCGATTCCCAACTGCCTGGAAACCGCCAGACAGGCCGCCGTCAGCGACGGGTACTCCTGCTGGTGCTCGGTCACCAACCGCACCGCCCGAGACCGCAACTCGGCATCAATCTTCTTCGGCATGAAACGCATCCTTCCAACTCACAAAGATGCGGCATCAAACCTGGGGCGGTTCACTACCAGGAGTTCAACCCCACGCAGCTGGACCCCGTCGCCCTGGCTCGCCAGGCGCGTGACATGGGTGCCCGATACGTCATCGTGCCCACCAAGCACCACGACGGTTTCTGTCTGTGGCCGAGTCGATTCACCGAGCACACGGTCGCACCAACGCCATACGGCGAAGACATCGTCGGGCAGTTCGTCTCGGCGTACGACGCCGAGAACATCGACGTGTTCCTCTACTTCTCCGTGCTCGAATGGACCAATCCCGACTACGTCGAACACGCACCGCACACGGACGACGAACGCCGAAGGTTCGACAGGTTCCTGCAATACACCAGGAACCAGTTGCTGGAGCTCACCGAGCGTTACCCCAGCATCAAGGGTTTCTGGTTCGACGGCACCTGGGACGAATCCTGGTCGCGGGAGTACGAGTTCACCTACGCCCTGGAACGTGAGTTGCGCGCCGCGGTCCCCGGCCTCATCATCGGCTCTCGCTTCCGCGCGGACGAACACGGCAGTAGGCACTTCGACAGCACCGGCCGGTTGCTCGGCGACTATGAACAAGGCTGGGAACGCAAGCTGCCCCCCAGCTTCGAACTCCTCGAGGGGCACGACTGGGACTGCGTCACGTCGATCCCGCCCAACGGGTGGGCATACCTGAAGAACATCGACGGGCTCTATCTGAAGACAGCAGACGATCTCATCGACCTGCTCATGCGCTGCCGATCGATGAACGGCAACCTCGTGATCAACTTCGGGCCTGACGGCCAGGGGCGAATTCGCCCGGAAGAGAACGAGATCGCCGCTGCGCTGGCGCAGTGGACCCGGACCAACGAAGACGCAATCTACCCCGGCAGGCATGTGCCCATCCCGCGGACGCCGCTCGGGCACCTCACGAGGTCGGACCGCACGCTCTACCTGACCGTAGTGAACCGGCCGGTCAACGACATCGTCCGGCTCACGTTCCCGAAGGACTCGAGCGAGGTGCCGGTCGAAGCGCGCATCCTCGGCACCGAGGGTCAGGTGGCTGTCCGACACACCGACATCGGCTTCGACCTGGATCCGTACACGTACTACGACATCCGGCTCCCCCACGACTTCACCAGCACCCACGCCTTCGTGATTGCAATGACGCTTGGGGACCCGCCGCACCGAGCGGCCCACCTGATGGACGCAGCTATGTGACATCCGCGCCTGCGCCTGAGCGATTCCCACAATCGCAGCTGCTCGGCTACGGTCGTGCCACCAGTTCATGCGTGAAAGGTTCTGATGCGTACCAAGACCCAGACGATCACCCCTGCCAAGGCAGCGACCCTGCTCGAGGCGAACACAGCCAACCGGCCGTTGTCGAAGGCGACCGTGCATGCGTTCGCCGAGGCGATGCGGCGTGGTGACTGGAAAACCACCCACCAGGGCATCGCGATCGCCAGCAACGGCGAACTGGTCGATGGCCAGCACCGGCTCGCAGCCATCATCGAGGCCGACATACCGGTGAAACTGACCGTGTTCACCGATGTTTCACCCGACACCTTCGACGTACTGGACACCGGCAAGAAGCGCAACGCCGCCGACGTACTCGCCATCGAGGGCGAGAAGTACTCCCTGCAACTGGCCTCGATGCTGCGCACAGTATGGCTGCACGACAACCGGCCCAACACGGCCTGGTCCGGTGGCAACGCCCGGGTCACCAATCACCAGATCCTGGAGACCCTGGAAGCAAACCCGGGTATCCGCGACTACATCGTCACCGGCGAACAGCTGGCCAACCAGATCGGCATGATCAAGTCCGCCGCCGGAGCCGCCTCCTACCTGGTGGCGCGCAAGAACTCTGCCAAGAAACTCGAGCCGTGGTTCGAAGGACTCATCGAAGGCGCCGGACTGTCCAGGACCGATGCGCGGCTGAAGCTGCGCAACCTGATGCTGAACATGGCCCGCCGACAGGCCGGCGAAGGCCGCCGCCGGCACGACACCCGCGAACAAGTCGTGCTCTACCTGACCGCGTTCGCCGCCTGGACCAGCAACGAACCCGTCAGCCGGCTGCGCTACACCACCGGCGACGACATCCCAGCCATCCCCAAGATCTGAGCGCGAGCGGATCCGCATTTCGGCGCACTACCCGGGTCGTCGGACTGGATCCGCTTCGCACCGGCTCAGACCCGCACCCGGGAGCTTGCCTTCCGGCGCCGAGCCGTTCCGCGCCCGCCGCGGGGCCGGCCTATCGCGGCGGTCCGGCCGAGCATCTGCCGGACCGTGAGCCAAGCGTCCTCCTGCGCTTCGCCGATCTTCTCCGGTGTCGACCACAGGTCCGCGTTGTCGCACAGGACGATCAGCTGGGCCGCGAGGCGCCCGGCATCCCTCGGCTGTGCGGCCGTGGCGCGCAGCAGCCGGACCAGCAGATCCCGGTAGGTGTCGTGCAGCTCCCGGATCGCGTTGTCGGCGTCGTCGGTCATGATCGAGTGCAGGGCGTGTGCCCGTTCGAGAACGAGGATCGCGGGCGCGATGATCGGGTTCTCCAGCGTCCACCTGGTGTGCGCGAACACCAGCCGCCGCAGGTTCTCGGCCGGCGACTCGTCGGCCCGCAGGGCGACGGCCATCGTGCGGTAGAAGCTGCGCAGGTGCTCGGCCAGTGCGTCGGAGACGAGCTCGTCCTTGCCCCCGGGGAAGTACGAATACAGGCTGGCGGTCCGCATCCCCGTGCGTGCGGCGATCCGCCGCAGCGACGCACCCTTGACACCTTCGGCGGCCGCGATCTCGAGGGTCGCCTCCACGATCCGCGACCGCAGCCTCGACTCGTCGTCGTCGTTCGGCACCGGGGTGAAGCGGGCGGTGAACAGGGCAACCGCCTCTGCGAACCCATCGGGCCGCCTGGACATGGACACCTCCCGCGAAACTCGGCCGTCAGCCTACTCGGTGGACCGCGGAACGAGCAGGACGGGCACCGGCGAGGACCGCACGATCTTGGAGGCATCCGAGCCCAGGAAGAGCCGCGTGGCGGGAGCGGCAGCGCTCGATCCGACGACGAGCAGGTCGCCCTCGGCCCAGGGGACGTTGCCGATCGCCCGGCTCCACGACAGGCCGACTCCGACGGTCAACGAGTCCGCGAGCCGTTGACCGAGCTGATCGGTGCGCCCGCCGGCCTGCTCGCGGAGGTGATCCTTGGTCCGAGAGACCCACGCGTCGGCGACCAGATCGTCCGCCGACTGTTCGACGGTTTCGAGCAGCCGCTTGGGTGGCCGAACGACGAACGACACGGCTCGTAGCTCAGCACCTGCCTCCTGAGCGAGCCGGTTCGCGGTGTCCGCGAGATGCGCCCCGTCCGCGGCGCCGGAATACGCGACCACGACCCGGCGGATGCGTGACTGCGGACCCGACCGGAACCCCCGCGGGGCCAACACCACGGGCCGGGGCGCGGAGTGGACCAGGCGACTGGTGATGCTGCCGAACGAGATCCGCCCGAGAACTCCCTTGCTCGAGGACCCGAGCACCACTGCGGAGGCGTCGACCTCCGCGGCGAGGTCGAGCAGCCCGATGGGGATCGACGGCGCCTCACGGACCTCGTAGGTCGCGGCGATGTCGGACGGCAGGCTCGCCCGGGCCTGGTCGAGGACGGCGTGTCCCCACTCCCGGAGCGTGCCGACGTAATCGCCGTCGACCGGGACGAGGTCGGACACGTGCGGAACCGCGACGACCACCGCGACGACGAGCGGCTCGTCGAGCGACCGGGCCAGGACGCTGGCGGCCTCCAGCGCCGTCGTGCCGCTCTCCTCGGGCGCGTACCCGACAACGACAGCCATCGTCAGACCGAGGCCGACAGGGACTTCGCCTCGACGTGCGTCACCGGTACGCCCAGCGTGCGGGCGCGGTCGACGACGTCGAAGCGCTGCCAGACCGACTCCGACGCCGGCAGGGTGACCACGACGATCTGGTCGGGCTTGAACTCCTCGGTGGCCGCCTGCAGTGCGCGCAGCGGACGATAATCGCCGAGGGCGCCACCCGCCGCCAGGCCGTTGGACTGCAGTGTGTCCAGCGTCAGGTCGAGCCGCTCCTGCGCGGCGCGGACCGTCGCGTCGGCGACCGAGACCGCGCCGTGCGTCGCCGCCACACCGGTCTCCACCGGGCTCGCCGGCACACATACGTAGTACTCAGCCTTGCCGGTCGCGTCGATCCGCCCGAGCTCACCGATCAACTCGTCCGAGCCCAGCGTCTGGTTCGCGAGGACGAGGACGCGGTGCGCGACCCCCGTCGGCTCGGGCGCGACAGGCTCCGGCAGACGCGCGATCCGCGCCCGGTTGATCAGGAACAGGATGAGGAAGACGGCCCAGGACAGCAGGCTCAGCCACAACTGGATCCGGACGCTCTTGTCGAGCGCCATCTGGACGAGCACGGCGAAGATGGCGAGCGTGGTCAGCGCCGACAGTGCCGGGAACAGCCACATCTTCACCTTCAGCCGGCTCTCATCCGTCCGGTATCGCAGCACGATCTGGGAGATGCAGATGAGCAGGTAGACGAAGAGGATGACCGCCCCGGAGGAGTTGAGCAAGAAGCTGAACACCGTGTCCGGGGAGATCGCGGCGACGATGACGCAGAGGAAGCCGATGACCGAGGAAGTCAGGATCGCGACTACCGGGACACCGCGGGAGTTCACCGACACCATCGCCGCAGGTGCCTCTCGCCGCGCCGCCAGGACGAACAGCATGCGGGAAGCGGTGTACATGCCGGAGTTGAGGCAGGAGAGCACGGCGGTGAGGACGACGGCGTTCATCAGGTGGTCGGCGAACGGGATGCCGATCTTCTCGAAGGCGGATACGTATGGCGAGGCCGCCAGGTCGTCGGAGTTCCACGGCAGGATGACCGCCAGCAGGAAGATCGAGCCGACGAAGAAGAGCGAGATCCGGGTGATGACCGAGTTCGCGGCCTTCGCGACGGCCTTCTCCGGGTTGTCCGACTCCGCCGCGGCGATCGTCGCGATCTCGGCGCCGACCATCGAGAAGATGACGGTTACGACACCGGCTGTGATCGCCCACCCACCTTTCGGTAGGAACCCGCCGTGGGATGTGAGGTTGCTGAAGTCCAGGTGCCCACCGGGCCACAACCCGAGGACGAAGAGCGTCCCGACCACGAGGAACACGATGATGGCCGCGACCTTGATCCCGGCGAACCAGAACTCGAACTCACCGAAGGACGACACCGAGATGAGGTTCGTCCCCGTCATGAGGATCATCAGGACCAGGCTGATCGGCCAGGTCGGCACGTCGGGCAGCCAGAAGTTGATGACCTTGGCGCCGGCAACGGCCTCGAACCCGACGACGATCACCCAGAAGTACCAATACAGCCAGGCGACGGAGAATCCGGCCCAGTCGCCGAGCGCCGAGCGGGCGTAGTCGGAGAAGGACCCCGTCGACGGGTTGGCGACCGCCATCTCGGCGAGCATCCGCATCACCATGATGATGAGGACGCCGCAGAGGGTGTAGGTGAGGAACGCACCCGGGCCGGTCGTCTGGATGACGACACCGGACCCGACGAACAGGCCCGCTCCGATGACGCCACCCATGGCGATCATCGTCAGCTGGCGCTGGTTCAGCCCCTTCTTCAGTTCCGGTCCAGCGCCGCCCATGTCAGGCCTCCGCAGGACGGGCGACGGGACGGGGCGGCGAAGCGAAGACAGTCATGGGCGGTCCTCCAAGAGCAGTTCCGGCGAGACGACGCTGTCTCGGCTGGGTGGCGGGTAGTGTAACGACCGTTACGCCCGACCGTCCAGAGTCGCTCAAAAGAGCGCTATACGACGGCGTTACAGTCGTTACGAAGACTCGGCCCCGCACTGCGACCTGCCGGGCTACGATGACCGCCATGCCGTCCGCTCCGCCCGACCGTCACCCGGGGACGAGTGGCGAGAACTGGCTCGACCCACCGTACGGTGAGTGGGCCGTCTGGCACCTCGACGAGCTGGCCCCGACCCACACCGTGTCGCGCGGGTCCGGGCCGGTGCGACCGCTTCCCCCGGCGACGCACGAGTTGCCGGTCGACGAGATCCCGGTGACCCGGCACGACGGATCCGAGGCGACGGTGCGTGAACTGCTCGACGCGACGGAGACCGACGCGTTCGTCGTGCTCCAGGACGGCGAGCTCGTGCACGAGGAGTACGCCTACGAGGGCGGCGGGAACGACCGGCACGCCGTGCTGTCGATCACCAAGTCCATCGTCGGCTGCGTCGTGGCGGTGCTCGCGGAGCGCGGCGTCCTCGATCTGAGCGCTCCGGTCTCGACCTACGTTCCCGCGTTGAGCCCCAGCGGCTACGGCGACGCGACCTTGCGCAACCTGCTGGACATGCGCAGCGGCGTCCGGTTCATCGAGGCGTATTTCGACCCCTCCTCCGATGTCAACGAGCTGGATCGCCGGCTCGCCGACACCGGTATGCACGCCTACCTGAGCACTCTCCCGCAGGAGCGGCCGCATGGCGGCCCGTTCCGTTACCGGTCGAGTGAGACCGACGTCCTCGGTTGGGTCTGTGAGGCCGCCACCGGCGTACCCATGGCAGACCTCATGTCGGAGCTCGTGTGGGAGCCGATCGGTGCCGAGGACGACGCCTACATCTCGTGCGACGTCACCGGATCCGCCATACACGACGGAGGTTTCGCGGCTCGTGCTCGCGACCTGGCCCGCTTCGGTCAGATGCTGCTGGACGGGGGAACGGTGCCCGATCTGCGCGCCCCGGAGGGCGAGGACCCGCAGCCGCAGACCGTCGTGCCCGCCCGCTGGCTGCGGGACGCGTGGGGTGTCGACTCCGACATCCGCTCGGCCTTCGTCGAGTCGCCGAGCGAGCAGGTCTATCAGGGCGGCTGGTACCGCAACCAGATGTGGTTCCGGCCCGGCCCCTACGGCGACGTACTGCTGTGCATCGGCATCCACGGCCAGCTCATCCACGTGTGCCGTCGGACGGGCACGGTGTGCGTCAAGCTGTCGCACTGGCCGCACCCCGTCGACCCCGATCGCAGCCAGAACACGCTGCGCCTGTGCGACACGATCGACGGCATCCTCGCGGCCCCGGGGCATCACCCGAGGTCGCGTCCCGGGCGTGGTCTGCCCGGTGTCGCAGCCGGCTTCCGGCGGGGTTCGTCCACGATGCGTCGGCGAACCCCTGCTCCGGTCCGCACCTGAAACCTCCCGTCGGCGACCCCACCGACCGGATCCGTCCACTCCCCGCCACCGAAGGACGTCCCATGAGTTTCAAGAGCCACCTGAACGGCATACCCGAGATCCGCACGTTCTTCCGGACCAACGACCAGCCGATCTACTTCTTCGGCCCGACCGCCTTCAATCTCCTCGGCATCGATCGCTGGGTGCGCAACTTCCGGTACGTCACCTACTACGACTCGTGGGACGGCGGGCACCCGCGCGTCTTCAGCCCGAAGAACAAGCCGTATGTCGAGTTCGAGTCGAGCGAACACATCAACAACTACCTCCTGCGTGACCGGGAGGTGCAGGCCTATCTGGCCAGCCGGGGCGGGCGGCCGATGGTCGCGATGGTCTTCTTCGACGAGGAGACCGAGGAGCTGTGCGAGGAGCTCGGTTACGACCTCATCCTGCCGCCGGACCAGTTGCGCCGACGTCTCGACTCCAAGATCGTCACGACCCAGCTCGGGACGGAAGCCGGCGCACCGTCGGTGCCCAACGTCCTGGGCCGCGCCGAGTCGTGGGAGCAGCTGTCCACGCTCGCCGAGGACAACGGTCTCGGCACCGACCTGGTCATCCAGACGCCCTACGGGGACTCCGGCAAGACGACGTTCTTCGTCGCCGCGGAGGAGGACTGGGACAAGTACGCCGACGACATGGTCGGCCAGGACCTCAAGATCATGAAGCGCATCGACAACAAGGCCGTTGCCGTCGAGGCCTGCATCACCCGGCACGGGACGATCGTCGGCCCTTTCATGGTCGACCTCACCGGCTACCCCGAACTCACCCCCTACAAGGGCGGCTGGTGCGGGAACGACCTGTTCCCCGATGCGCTCACGCTCGACCAGCGGTCGCGCGCCATCGAGCATGTCCGCAAGCTCGGCGACCGACTCGCCAAGGAGGGGTACAAGGGCTTCCTGGAGATCGACGTGCTCGTCGACCTCGCCACCGATGAGGTCTACCTCGGTGAGCTGAACCCCCGCATCTCCGGGGCCTCCTCGATGACCAACGTCACCGCCGGCGCGTACGCCGACGTCCCGCTGTTCCTGTTCCACCTGCTGGAGTTCATGGACGTGGACTACACCGTCGACGTGGAAGAGATCAACGCCCGCTGGCGCGACCTCGCGGCCGTCGACGTCTGGTCGCAGCTCATCATGAAGGAGCCGAACGACGGCGTCGACCTCATCCACGCGGCACCGCGGACCGGCACCTGGCGGCTCGGCGACGACGGCTCGTTCGTCTTCGAGGCGGTGAGCAACGACTGGCACGACATCACCACGGCGGAGGAGGCATTCTTCCTGCGGGTGTATGCCAAGGGTGACTACCGCTTCAAGGGCGCCGACCTGGGCATCCTGGTCACCAAGGGCCGGATGCAGACCAGTGAAGGGCTGACCGCCAGGTGCCGGGCCCTGATCGAGGCCATCCGCTCCCAGTACGTGACCGAGCCGATCGACGACGCACCGGCCGTGATGCCGATCGCCTACGTGAAATAGCCGGTCACCGAAGCCGGGTCGCTCAAGAGGACTCGGCGAGAGCGGTGCCGAGGACGCGGAAGGCGCGCAGCGTGTCGACGAGGTGATCGACATCCTGGGCCGACGGCCACGACGACTGCTTCACCGCGACGAGACGCGTCGCCGGGTGCACGAAAACCATCTGGCCGTGGATCCCGAGGCAGACCAGGGCGACGTCGTTCTCGGCCGGTACGAACCAGAACTGGTTGCGGTACCACCCGCCGGGCAGCACGGGCTCGTTGTCGGAAGCCGCGAAGGCGGCGCGCACGTCGGCGGGGCGGTCGTATGCCGCATGTATCCACGACGGCGGCACGACAGTTGCGCCGTCGACGACTCCGTCCTCGAGGAGCATCTGGCCGAAGCGGGCCATGTCGCGGGCGGTCGCGGAGACTCCGCCGTCGTGGACCGCCGTCCCGATCGTGTCGCAGGTGATCTCCGCGTCCCGCTCGGCGCCGATCGGACCCCACACGAGCTCGGAGATGAGGTCGGCCATCCGCACGCCGGCGGCCCGTTCACACACCCAGCCGAGCATGTCGGTGTCGGCGGAGCGGTAGGTGAACGCTCCCCCGTGGTCGCTCTCGCGCCCCAGGGTCGCGAGGTAGGCGTAGGCCCCGACGGGGTCGCCCGCTGCGAGCGGTCGCCACCCCATCGAGCGCTCCATGACGCGGACCTGCGCGTCAGGATCGGTGTAGGCCTCGGAGAACGCCACGCCCGTGCGCATGTCGAGCAGGTCACGAACGCTCGTCCCGCCATACCCCGATCCCTCGATCTCGGGGACGTACTGGGTCGTCGCGGCCGAGGGGTCGAGGAGACCGCGTTCGGCGAGGATCCCGGCGACGCACCCGACGACCGACTTCGAGCACGACATCATCAGGTGGACGGAGTCGGTGCTCATCCCTTCCGCATACTGCTCGGCGACGAGGACGCCGTCGTGGAGGACGACGAGGGCATCGGTGTGCGTCGTGTCGATGACGTCCTGGACGGTCTGAGTGCCGCGGGTCAGCCGCGTCACTGGCACTGCGGAGAGGTCGGCTCGGGCGCCCTCGGGGAGGGATCGGGCCTTGGGCCCGGCGGCGATGCGATGGCTGCCCATGAGTTCCCGCATGTGCCGGAAGGACCACTGGACGTTGGCCGGCTCCTGCCAGTTGTCCTGGGTGACTCGGGTGCTCTCCTCCGTCGGGAAACCTCTCATCAGCGATGACATGTCGAGCATCGTAGCCCGGCGCCGAACATCGGATTCGCTCCCGCATCAGCCCCGCTCACCGGATCGGCGACAGCCGCCGCCCGGTCACGAATCCTCGTCGTCCGGCTCCCAGCTGAGCAACCGCACGGTGCTCACGTGATCGACGTGGCCGTGCATCGCCTCGGCCGCTTCGCGTGCGTCGCCGGCGCGGATCGCGGCGGCGATCCGCGCGTGGTCGGCATACGACTGACGGGGGCGGTCCGGCTGCCGCAACGACTCGCGTCGGCTCTCCGCGATCGCGTCGCGGATCTCGCCGTAGAACTCCTCCAGCAGGTGGCTGTGGGCTGCAGCGGTCACTGCCGTGTGGAAGCGCCGGTCGCCTTCGATGGGCACCTCCTCGCGGTCGATCTGCCCCTGCATGAAGACCAGCGCGGCATCGATCGCGGCCAGGTCCGCTTCGGTGCGCCGCTCCGCCGCGAGTGCCGCGAGCTTGGTCTCCAGCGCGTCCCGCGCATCCAGCACGTCGGGCAGCCGCTTCTTGCGCGCGACGAGGTCCGGCAGCGAATCGACCTCGAGCCGGTCCCGCACCAGGTAGATGCCGCCGCCGTGCCGGGTCTCGACCAGCCCTTGCACCTCGAGCGCGACGATCGCCTGGGCGACCGACGCGCGGCTCACCCCGAGCCGGGCGGCGAGTTCCCGCTCCGGCGGCAGGCGCGACCCGGCGGTCAGACCCGACTGCGCGACGTGCTCCTGCAGTCGCGCGATCACCTGTTCGTAGAGCCGCGTCCGCCCTACCGGACGCAACGTGTCCGCCATCGCCAATCACCTCCGCCGATCCCCCGATCAGTCTCTCAGGGTCTTGACGTGGCTCAGCCACTGGGGCAGTATTCGTCATGGCCCAGTGGCTGATTGGCTTAGCCAATTATGAAAGGTGAACGCATGAGCTCCCAGACCGGATCCGACCTGTCGGCGCTACGCCGTCGGGCGGTCATCGCCAGTACCGTCGGGACCACCATCGAGTGGTACGACTTCTTCCTGTACGGGACCGCCGCAGCGCTGGTGTTCCCGAAGATCTTCTTCCCCAGCAGCTCCAACTTCGCCGGCGTGCTGGAGTCGTTCGCGACGCTGTTCGTCGGATTCGCGGCACGGCCCGTCGGCGCCGCGATCTTCGGACACTTCGGCGATCGGGTCGGCCGGAAGGCCACCCTGGTCACCACCTTGATGTTGATGGGCGCGGCCACCGTGCTGCTCGGCGTGCTGCCCGGCACCGCCAGCATCGGTATCGCCGCCCCGGCGCTGCTGGTGTTGCTGCGGGTGGCGCAGGGCATCGGCGTCGGCGGCGAGTGGGGCGGCTCGGTGCTGATGTCGATGGAGTGGGGCTCCGAGAAACGGCGCGGCCTGATGGCGTCCTGGCCCCAGCTCGGCGTGCCGATCGGGTTGCTGTTGTCCACGGCGATGATGAAGCTGATGGGCGCGGTGACCACGGACGCACAGTTCGACTCGTGGGGCTGGCGGGTTCCCTTCCTGGCCAGCATCGTGCTGGTCGCCATCGGCATGTATGTGCGACTGCGCGTGCAGGAGAGCCCCGAGTTCGCCGAGATCAAGCGCACCGAGCAGGTCGTCAAGCAGCCGCTGCTGCAGGTCATCCGCGAGCAGCCCCGCGAGATCCTCACCTCGGCGTTCGTGCGTATGTCGGAGCAGGCCCCGTTCTACCTGTTCATCACCTTCGTGCTGACCTACGGCACCAAGCACCTCGACCTGGACAAGGGTGAGCTGCTCAACGACACCCTCATCGCGGCCGCCCTCGGACTTGTCTCGGTGCCACTGTTCGGGCACCTGTCGGATCGCTTCGGGCGCCGAGTCGTGTATGGCATCGGCATCGTCGCGTCGGCGGTGTTCGCCTTCCCGTACTTCGGGCTGCTCAACACCAAGAACTCCGGGCTCATCCTGCTCGCGATCGTCCTGTCCCTGGTCTTCCACGACATGCAGTACGGCCCGCAGGCGGCGTTGATCGCCGAGAGCTTCGGCACCGGTCTGCGCTACTCCGGCGCCGGCATCGGCTACCAGCTGGCGTCCGTCATCGCCGGCGGCCCCGCGCCGCTCATCGCGGCCGCGATCCTGCGGAGCACCGGCTCCAGCGTCGGCATCAGCTGGTACATCGTCGGCTGCTGTGTCCTGGCCTTCGGCGCGCTCGTGCTGATGCCGCGCCGCGACACCGCCGCGGCGAGCACCCACTCCCCCGTGGTCCCCGAGAAGGCGGCCACCACGAACGGCGCGGCGGCATGAGCAACTCCGCCGCGGCAGCCGACGGCGCCTGGCAGACCCACGAGGGCGCCCTGAGCGGTCTGCGAGTCCTCGACCTGACCCGCGTCCTGTCCGGACCGTTCGCCTCGATGATCCTCGCCGACCTCGGTGCCGATGTGATCAAGGTCGAGGACGACCGCACCGGCGACGACACCCGCGGCTGGGGACCGCCGTTCCAGGGTGACGACGCGGCCTACTTCCACGCCGTCAACCGCGGCAAGCGCTCGCTCGCACTCGACCTGAAATCGGACGCCGGCCGCGCCGCAGCCCTCCAGCTGGCTGACACGGCCGACGTGGTGCTGGAGAACTTCCGCCCCGGCACCGCTGCACGGCTCGGCCTCGGCTACGAACAACTCGCGCAACGCAACCCCACCATCGTGTACGGCTCGGTCAGCGGGTTCGGGCACACCGGACCGTTGCACGAACGCGCCGGGTATGACGCCATCGCCCAAGCGATGTCCGGGATCATGAGCGTGACCGGCGAAACCGACGGCGACTCAGTGCGATTCGGAGTCGCGGGTGCGGACCTGGCCGCCGGGATGTGGGTCACCATCGGGGTGCTGGCCGCCCTCCGCTCGCGCGAGCAGACCGGCCACGGCCAGCACGTGGACATCGCGCTGCTGGACGCCGAGACATCCTGGCTGACGTATGTCGCACAGAACTACTTCGCCTCCGGCAACACCCCACGACGCCACGGCTCGGCACACCCGAACATCGTGCCCTATCAAGCGTTCCGGACCGCCGACGGCGAGATCATGATCGCCGTGGGCAACGACGCGCTGTGGCGGCGGTTCGCACCGGCCGTCGGACTGGCCGACCTCGCCGACGACCCGGCATACGCCACCAACGCCGACCGGGTGCAACGCCGCGAGACCCTGCTCCCGCTCATCGAAACAGCCCTGAAGGAACGCACCGCCACCGAATGGGCGCAGCTGCTCACCGAGGCCGGCATACCCGTCGGACCGATCCACAGCGTCCCGGACGCACTCTCCCAGCCTCAGCTCGCCGCCCGCGAGATGGTGGTGGACCTACCGCACAGCACCCTGGGCAGCGTCCGCACGCTCGGCACCCCACTCAAGCTCTCCGGGACCCCGGCCGCGCTACGCCACGCATCACCGGTGCACGGCGAACACACCGCCTCGATCCTCGAGTCGTTGCGATCGCCGTCGACCCGTGCGACCGGAAGCGAGCACGAATCATGACCCGGATCGCAGTGACCACAACGGGATCCGTCGCCACGATCACCCTCGGTGACGGCCGCCGACGCAACGCACTGCGCGAGGCCGACTGGGTGCGACTGGACGCGGAGATCGCTCGCCAGTGCGACGACGGACGGATTCACGCGATCGTCCTGACCGGGCACGGCACGACCTTCTGCTCGGGTTCCGACCTCAGCGAGTGGGCCGGCGCGACTGCCGGTGACGTCGAACACAGTCTCACCGTGATCGAGCAGTGCCTGCGCCGCATCGAGCTCGCACCCGTGCCGGTCATCGCTGCCGTCGAGGGGGTGGCGGCCGGCGCCGGATGCCAACTCGCCCTCGCGTGCGACATCGCCGTGCTCGCTGAGTCCGCCCGCATCGGCATGCCGATCGCCCGACTCGGCATCCAGGCCTCACCGGCGTTCGTGGCACGGGTCTCGTCGCGCACCGGCGCCGCGTCGGCCGCGGACCTCTACCTCACCGGGCGGCTGCTCGACGCACGCGAGGCACGCGACGTCGGGCTCATCACCCGCGTCGTGCCCGACAGCGAAACCCTCCGCGCTGCAGGCGAAATCGCCGCCACCGTCGCCGCCCATCCGGTCGCTGCGCTGTCGGCCGCGAAGCACGCGCTGCGGCTGGTCACCCGTACCGATCCCGCCACGGGTGGGTCCGACGAGGTCCCGGCTGTGGCCCTCCAGGAGTTCCACTCCGCGGTGGATTCCTTCTTCGCCCGCAGGACGAGCGCCTGACCCGGCCGGCCGGCGCGGCCTGAGTCACCCGAGCAGCGCTCGCACGTCCGCGGCACTCGCCAGCGTCAGCGCCCGCTTGGCCAGCACGGCGCAGTGACCGACGTCGAGGTCACGCACCTGCGCCTTGACCCTCGGCACCATGCGTGGCGCGACGCTGAGCTCCTGGACCCCGAGACCCACGAGGAGCGGTATCGCGTCCGGATCCGATGCCACCTCGCCGCAGACCGCCACCAGTGCCCGCCCCCGGCCGGCCCGGCATACGTGGTCGATCAGTTGCAGCACAGCGGGATCGAGCGGGTCGGAGAGCCGGGCCACGCCGGGGTTCCCGCGCTCGGCCGCCATCGTGTACTGCGTCAGATCGTTGGTCCCGATACTCACGAAATCGAGGTGGGGCAGGAAGGTCTCGACCTTCAGCGCGGCCGCAGGGACCTCGACCATCATCCCGACGCGCAACTGGCCCGGGAGCCCGTCGGACCCGCAGGCCCGGTCCAGTGCCGCGCGTGCCTCCCGCAGCTCCCGCAGCGTCGAGATCATCGGGAACATCACGTTGACCGGTGTTCGCCGAGCGACCCGGGAGATGGCCGCAAGTTGGGCGTGCAGCAGGTCGGGCTGCTCCAGGGCCAGCCGGAGCCCACGGACACCGAGGAACGGGTTGTCCTCCGTAGGCATGGTGACGTACGAAAGGGGTTTGTCGCCACCGACATCCAGGGTCCGCAGGGTGACCCGCCGCCCGCCGAGCGCGTCGGCGATCTCGGCGTAGTGCCGCTCCTGGTCCTCGACGCTCGGGGCGGTGTCGCGGCCGAGGAAGAGGAACTCGGTGCGCACCAGGCCGGCCTCGTCGGCGCCGCAGTTCGCGGCCGTCCGTGCGTCGTCGACCGATCCGATGTTCGCGGCGACGGTGACCGGCGTGCCGTCGAGCGTCGCCGCGGGCTCGGCAGCCGACGCGAGATCGCGGCGTCGCTGGTCGACCAGCGCCGCGGCCCGGGTCCGGTACTGCTCGACCACCTGAGCCGGCGGATCGATCAAGACCTCCGCGGCCGCGCCATCTACCACCAGGGTCGTCCCGTCCGGGACCTCGGCCAGTGCGGTCCCCGCGCAGACCACGAGCGGTATGTCGCGGGAGCGGATCAGGATCGCGGCGTGCGAGGTGGCGCTGCCGGCCATCAGGACGACGCCGTGCACGCGTTCGGCATCCAGCGCTGCGGCCTGCGCGGGAGTGAGGTCGCGTGCGACCAGGAGGCCCTCTGCCAGGTCCAGCCCGGTCGCCACACCGGCGAGCACCTGGCGCACCTGGTCACCGACCGCGCGCACGTCCGCGGCTCGGCCACGCAGGTAGCCGTCGGACAGGTTCGCGAGCTCGTTCTCCACCCGGGTCAGCGCCGCCGACCAGGCGCCGAGCGCACCTTCGCCGCGCTGCACGCCCCGTTTGACCGCTCCGAGGATCTCGGCGTCCGAGAGGAGCCCGAGGTGCGCATCGAAGATGGCCGCCTCGTCCTCACCGACCTCGCGCACGGTCAGCGCACGGACGTGCTCGATGTCCTTGCGGACGCGGGCGATCGCCTCGACCACCCGGCGCCACTCGTCGCCGGGCTCGCCGATCTCGGTGTCGACGACGTCGACCTCCGGTGCGGCGAACCGCCGCAGTGGTCCGATGGCGATGCCGGGCGAGACACCCACCGGCCCGGTGGCCGGCCGGGTCTGCGTCGCCGGACCGCGCGGCGGACCGTCACTCTCCGTCTCGTCGAACTGCCGGGCCGCCAGCGCGACGACGTGGTCGACCGCCTCCTTGGCCTGCGGCCCGGCCGCGGCGACCCGCAGCTGATGCCCCTGCTCGGCACCGAGCGTCGCGACCCGGCTCAGGCTCGCCGCAGGAACGGGGCCGGCGCCGGTCGTGAGATTGGTGAGCGTCACGGTCGCATCGAGCCGGTTGACCTCGCTGACGAGTCGCGCAGCCGGCCGTGCGTGCAGGCCGTGCGCATTGCCGACGGTGAACGTCCCGGTGACATCGGTGTCCGTGGGTCCCGGCTGCTCGGCAGCTGTCTCGGAGTTGTCCAGGTGCGCCCGCTTGCCCAGCAGCGCCGCCTGCGCCTCGGCGGCGACCTCCTCCTTGCTGGCACCGCCCGATGCAGCCACTGCGGCGACGACGAGGCCCTCGACGATGGGAGCGGCCGACAGCACGACGCGCTCACGCATGGTCTGGTCATCCAGCAGGTCGAGCGCGAGTTCGGCGCTCAGCACCGCACTTCCGAGGTCCATCAGGACCACCACGCCGGCGGGACCGTCCATGGCCTCGATCGCGGTCTTGACCTGCGCGGCGTCCGTGCCGAACGACGTCGCGTCCAGTCCGGCCGCCAGCTCGATCCGGAGCGGACGGCCGTGCAGCATCTCGCTGGCCAGACCGAGTGCCGCCTTGGCGAGGGCGCGGCTGTGCGAGACGACGACGATGCCGACACTCGGGTTGTCGGAGGCGGGCGCGGTCCCCTGCGCGTTCAACGGGACAGGGCTTCGGCGGCGGCTGCGAACAGCAGGGCGGCGCTGGTCGCTCCGGGATCCTGGTGTCCGACGCTGCGCTCACCGAGGTAGCTGGCGCGACCCTTGCGGGCACGCATGGCAGTGGTCGCGTCGCGGCCCGTGGCCGCTGCGACCCGCGCCCGGTCCAGTGCGTCGGGTATGTCGAAACCCGCTGCGACCGAGACCTCGTAGGCGTCGACCGCCGGCGCGAGCGCGTCATACATCGTCTTGTCTCCTGCCTGTGCCTTCCCGCGGGCGACGACACCCTCCAACCCGGCCCGAAGTGCCGAACCGAACTGCTGCGCCGACGCCGCGGTGGCCTCGCCGAGTGCCGTGCCCGCCCGGAGGAAGAACGTCCCGTAGAGCGGGCCGCTGGCGCCGCCCACGGTGGAGACCATCGTCATACCGACCTTGGTGAGCAACGGTCCCAGGTCGGCGGTCTCGGCCCCGTCGAGTTTCGGCCACCGCCGCCGTCATACCGCGCTCCAGGTTGGCACCGTGGTCGGCATCGCCGATGGCGGAGTCGAGCTCGGTCAGGTGGTCGCGTTCCTTCGTGACGAGTTCCGCGTAACGGTGCAGCCAGGCGTTCAGCGCGGTGGCAGTGATCTCCATCATCAGACTCCCCATCGCAGCGCCGGAGTGTTCACCGGAGCATCCCACAGCTTGAGGAACTCGGCATCGGCCTTGAGCAGGGTGACCGACGAACCGGCCATGTCGAGGGAGGTGATGAAGTTCCCGACCAGAGACCGCGCGATCGAGATGCCGTGTGCGGACAGGATGCGGTCGACCTCGTGGAACATGATGTAGAGCTCGAGCAGCGGTGTTCCGCCCAGACCGTTCACCAGCGCGATCACCGCGTCCCCGGTCCGGAACGGCAGGTCGGCCAGAATCGGCTCCACCATCATCTCGGCTATCTCGGCCGCCGACGCCATCGGCCGCCGCTCCCGTCCGGGCTCGCCGTGGATGCCGACGCCGAGCTCGAAGTCGTCGGGGCCGAGGTCGAAGGTCGGTCGGCCCGCTGCCGGGACGGTGCACGACGTGAGTGCCACTCCCATGCTGCGACCCTGCTCGTTGACCCGCCGGGCCACGTCGGCGACCTCGGTCAGGCTGCGGCCCTCCTCGGCTGCGGCGCCGGCGATCTTCTCGAGCAGCACGGTGACCCCGACGCCACGGCGGCCCGCCGTCCAGGTGGAGTCCTGGACGGCGACGTCGTCGTCGGTCACCACCGACGCGACGTCGACACCGGTCTCGGCAGCCGCGAGTTCGGCGGCCATCTCGAAGTTCATGACGTCGCCGGTGTAGTTCTTGACCACGTGAAGTACGCCGGCCCCGCCGTCGACGAGTTTGGTGGCGGTCAGGATGGGTTCGGGCACCGGTGAGGTGAAGACCTCGCCGGCGCAGGCTGCGTCCAGCATCCCGACACCGACGAAGCCGCCGTGCAACGGTTCATGGCCGGAGCCGCCGCCGGAGATGATGCCGACCTTGCCCGGGCGCGGGCTGTCGCCACGCAGGATGATCTTGTGGTCGTGATCGACCCGAAGCTGCGGGTGGGCGGCTGCCACGCCCAGCAGGGCGTCGGCGACGACGTCACCCGGGTCGTTGATGAACTTCTTCATGGTGCTCTCCGATGTGGATATCAGGCGTTGGCGCAGTCAGTGATCCTCAAATGTGAATATGATTCGATAATGTCGAATACAGGCCGACCGTACACCTGTGATTCAGGTCACGGCAAGCACGTTCGGCATACTCGTCTCAGCAACCGTTCAAGTTGGAGGCAATGCAGCCGTGATCCAGTCGGTCGACCGCGCCATCAGGGTTTTGACAGCGCTCCAGGGTGCGCGGCGGCTGAGCCTCGCCGAGCTCGCGACGCGGCTGGAACTCGCCCCCTCGACGACTCACGGCATCGTGCGCACCCTCGTCGAGCACGGCATGGTGGTGCAGGAGCGCGGATCGAGCCGCTATCAGCTCGGGCCGGCGGTGCTGCGCCTCGGCAACGTCTACCTCGACACGCTGGAGCTGCGCTCCCGTGCCATCCCGTGGGCCGAGGATCTGGCCACCCGCACGGGTCTCGCGGTGCGGACCGGCGTGCTCCTCCTGGACGACGTGATCATCATCCACCACGAGCCGCGCGCCGATGGAACCCGCCAGATGCCGGAGGTCGGCATCGTCATACCCGCCCACGCGAGCGCACTCGGCAAGGCGATCCTGGCGTTCTCCCCGGACGACAGCGAGCGGGTTCTCGGCGCCGGCGAGCTGCGCAGCATGACCGGCGAGACGCTGACGTCACCCGCGGACCTTCAGGCACAGCTGTCGGCCGTGCGCACGACCGGGGTCGCACGCGAACAGGACGAGGCGGTGCTCGGGGAGAGCGCCGTTGCCTCCCCGATCTTCGACACCTCGGGCTCCGTGGTCGGGGCCATCGGCGTCGTGCTGTCCGGCGCATCGACCAAGGACCCCGCGGACGAGGTGCGATCGGCCGCCCGGGCAGTCTCGCGCGAGCTCGGCGCACAGAGCTGGCCGGTCCTTCCGAGCGCCCAGTAGACCGTCACGCCCAGGGCCGCGCCGACCGGTCGTGCCAGTACTGCTCCGCGTCCTGCGGCACCGCTCTCGCGGCAACGATCGACTCGCCGGGCAGCACGAAGGCCGCCGCTGCGCGCGCCCGTTCGACCTGTTCCGTGGTGACGGCACCACACAGAACGTGGTCGGCCCACGGAGCCGCCAGCGCCGTCGCCATCGCCAGCTGGTCGAGCCCGATCCCCAGTCGCTGAGCCACGGCCCGCAGTTCCGGCAGCCGCGGGTCCGGGTCGTCGGTTTCATCGGTGTCGTCGACGAGCCGGCCGTTGGCGAGGCATTCCTTGACGACGACGTCGAGGCCGAGCCGCGATGCCTCGGTGAGGGCCGTCTCCGCCGACTGCTCCAGCAGGTTCCACGTCGACTGCACGACCTCGAAAAGCCGGCGCCCTCCGACCGAGATGTCCAGCGCCGCCCGGATCACGTCCGCCTGGCGCGGTCCCGAGGTCGAGAAGCCCACGCGGATCTCGCGGTCCCGCAGCCGGGCCAGTGCCTCCTGGAGCGTCCGGTCGATCAGGACCGGGCTGTCCGGGGTCACCGAATGCACTTGGTAGACCCGCAGATTCGCCCCGAGTAGGACCAGCGACTCCTGGAGTTGCTTGTCGAAGGCCGATCCCGAGTGGTCCTTCACCTCGTGCGTGATGTCGTCGGCGATCCGCCAGCCCCCGACGTAGGTGTAGCCCCACTTCGAGGCGACCACGACGTCGAGGTCGGGGTGATCGGCCAGCCAGCTCGCCACGAACGATTCGGCGAGCCCGTACGAGCGGGCCACGTCGATGTAGCGGATACCCGCGTCGTACCCCGCATCCAGCACCTGCGCGGCCCGCCGGCGCAACGACTCCGGGGACCGATCTCCACCGAGGTCACCGGCTCGCCCGCTGGTGATGTAGGCGGGCCTGCCCACCGCCGCGAGGCCCAGTCCGAGCTTGGCCACGCTCATCGCGGCGACGACCGCGGCAACGTCCGATCGAGGAGCGTCCTCGGATCATGGGCGAAGTTGTGCATCTGAGGCGAGACCTTTCCGCGCGGCATCTCCGGGAATTCGACACTATCGACTGATCTGCGCGTATGTCGAACACCCTGGCAGGCGCCGGTCACCTGCCGTCGGCAGTGCTCGCCGACCGGAGCCCGGAGCGCACCAACGGGATCAGGGCGCCGGGCGAGCGGGCATCGATGACGCCCTTCCACACGCCCAGCCCGTAGGCCAGGTCGTCCAGGGTGCGCAGACCGACGAACCGGACCGGGTCGAGTGTCGGCCGCGTGCGGCGGTAGTCGACCAGACCCGCGACGACGGCGGACACCGCGTAGGCCCGCCGGGCGCGCGCCGAGAACGGCAGCAGCGCAAGGGTGACCGGCGCGTAGTGCCTGGTGACGACCGCGCCCGCCTGCTCCAACGTGGACCGCATCGCCACCTTCGTCAGCGCGGTTGCCGAGCCGGACGGATCCTCGGCGAAGCCGAAGCGCCGTCGCAGGCTGAACCACAGCGCCACGGTGGACCCGCCGATCAGCACCGGGCTCCACCGCCGTTGCGCCAGCAGGCCGGCCGTCACCGCTGCGGTCCACGGCGTGAGCACCACCGGCGCGACGGCCCGGCCGTGCCGCGCCGCGAGCGGTGCTGCGCCGGTGCCGTAGAGCAGCTTGCGGCCGAACCACTCACGCAACCGCGTGCGGTGCTCGTGCCGTACCCGGACCGCGGGTTCGTAGCGGATCGCCCAGTCGCGGGACAACCGCCATACCAGGTCGACGTCCTCGGCCACCTGCATCGCTTCGTCGAAACCGTTGCCCAGGGCGGCTTTCCGGGCGAGCATCATCGCACTCGGCACGTACGAGACCCGCGCGTGCGGACGCACCAGCGCGGGCTGGTCCCCGAGGTCCAGGGACGAGCAGGCCGCTTCGTAGCGGTGCAGCACACCGCCGTCCTCCACCAGGCCCAGGATGCGGGGCGCCACCAGACCGACCCGCGGGTCGGCGAAGTGCCGCCGGAGCTCGACCAGGTCTCCGGCGCCCAGC
Organism: Flexivirga oryzae; assembly: GCF_014190805.1. Taxonomy (NCBI): domain Bacteria; kingdom Bacillati; phylum Actinomycetota; class Actinomycetes; order Micrococcales; family Dermacoccaceae; genus Flexivirga; species Flexivirga oryzae. The sequence goes on along the minus strand of NZ_JACHVQ010000001.1, from coordinate 1,661,178 downwards.
ACGATGTCGGAGTCGACGAACGCGACCAGGTCGGTCCGCACCAGTGCCAGACCGCTGTTGCGTGCCGCCGACGGACCTCGGGACTGCTCGTGCCGAACGACCCGGGCGCCGTAGTGGTCACACACGGCGCGCAGCTCGTCGGGCTCGCGTGACCCGTCGTCCACCACGATCGCCCGCACTCCCCCGCACTGCGCGAGCAACCTGTCGACCCCGTCCGCACGGTCACGCACCGGGATCACCAGGGTGATGTCGTCCAGGCCGGCCACGCCCGGGGCATCGTCCCACATCGGCTCGGCCATCCCCCGGTCCAGCAACACCCGCGCCAGGGTCGCCGACGTGGCGTCCCCGACACGAACCACGCCGTCACCGTCGATGCGGTCGACCGCGGCCGGGCGCAGCCGCAGCAGGGTGCCGGCGTCGCCATACAGGGTCCGGCCGTCGGTGCAGCGATGCGTCCAGGTGCCGAGCTTGACCGTGAAACCCGGTGGCAGGCGGTCGGGCTCAGACACGACCGAAGCCCGCGTCGGCCGGCAGGATCGAGCCGTGCACGACCGGGCCGGCGTCGAGGGCGAACTCCACCACCCTGGCCACCTCGTCGGGTCGCAGCGGGCGCCTGCCGTGCTGACCCTGCGCCAACTCGGTCACATCGCTCAGGCCGTAGGTCGCGGCGGTCTGCCGCAGCATCGTGGTGTCCGTCGAGCCCGGCGCGATCCCACAGGCCGTGACCGATGTGCCGACCAGGTCGGCTGCCAGGGCACGCACGATGCCGGCTGTCGCGTGCTTGGCCACGACATAGGGCGCCAGGCCGTAAAGACCCCGCTCGCCCGCGACGCTGGTGAACGCCACGAACGTGGGCTGTGCCGTCGCCGGCCGGGTGAGCAACTGCGGGACGGCTGCCCGGGCGAGGTGCCACGTGGTCAGCGTGTTGAAGGAGATCGCGCGGCGCAACGTCTCGTCGTCCGTCTCCCACAACGGACGACCGCCGGTCACTGCACCGGCGAAGGCGACCGCCGCGTCCAGGTGGCCGTGCCGGTCGACGACGGATGCGACCGCCGCCCTGGTCTCGTCGTCCTCGCGCAGATCGACGGTCACTGTCTCGACACCCGGAACCCCCTGTAACGCAAGGCGGTCCGACTCGTCGGCAAGAGGGTAGAAGTCATCGCTGGTGTCGAAGGCGTCCAGCACGATCACCCGGTCACCACGCGCGGCGAGCAGCCGTGCCGTCGCGGCGCCGATCCCCCGGCCGCCGCCTCCCAGGACCACCACGCGCGTCATGCCGACAGCGTCTCACGCGCGAGGGCGCCGTTCGCGTCCACACCGCCCGGATCGTCCATCAGCAGGACCTGTTCGCTGATGCGACGGCCCAGCGCGGTGAGCATCCGCTCGCCCTCGTCGGCCGAGGCGGAGCGCGGGTCGCCCAGCACACCGTTGGGCGCCACGGCCGCGACTCCCCCGTTGCGCAGCGCGCGCCACAGCTCCGCGGCGGGTGCGGTGTTGCCCACCTCGGCCCGGTCGAGTCGCACCGAAGCCGGCGCAAGTGCCAGCATCATCGACGTCTCGGCATGGCCCGCGTGCGCGTCGAAGCCCGGCTCCGCACACGTCGTCCAGGCCACCACCGGCTCCTCGTGGCGCAGCAGCCGCACCGCGCGGCGTAACGCGCTCGCGTTGCCGCCGTGCCCGGACACCAGCACGATGCGCCGTGCCCACCGGCGCGCCGAACGCACCAACTCGACCACGACCAGTTCCAAGGCGTCCTGGCCGATCGAGATCGTCCCGTCGAACCCCTCGTGCTCGCCGCTGGAGCCGAACTCCACACAGGGTGCCACCGCGGCCGAGGAGCCGTGTGTCGCAAGGGAGTCCGCGACGCGCTCGCACACCGCACGCGCGATGACCGAGTCGGTCGACAACGGTAGGTGCGGGCCGTGCTGCTCGACGCTGCCGAGCGGCACGAGCAGCACCCGCGCGCCGGTGGCGTCACCGCTGGTCGTGTCACCGAGAGCGGTGGGTTTCGCTACGCTCTCCCGCTCCGCTCCTCCGCTACTCAACCAGCGTCACCTGTCTCGATCAGTGCCGCCCGCCGATGCGAAGTCCGCTGCGGTCACCGGTGATTCGTTGCACAGCGTGGTCGGTGGCCGGCGGCCGATCCTGACCGGCACCGGCGCGTTGCGCACCGTCCCCTTGTGGGAGTGGTCCTGCGAGGGGGCCGGGCGGTCACCCGCCGTCACGAACTCCGCGTTGCCCTTCACACACTCCGGGTCGGGGCCGTCCAGCGGCATCCCGGTGAAGAACTTCGCCGCCATACAGCCGCCCCGGCAGGAGTCGTACGCCGAACAGGATGTGCAGGCCCCGCCGGTCTGCGGCTCGCGCAGCGACTTGAACAGCTCGGCGTCGCGCCAGACGTGCTGGAAGCCGCCGTCCCGGATGCTGCCGGCCAGGAAGTTCTCGTGGATCGCGAACGGGCAGGCGTAGACGTCGCCCACCGGGTCCACCAGGCAGACGACCCGTCCCGCACCGCACAGGTTCAGGCCGGGCAGCGCACTGCCGAACGCGGACAGGTGGAAGAACGAGTCACCGGTCAGGACCTGCTCGCCGTTGGCGACCAGCCAGTCGTAGAGCTCGCGCTGCTGGTGCGGCAGCGGGTGCAGCTGCTCCCAGACGTCCGCTCCGCGGCCGGCCGGGCGCAACCGGGTGAGCCGCAGCTGCGCGCCGTGGTCGTCGGCGATCTTCTTGAACTCGTCGAGCTGTGGGATGTTCTCCCGGGTGCAGACCACCGACAGCTTGAAATCCTTCATCCCGGCGTCGCGCAGGTTGTCCATCGCGCGGATCGCCGCGTCATACGTGCCCGCACCGCGGATCGGGTCGTTCACCTCCGCCGTCGCACCGTCCAGCGACACCTGCACGTCGACGTAATCGGTCGCCGCGAGCTGCTCGGCGCGCTCCTTGGTGATGCGGAAGCCGTTGGTGGAGAACTTGACGCCGACATGGTGGGCGACGGCGTAGTCGAGCAGCTCCCAGAAGTCCGGCCGGACCGTGGGTTCGCCGCCGCCGATGTTGACGTAGAAGATCTGCATCCGCTCGAACTCGTCGATCAGTGCCTTGCACTCATCGGTGGTCAACTCACGCGGGTCGCGCCGTCCGGACGAACTGAGGCAGTGGACGCAGGCGAGATTGCACGCGTAGGTCAGCTCCCAGGTGAGGCAGATCGGCGCATCCAGCCCGAACTCGAAGTGATCCACCAGTCGGGTGGGCGCAGGGCGCTCGGCGACTGCGGTCATTGCGGACTCCTCGGGACGATCATCTGCTGGTCGGCGAGCCGCTGCAGCGCGGCACGGAAGCGGGGGCGCTCCGAGCGTGGAACACCCACCGCATCAAGGGTTTCGGTGACACCATCGTGCTCGCGCAACTGCCGCACGACATCCACCAGCGCAGGGTCCTTCAGGAACGACAGCCGGCGGGTGGTGAAGTCGTAGGCGAGGGCGCCGAACGGCTCGGGGCGCAGCGCCACCGAGTCGTTCAGCGCCCATGCCTGATCCAGCATCAGTAGACGCCGCACATTCCGTCGATCGACACGTCCTCGACCAGGTCGTCCGCGACGACCTCCTCGACGTGTGCGTCGGCCTGATCCACAGCGTCGTGCTCGAGTTCCTCGGTGGCCACGGTGACTCCCTTCCTCGCGGAGTAGGCCGCACCCGGCGGGAGCCGAAGCGCGGGCGCCCGATATGAGGCGCTTACCCACACGCTAGGTATACCGCCTCCGGCGGTCACCCACCGGCCGGACGGCGTAGACCTACCCGCTCGGGTAGGCCTGCCCGAGCGGGTAGGTACGTCTCCTCGTCGGAAGGACAGCGAGGCGCGGCCGAAAGGGCGGTGCCGAGACGTGGGTCACATTTCTACGGTCGAAGGGTGTCGGCATGAAGTCCGATTGCGCCTCTGCGCCCATCACTCACTGAGGAGTTCCAATGCAAGTTGATGAGCTACTGAAACCGTTCCCCATCAAGGAGTTCCACCCCTTCCCGCGGGCCCTTCTCGGCCCGGGCGGCGCCGAAATGATCGGTCCCGAGGCGCTGAAACTCGGTTTCAAGAAGACCCTCGTGATGACGACCGGTCTGCGTGGCTCCGACGTCGTGCACAACATCGTGGAGTCGATGAAGTACCACGGCCTCGAGGTCGTCCTCTACGACAAGGTGGAGTCCAACCCCAAGGACTACAACGTCATGGACGCCGTAGCCCTCTACCAGGACAACAAGTGCGACTCGTTCGTCTCCATCGGCGGCGGTTCGTCGCACGACGCCTGTAAGGGCGCGCGCATCTCGGTCGCACACGACGGCCGCAACATCAACGAGTTCGAGGGCTTCAACAAGAGCGAGAACCCCAAGAACCCGCCGCACATCGCCGTGTCCACCACGGCCGGCACCGGCTCCGAGACCTCGTGGGCGTACGTCATCACCGACACCACCACCGACCCCGACAAGCCTCACAAGTACGTCGCGTTCGACGACGCCGCGATCACCTCGCTGGCCATCGACGACCCGACCATGTACTACTCCACGCCGATCGACTTCACCGCACAGTGTGGATTCGACGTACTGGCACACGCATCCGAGCCGTACACCTCCCGGCTGAACTTCCCGCCGTCCCTCGGAGCGGCCCTCCAGGCCATCGAGCTGACCGCGCAGAACCTGCGCGAAGCCACCTGGAACCCGCAGGACCTGCCGGGCCGCGAAGGCATGATGTACGCGCAGTACATCGCCGCTCAGGCGTTCAACTCCGGTGGCCTCGGGATCATCCACTCGATCAGCCACGCCGTGTCCGCGTTCTACGACCTGCACCACGGACTCAACAACGCGATCGCGCTGCCGCGCGTCTGGGCGTTCAACATGCCGGTCTGCTACAAGCGGTTCGCCGACATCGCCCGTGCGATGGGCGTCGACACGCACGGCATGACCGACGTCCAGGCCGCGGACGCCGCGCTGGCTGCCGGCATCCGGCTGCTCCGGGACGTCGGCATCCCGGAGAAGTTCACCGACGTCACCCAGGACAGCTACATCAAGAACCGGCTCGGCCAGGGCCCGACGAAGTACTACGAGGGCAAGAAGGTCGTCAAGGGCGACAAGGAGGACGTCGACAACATCACCAACCACGTCCTCGGCGACACCTGCACACCCGGCAACCCGAAGGAGTGCACCTTCGACACCGTCCGCCCGGTCGTCGAGCACTGCTTCAACGGTGACCTGGACGATCTACTCAGCTGATCCGTCCCGGACCACCACGGCCGTATGACGACCCATCGCCGTCCGGCCCCACCACGAGCGCTGCCCGCACCGATATCGCCTCGGGGCGGGCAGCGCCGCCCAACCGCCGCCCCGCCAAGGAGAGTCCCGTGACAACACCCGTGAGCCAGGAAACCGCGACCGAGCCGGACGACCTCGACCCGGACTTCCAGAGCGTGGAGGACGCCCGCACGCGGCTGCACCGCGTCGGCTACCTCACCGATGACCGGCTGGCGACGACGGCATACCTGCAGTCCGCGCTCGGCAAGCCGTTGCTGCTGGAAGGACCCGCGGGGGTCGGCAAGACCCAGCTCGCGCAGAGCGTCGCGGCCGCCACGGGGCGCCGACTGCTGCGGCTGCAGTGCTACGAGGGCCAGGACGAGACCAAGGCCCTGTACGAGTGGGACTACGGCAAGCAGCTGCTCTACACCCAGATGCTGCGCGAGAAGATCGGCGACATCATCGCCGACACCGACGACCTCAACTCGGCGGTCGAGCGGATCGCCGCGCAGGACAACGTGTTCTTCTCCGAGCGCTTCCTCGCCCCACGCCCGTTGCTGGAGGCCGTGCAGTCACCCGAGCCGGTCGTGCTGCTCATCGATGAGGTGGACCGCGCGGACGAGGCGCTCGAGGCGGTGCTGCTGGAACTGCTCGCCGAGTTCCAGGTATCGGTACCGGAGATCGGCACCTTCGTCGCGCAATCCACGCCCCTGGTGCTGTTGACCTCCAACAACACACGCGACCTGTCCGCAGCGCTCAAGCGCCGCTGCCTGCACCTCTTCCTGGACTACCCGGCCGCCGACCGGGAGCTGGAGATCATCCGCTCCAAGGACACCGGCCTGGCCGACTCGGTCGCCGAGCACCTCGTCGACGTCGTGCGCACCCTGCGCACCCTCGACCTGCGCAAGTCGCCCAGCATCTCCGAAACCATCGACTGGGCAAGGACTCTCGCCGTGCTCGGTGTCGACGAGCTTTCACCGTCGGTCCTCGCCGACACGTTGAACGTCGTCATGAAGTACGAGCGTGACCTCGCACTGGCCACCCGGAACATCCCACGCCTGCTGGACCCCAACGTCGACGTCCCGGAGTCGCTCGACCACGGCCACGGGCACGGTCACGGCCATGGACACGGGCACAGCCACACCGACACGGCGGACGAGGACGGCAAGCAGGCCCGCGCCGACAAGGACCTGCCGGGCCGGCACGACGAGGCGTACTACGGCTCACCCACCGCCAAGGCTTCACCGCCGCGGCAGGTGCCCACGGGTCAGGGACAGCGGTCGTTCAACCGCGGTTCGGCTCGTAAGCGCCCGGTCTGAGGGGTCGCGGTGGACGGCACAGTACTCCGGTTCGTCCGGTTCCTCCGCCTGCACGGGATGCGGATCAGCGTCTCCGAAGCGCTCGACGCCGTACAAGCCGCTGCACGTCCGGGCATCATGGCCGACCGCGACGTGCTGCGCACCGCGCTGGCTGTCTCGCTGGTCAAGGACCGGCGCGACCTGGAGGTCTTCGACGACGTCTTCGACCGCTTCTTCCACCTGCGCGCCGTGGTCACCCGCCCCAAGGAGCACGGCCATGCGCACGACGACCTGAGCGACGAGGGGGACCTGCTCGAGTTCACCCTGTCCGACGAGCTGTCCGACACACCGCAGGACGGCCACTCACACGACGCGCCGAAGGACATCCGCGACTACTTCGACCAGAAGGACCTCGCACAGCAGTACAACCTGCACCAGGAGGCCAACAAACTCGACATGGCGTCGATGACCGACGAGATCGTCATGTCCAAGGACGGCAGGGCGTCGGCCGGTGAGGCGGCCCGCGTGCAGATCAGCACCAGCCGGCTGCACAATCCCGGCACCCCGGGCCGGCTCACCAAGAGCGAGGGCCTGCAGATCGACGCGGAGTTGTCGGTCGCCGAGGAGATGGCACTGCTCAGCTGGCTCGGCGAACCGGACGACGAGAACGCCGCCGAGCCGGAGATCGACCCCGACCTGGCGGCCCTGCGCGAACGCCTCGCCCCGCTGCTGGCCGGACTGCCCGAGCAATTGCGGCAACACCTGGAGAGTCTGCTGAGCGAGCAGGACGTCGAATCCCGCGAGGTGGAAGCGGCGCGCGCGGAGATGATCGAGGAGTCGGAGCGGATCGCGTTCGAGGACTCCCTGCGGCGATTGCTGCGCAGCCTGCGCGGCGCTCCACGACCGCGACGGCACGTCTCCGGCTCCGGTGTGATCGACAGCCGCCGCACGATGCGGACCAACATGCGGTACGACGGGGTTCCGTTCCGGCCGGTGCTGGTCAGCCGCCGGGAGGACCGGCCGCGCCTGGTCATCCTGTGCGACGTGTCGCTGTCGGTGCGTGCGACCTCGGCGTTCGCCCTGCACCTGGTGCACAGTCTGCAGTCGATCGCCTCCCAGGTCCGCTCGTTCGTCTTCGTCGACGAGTGCGCCGAGATCACCACCCTGTTCGCGGATCACCATGTGCAGCAGGCGCTTACGCAGATCCTCGCGGGAAAGTCGGACGGCGGGAAGGTCGACGTCGACGCGGACTCCGACTACGGGGCCTCGCTCCGGCAGTTCCTCGACGAATACGGCTCCGCGGTCAACCACCGCACCACCGTCATCGTGATCGGGGACGGGCGTGGCAATGGCAAGGACCCCGCGCTCGACACCTTCGCCGAACTGGCGCGCCGGGCCAGGTCCGTGGTCTGGCTGACGCCCGAGCCGCGCTACTCGTGGGCGCTCGGCCGGTGCGACCTGCCGCTGTATGCCGAGCACTGCGACAAGGTCGAAGTCGTCCACAATCTGCGCCAGTTGCGCGACTTCTCCCACGTCATGGCCGAAGGCGGAACATGAGCGGCGTCGACGAGATCGAGCTGAACGCCTACCGGGCCAGCCCGGGAGGCGTTTACCGCAGCGAGTCCGTCACGGTGCGCCGTCGCCAGGTGGTCGATCAACGGCGCCTCAGCATCGCCCGGACCGAGCACTTCGACATCGGCCGGGTCGGCACCGGGCTGCTCCTGGAGCACGACCTGTCGCCCGACATGGTCAGCGACGACATCTCCGGTCAGCTGAGCACGGAGTTGTTCGACGCCGGGTGGATCCGTGGACCCAGGCTCTTCGAGGAGTTGCTCGTCGGCATCGTGCTGACCAGCGCCGAGACCCCACAGCAGGCGTGGCTCAACTTCTACCGCAACACGATTCGCCGGATCGACGAGGAGATCGCGAGGCCCACCGGGCGTGGCTCGATCGCCGCGTACGCGCCCGTGCACGCGCATGTCGGGCAGGTGGTGCGCGGTCGCTCGGTGCACGAACTCGGCACCTGTTTCGGTTTCCAGGCGCTGCGCCTGGCCCGTGCCGGCCTCGAGCTGACCGCGAGCGACCTGTCGGCCGGATCGGTCCACCTGCTGCGAGACATGAGCGAACTGCTGGACCTACCGGTCACGACACAGGTCAGCGACGCCGCACGGATCACGGTCCCGGACGCGAGCTGCGACACGGTGCTCGCCATACACCTGTTGGAGCACGTGCCCGACGAGACCGCGGTCGAGATCATCCGGGAGGCGTGCCGCGTCGCCCGTCACCGCGTGGTCGTCGCCGTGCCGTTCGAGGACGAGCCGGCACAACAGTTCGGGCACCTGCGCAGCCTCGGCCTGGACGACCTGCGTGGCTGGGCACGGGCCGCCGCGACCGAATGGCCTTGGCAGGTCTACGAACACCACGGCGGCTGGTTGCTCCTCGACCGACCGGACTGAGGTGGCGGCCCGTGCGGCGGGCCAAGCCCACCCCTGAGCTGACCGAGCCCACCCCTGAGGTGGCCGAGCTTGTCGAGGTCACCGCCGCGACCTCGATACGCTCCTTCGTCGCTACTCGGCCACCGCGTGCTATGGCCGAGCCTGTCGAGGTCACTGCCGCGACCTCGATACGCTCCTTCGTCGCTACTCGGCCACCGCGTGCGATGGCCGAGCTTGTCGAGGTCACCGCCGCGACCTCGATACGCTCCTCCGCTGCGCTCCCCCGCTACTCGGCCAGCTCGGGTCGCAGACCGAGCCCACCCCTGAGGTGGCCGAGCCCACCCCTGAGGTGGCCGAGCCTGTCGAGGTCACCGCCGCGACCTCGATACGCTCCTCCGCTGCGCTCCCCCGCTACTCGGCCAGCTCGGGTCGCAGACCGAGCCCACGCCTGAGGTGGCCGAGCCCACCCCTGAGCTGGCCGAAGCCCCCCTGAGCTGGCCGAGCTTGTCGAGGTCACCGCCGCGACCTCGATACGCTCCTCCGCTACGCTCCCCCGCTACTCGGCCAGCTCGGGTCGCAGGCCGAGCCCACCCCTGAGCTGGCCGAAGCCCCCCCTGAGCTGGCCGAGCTTGTCGAGGTCACCGCCGCGACCTCGATACGCTCCTCCGCTACGCTCCCCCGCTACTCGGCCAGCTCGATCCCCGGTACTCGGCCAGCTCGATCCCCGCTATTCGGTCACCGCGGCGGTCACAGGAGGTTGCGTTTGGTCGCCTCGTAGACGGCCTCGGCACGACTGGAGACCCCCAGCTTGCGCAGGATGTTCCCGACGTGGAACTTCGCGGTCGTCTCCCCGACATACAACCGCTTGCCGATCTCCCGGTTGGACAACCCGCGCGCGAGGTGCCGCAGCACCTCCAGCTCACGGGGTGACAGTCCCGGTTTCGTGTCCGGCGCCGGCGCCTGCATCCCCCGCACCATGGCCGCCGCGCTCCGGGCGTCGAACGCCGACTCCCCCCGACTCACATCGTGTATGGCGCGCATCAGTGCGTCGGTGTCGACGTCCTTGACGACATACCCCTTGGCACCGGCCTGCACAGCCTGCAGCACCAGGTCCTCGTCGAGGAAGGTCGTGAGCACCAGGATCGCGACATCCGGGTGACGTTCGGCGACCTGTCGGGTCAGGTCCAGGCCTTCGGTGTCACTGGACGTCGACAGCTTCAGATCGAGCAGCAGCACATCGGGGGTCGTCCGGCCCACGACCGCGAGACATTCCCCGCTGGACGACGCCTCCGCGATGACCTTGATCTGCTCGTCGCGTTCCAGGATGGACCGCAGGCCCTGCCGGACGATGGCGTGATCGTCGCAGAGCACGACCCGGATCTGCGCGTCGACCGCTGTCATGACACCTCCTGTGGGTGGGACGCGGAGCGGCCGGTCGGCACCGGCAGCGGCAGGTTCAGGACGACCCGCAGGCCGCCCAGGCGCGCTCGACGGAAGGTCAGCGTGCCACCGAGGGACCGGATCCGGTCGTCCATGTTGGCCAGCCCGCGATGCCGGCCGTCACCGACCGCGCGCTGCTCCAGCCGGAGCATCCGGCGCAGCGCCGTCGGGTCGCCACAACCGTCGTCGGCGATCGACACCGTCAGGGAGGACGGGCGGTAACGGAGCCGGACGATGACCCGCGTGGCTCCGGCGTGCGCCGCGATGTTGAACAACGCCTCGCCCACCGAGCGTGCCAGGTCCTGACTCGCCGCCGGCGGGACGTCCGTGACCGGCCCCTCAGCGACGACGCGTACATCGAGGGTCGGCCGGTGATGCGCGACCACCTGCTCGATGAGCTCCTCCAGGGACGCCGCCTCCTCGTCCGGTGGCTGGTTCAGCGCGTAGATCGCGGTCCGCAACTGGGCAACCGCGATCTGGGTGAATTCCTTTGCTCTCGCGAGCTGTTCGACCATCGGACCGAGATCATGTTGTTCGGCGTCGCCGCGCACGACCTCGACCGCCATCCCCGCGGACAGCACATACTGCGTGACGCTGTCGTGCAGCTCGCGGGCGATGCGATGACGTTCGCTGCCGACGATCTCACGCTGCATGGCGACCGCAAGCTGCTTCTCGGCCGCCTGCAACTCGGCGGTGCGCGCCGCCAGGTCGCGCGCTTGCAGCTCCGCCGCGCGATTGAGCCGTTGCGCCCTGCGGTGCAGCGTCACACTCGCCTGGTACTGCTCGGACGTGTGCAACGAGACCGCGGCCTGGTTCGCCAGGATGCGCAGCACCGCAAGGTCCTCCGGCTCGGGGTCCTCGCCGAGGCCCGGGCGCACCGACAGCACGCCGATCTGTCGGCCCTCGAGGTTCATCGGGGCACGCAGCCAGTCGTCCTGAAGGGCGCCGACGGACAGGTCACCGGCACGGATGGCGGCGAGCTCGACCGCAACCTCCTCCGGCAGACCCTCCGGCCGGTCCTCGCTCGCACCACCCGGACCGATCGCCACGAACCGGGGGCGCGCGCCGCGCAGGTGCTCGTCCCCGAGCGCCAACAGCGCCCAGCGTGCCTCCAGGTGCCCCGCCGCGGCGCGTGCCACCTCCTCCAGCACACCGCGCGGACCCTCGACGGTCCGGACCACCACGCTGGAGATCCGGTCCATGGCACGGACGGTCCGCTGCATCCGGCGGCTCGACCTGACGAACGCCGGGTAGTAGGAGTTCTTGCCCGTGCGGACACCGGTCAGCCGGGACAGGTCGTTCGTCGGATCGGTGCTCACGGTCGATGGCGCTGCCGGTCTACAACGCCTCGCGGAAGATCCGCGCGATGTCGGCTGCCTCGGAGTGCCGCGGGTTCGTGGTGATGCACGCGTCCTCCAGCGAGTTGCGCGACAGCAACTCGACGTCCGCCTCGGTCATCCCGAGTGCGCTCAACGACTTCGGCACGCCCAGCGAATCGCCCAGCGCACGAACGCGTTCGGCCAACCGGTCGGCCACCTCGTCCGCCGGAGCACCCGGTACGACGATGCCGAAACGCGCTGCGATCTCGAGGAACCGCTCCGGGGAGCTCTTCGCGTTGTAGCGGATCACGTGCGGCAGCAGGATCCCGTTGATCACACCGTGCGGTGCGTCGAGCAGACCGCCGACCTGGTGACTCATCGCATGCGTCGCGCCGAGGATCGCGTTGCTGAATGCAAGGCCGGCATTGAGGCTGGCCTGCGCCATACCGACCCTGGCGCCGTCATCACCCGGGTCCGCCACGGTCCTCTGGAGGTGCTGGTCGACCAGCCCGATCGCACTCAGGGCGTGGACGTCCGCCAGTGGGTTGTGCGCCCGGGACACGAAGGCCTCGATCCCGTGCGTCAGCGCATCCAAACCCGTTGCGGCATTGAGCCATTCGGGCATGGTGACGAGCAGTCGCGGGTCGGTGATGGAGATGTCCGGCACCAGGGCACGGCCCATGATGGTGACCTTCACCCGCCGCGTCGTGTCCGTCACGATGCAGAACTGGCTGACGTCCGCACCAGTGCCGGAGGTCGTCGGGATCATCAGCATGGGCGGGATCCGGCCCTGCACCTGGTCGACCCCGCCGTAGTCGAGGATCCGGCCGCCGTTGCCCGCCAGGATCGCGACACCCTTGGCAGCATCCATGGCCGACCCGCCGCCGAGGGCGATCACGACGTCGCAACCCTCCTCGGCATACCGGGTGTGCGCCGCGGCGATCTCGTGCTCCTTGGGGTTGGGCGTCACACCCGACACGATGACCGGCGTCAGCCCCACTTCGTGCAGGTGCTGCTGCAGCGCGGAGACCCAGCCGACCTCGATGATCCCCTCGTCGGTGACGACCATCGGGCGCTTCGCACCGAGGCGGAGCGCGCAGTAACCGGCCTCCGCGAGTGCACCGGGACCGAAGACGATCTCCGGCGCCTGGAACTTGACCAGACCGGCGGCCGTTGCGGCCGCCGGTGTGGTGGCGAGGCTAGCGGCTGGCATGTCAGACCCCGGTCCCACATCGACGCTGATGGCAAACACCATCCGGAGCACTCAACTCTAGTTGGCCGAAGGCTCCCGCGCGCCCGACTCGAACGTTGCGGTAGGGCACCGTCACACCGTGTTCAGGTGGCCTTCGACCGCTCGGTCGAAGCCGGCAGGGATCAGCAGGTGTTCGGGCCGCAGTTCGTCGATGGACGACAACCCGAGGCCGAGGAGCGCCGAGTCGATGCCGCTGCGCAGGACGTCGAGGACGTTCTCCACACCGGTCTGACCGTTGGCCGCGAGTCCCCACAGGTACGCGCGACCGATCAGCACCGCGCGCGCACCGAGCGCGAGCGCCTTCACCACGTCGGAGCCGCGACGGACCCCGCCGTCCAGCAGGACCGTGATCTGGTCGCCCACGGCCTCGCTGACCGGCCGCACCGCGCGGATGGTCGCCGGCGTGCCGTCCAGGTTGTTGCCGCCGTGGTTGGAGACCGAGATGGCGTCCACTCCTGCATCGACGGCGCGACGTGCGTCGTCGACACGGTAGACACCCTTGAGGACGAACGGCGTCCCGCTCAGCTGATGCCACTGCTCGGCCATCCAGGCGACGTCCTCCCACGAGGGCGGCGGGGTCGTCATCCACTCGTAGTAGGCGCCGAAGAAGGTCGGCGCGTCGCCGCCCGGCGGCTGCAGGTTCGGCGCTGTCAGGTCCGGGATCGTCCCGGTCTTGCCGAACTGCCACATCCACCGCGGCTTGGTCGCCACCTTGGGCGCGAACCGCACCATCGTCTTCAGGTCGACCTTCTCCGGGATCTCCGGGCTGCCCCAGTCACGACCCATCGAGAACGACCAGTCGAGAGTGGCGATCAGACCCTTCACGCCCGCCGCGTGGGCACGTTGCATGCGCTGGATCATCACGTCGCGCTCGCCCGTCCAGTACATCTGGAAGAACGTCGACGCTCCGGTGCCGGCGACGTCCTCGACGGACTTGCTGGCGAAGTTGGACAGACCCATGATGGTGCCCCGGCTGGCCGCCGCCCGGGCAACGGCGACCTCGCCGTCCGGATGCACGGCCTGCACGCCCGTCGGACTGATCAGGACCGGCAGCGAGACCTCCTGGCCGAGAATCTCCCGGTTCATCGACCGTTCCGGCTGATGCCCGGCGACGTGTGGTGCGAAACCGAGTTCGGCGAAGGCGCGCTGATTCTCGTCGATGGTCTGACCGCGCTCCGAGCCGGCGACGAGCGCGCCATACACCGGGGCGGGCAACTTCTTGCGAGCGCGCTCTTGCGCGACGGCAACGGACTCGAACCAAGGGTTCTGCTTCCACGGGTTCTCGAGCTTCATCGCGGTCCATCCTTCGGGGCTGGCGACACCGCGAGATCGCGGTGTGATGTGCAGCACACAATAATGGCACTCAGGGCCAAAAGGAAGGGGTGGGGTACGTTGACTCACATGGCGACCGTCTCCACCCGTGCAGGAGTGGGCCGTCCGGTGGTGACATCACACGCCGAGATCGAGCGCGTCGCGTTTCGGCTCTTCTCCGAAAGTGGTTTTGCCGGAACGACTCTCGATGACATCGCGCTCGCCGCGGGTATCGGCAGGCGGACCCTCCTGCGCTACTACCGATCGAAGAACGACATCCCGTGGGGGCGGTTCGACGACACGTTGGACGGGTTCCGCGACATCCTGCGGTCGTTCGACGATCACCCGCTGCACGAGGCGGTGCACCTCGCCGTCATCGAGTTCAATCGGTTCCCGCCCGAAGCCATGGCCGAGCACCGCGCTCGCATGCAGCTGATCCTCACCACCCCCGAACTCCAGGCGCACTCGGTGCTGCGGTACGCGGACTGGCGCCGGGTGATCGCCGAGTACGTGGCCGAGCGCACCGGGTCCGGCCCCGACGACCTGCTCCCCCAGACCGCGAGCCACGTCGCCCTCTCCTTGTCAATGGCGGGCTACGGCGAATGGCTCGCCGACCCCGCGGAGGACCTGCCGACCGTCCTCGAACGGGCCCTGGAAACGCTGCACGCATACCTCACCGCGACGCGGTGAACGACCGCTGCCGTCCGTCGGGAGGCGGACGTCTGCGGGCCGGATCTACCCGATCAGCCAGGTGTACCGCGGTCGGGTTACGGCTGTACTGATGGGATGACTCCACGACCGGCGGCCAGCATGCGTGCCCAGGTCGCCGACTCGTGGTACCGCTCCGCCGCGGCCGGAGTCGACCCGGACGCTGCGGAGGCACCGATCACGCTGTCCTCCGACACCCTGCGGGACTATCGCGTGGCGCACCCGCTCGCGCGGATCCTTCCGGTCCTCGACGATGTCCTGGGCGAGGCTGCCATCGCCTGCGAATCACTGATGGCCGTCACCGACTCCCAGGGGCAGCTCCTCTGGGTCCGTGGTCATGCGGCCGCGCTCCGGAAGGCCGAGTCGATCTGTTTCGTGGAGGGCAGCAACTGGGACGAGCGGGTCGCAGGGACGAACGCGCCCGGGATGGTCCTCGCCCTGAACGAAGCGGCACAGGTCGCCGGTGTCGAGCACTTCCGGCGCACCGTGCAGGCATGGGGCTGCGCGGCGGCACCGATCCGCGATCCGGTGGGAGGCGGCATCCTCGGCGTCCTGGACGTGACGGGTGCGGCGCGTGTCGTCGGACCGCAGACGCTGGCGATGGTCCGGGCCGCTGCACGCGTGGCCGAGATGGAGCTGGCGCGAGCGCTGCGGCCGCGGTCGGCGCCTCCGGCGGCACCGGGGCGACGTCCGCGGATCCGGCTGGAGGTGCTCGGCCGTTCCGAGGCCGTGCTGACGGTGCACCCGGCACACGGCGAGCACGCCAGTCGCCTCCGGTTGAGCCCGCGGCACAGCGAGATCCTGCTCCTGCTGGCCGGTACACCATCCGGGCTGTCCGGACCGGAGCTCGGCGTCGAGTTGTACGAGGAGGACGTGGTCTCCTCGACCCTGCGGGCCGAGATGACCCGGTTGCGTGCCCTTCTCGGCGAGGAACTGCTGGAGTCGCGACCCTACCGGCTGGCTGCCGAGATCACCTCGGACTGGCTCGCCGTCCAGGCCCACCTGACGGTGGGCGATGTCGCGGCAGCCATGCGCGGTTACCGCGGCCCGGTACTGCCCAGGTCCGTCGCTCCTGGCGCCTGCCGGGTCCGGGACAGCGTCCAGTCCGCGCTGCGTGAAGCCGTCCTGCGCAGCGCCCAGCCCGAGCTGATGTCACAGTGGACCAGGTCGAGCTGGGGCGCCGACGACTACCAGATGTGGCTCATGCAGTCCCAGACCCTCGACCGGCACTCACCGTTGCTACCGATGGTGCAGGGGCAGTTGCACCGGCTCGACATCGGTCTCGGCTCCACGCACCCGCCCACCGGGCGCTGAGGGTGGTTCCGGTCGTGCGTCACCGCAGCACGGCCCGGCCCAACGGAAGCCCGCGTCCTCCGGTCGCTGCGGACAGCGCGTTGCAGAAGAGGTACGCGCCCACCAGCACGAACGCGAACACCGCGAAACCACCGGCCTTGGTCAGGCCCGCGCTGGCCTGGGTGGTTCCCAACAGCACCAGCAGCAGCGCCGCATCGACCAGGCCGAACAGGATCGTGAACACCAGGGGAAGACGCAGCGAGAAGAGGGTGAGCATGACGATCACGCACAGCCACGTGGTGAGGAACAGCTCCTGGGTGCGCACGGCGTCCGCGGCCACGACGCCGAACCACCCGTGGGTGAGCCCGAGCACGAGTGCCGCATAACTGAGCCAGAACCCGGCGAACGTGCCGAACACTGCGGCCACCGCGTTCTGGGCGAGCGCAGCGGCCCACACGGCGGCGATGACCTGCCCGATGCCGGTGGCGGTCATGATGATCGGGATCGAGGCACCGACGGCGGCCGCCGGAACGAAACCGGTGAGGACCAGCCCGAGCGCGATCGAGCCGGCGATGAAGGTCGGAACGCCGATGACCGCGGGATCGCCGGCGAGCGCCGGGACCTCCTGCTCGATGACATCCGGGGCTTCCTGAACTACTTCGCGCGTTGCGGTTTCAGACATGACGCTCACTCCTGTGAGTAGATGAACGGGTGTGATGCCGGGCGGCGAACACCTGCCACGAGGTCGACCGGTCGCCGCCCGGACGGGTGCTGACGAGCGTAGGAACGCAAGGCTGCAATGACGCTGCGACCGGGATCTACCCGATCAGACAGGTGCGCCGGCGGCGGCGACCGGCTGTACTGGTGTCATGAGCAACAGCGCTGCTCCCGCGTGCGCGGACGCAACGTCAGTGCAACCTGCCGGCTACTAGTGTTGTGCTCTGCATCACGTCCACCTACGGGAGAGACCAATGGCCGAATCCACTTTGTCCAATCTGTTGCGCGAGACCCGGCGGTTCGACCCGCCGGCCGATCTGGCGGCGTCAGCGAACCTGACGGCCGATGCGTATGCCGAGGCGGAGGCCGACCCGGAGGCGTTCTGGGCGAAGCAGGCGGAGCGGCTGACCTGGGAGACCCCGTTCGAGCAGGTACTGGACTGGTCCAACGCGCCGTTCGCCAAGTGGTTCGTCGGCGGCAAGATCAACGCGGCATACAACTGCCTGGACCGGCACGTGGAGGCCGGCAACGGGGACCGGGTCGCCTACTACTTCGAGGGCGAACCGGGTGACACCCGCACCATCACGTACGCGCAGCTGAAGGACGAGGTCTGTCAGGCGGCCAACGCGCTGATCGAGCTCGGCGTCAAGACCGGCGACCGCGTCGCGATCTACATGCCGATGATCCCCGAGACGGTCGTCGCGATGCTCGCCTGCGCCCGCCTCGGCGCACCGCACACCGTGGTGTTCGGCGGCTTCTCCTCCACCGCCCTGCGCGACCGGATCCTCGGCTGCGAGGCAGAGATCGTGATCACGGCGGACGGCGGCTACCGCAAGGGCAAGCCGTCCGCCCTCAAGCCTGCG
This sequence comes from Flexivirga oryzae, assembly GCF_014190805.1. Taxonomy (NCBI): domain Bacteria; kingdom Bacillati; phylum Actinomycetota; class Actinomycetes; order Micrococcales; family Dermacoccaceae; genus Flexivirga; species Flexivirga oryzae. Next base: position 1,643,272 of record NZ_JACHVQ010000001.1, on the reverse strand, counting down.
GTGGACGAGGCGCTCACCGAGTGCCCGGACGTGCGCAACGTGATCGTGGCCAAGCGGACCGGCCAGGACGTGGACTGGACCGAGGGCCGCGACCTGTGGTGGGACGACTTCGTCGGCAAGCAGTCGACCGAGCACACCCCCGAGTCGTTCGACGCCGAGCACCCGCTCTACGTCATGTACACCTCCGGCACCACCGGCAAGCCGAAGGGCATCCTGCACACCACCGGTGGGTACCTCGTCGGCACGGCATACAGCCACTGGGCGGTGTTCGACATCAAGCCGGAGACCGACGTCTACTGGACGGCCGCGGACATCGGCTGGGTGACGGGGCACTCCTACATCGTCTACGCGCCGCTGATCAACGGCACCACCTCGATCATGTACGAAGGCACCCCGGACACCCCGCACCCCGGCCGGTGGTGGGAGATCATCGAGAAGTACAAGGTGACGATCCTCTACTGCGCCCCGACGGCGATCCGCATGTTCATGAAGTTCGGTGCGGAGATCCCGGCCAAGAACGATCTGTCGACGCTGCGGCTGATCGGGTCGGTGGGCGAGCCGATCAACCCGGAGGCCTACATCTGGTACCGCGAGAACATCGGCGGCGGGAAGACCCCCGTGGTGGACACCTGGTGGCAGACCGAGACCGGGATGATCATGATCAGCCCGCTGCCGGGCGTGACCAGCGGCAAGCCCGGTTCGGCGATGCAGCCGTTGCCCGGCATCTCCGCGGATGTCGTGGACGATGCAGGGAACTCGGTGCCCAACGGTTCCGGCGGCTACCTGGTGCTGAACAAGCCGTGGCCGGCGATGCTGCGCACCGTCTGGGGCGACGACGAGCGGTATGTCGACACCTACTGGTCGCGGTTCAAGGGGACCTACTTCGCCGGTGACGGTGCCAAGCGCGACGAGGACGGCGACATCTGGGTGCTCGGCCGGGTCGACGACGTCATGAACGTCTCGGGCCACCGCCTGTCGACGACCGAGATCGAGTCGGCCCTGGTCTCGCACCCGAAGGTCGCCGAGGCAGCGGTGGTCGGCGCGTCCGACGTCACCACCGGTCAGGCGGTCGTGGCGTTCGTCATCCTGCGTGCCAGCGCGGAGGGCGGCGACGACGACGTCGTGAACGAACTGCGCAAGCACGTCTCCAGCGAGATCGGGGCGATCGCCCGTCCGCGCAACATCCTGGTCGTCTCCGAGCTGCCGAAGACCCGCTCCGGCAAGATCATGCGGCGGCTGCTGCGCGACGTCGCCGAGCACCGCGAGGTCGGCGACGTCACCACGCTCGCCGACGACTCGGTGATGGGCGCCATCCAACAGGGGATGAACAGCAGCAGCGAGAGCTGACGGTCCGAGTCGCGCAGCACCGGTGAGGAGCCACCATGTCGATCGAGAATCCGTACTACAGCCATGAGTTCCACGGTGACTACGAGCTGATCAGCATCGGCGCACTGGAGCTGGAGGAAGGCGGCACGATCCCGGACTGTCGGCTGGCGGTCGCCACCTTCGGCCGGCTCAACGAGGCGCGGGACAACGCCATCCTCATCACCTCCTGGTATTCGGGCACCCACCAGATCTGGCGGGACGCCTACATCGGGCCGGAGCACGCCCTCGACCCGGCGAAGTACTTCATCGTCGCGATCGACCAGATCGGCAGCGGCCTGTCCACGTCACCGCACAACGCGGACGGTGCCAACGCGTCGATCGCCATGTCGAAGTTCCCGCACGTGCGGATCGGTGACGATGTGCGCGCCCAGGAGCGACTGCTGCGCGAGCACTTCGGCATCGAGCGGCTGCAACTGGTGGTCGGCGGGTCGATGGGCGCCCAGCAGACCTGGGAGTGGGCGGTCCGGTTCCCCGACAAGGTGCTGCGTGCCGCGCCGATCGCCGGCACCGCGCAGAACACGCCGCACGACTACCTGATCGCGGAGTACTGCCGGGAGGGCATCATGTCCGATCCCGGTTGGAACGGCGGTGAATACGCCTCGAACGAGGACGTTTTCGAGGGATTGAAGCGGCAGGCGCACGTGTGGGCGCTGGTCGGCTTCTCGTCGGAGTTCTGGAAGCAGGAGGTATGGCGCGCGCTGGACTTCGACTCCAAGGAGGCCTTCATCGAAGGTTTCCTGGAGCCCTACTTCACCACGATGGACCCGAACGACCTGCTGTGCCAGGCGTGGAAGTGGCAACGCGGCGACGTCGCCCGCAACACCGACGGTGACCTGGCTGCCGCGCTGGGCAGGATCACCGCCAAGGTGTTCGCGCTACCCATCGACGAGGACGTGCTGTTCCCGCCGCGGGACGTGCAGCCACAGCAGGAGCTGGTGCCCGACAGCGAATGCCGGGTCATCCAGGACGTGTTGGGGCACCTCGGCCTGTTCGCCGTCGCGGACACCTATCTGCCCCAGGTGGATCGGCACCTGGGCGAGCTGCTCGCCACCGAGGTCTGAGGCTCAGGACCGCTCGCGGTGCGTCGCGCCGCGAGCGGTCCTCATCCTCAGTCGGTTCGGCACACGTCGGAGCGCGTCAGGAACCGGTAGCCGGTCGGGCCCTCCAACGAGAACCCGGCGCCGCGGCCCGGCACCAGGTCGATCGTGAGCTCGGTGTGCCGCCATACCTCGTACTGTTCACCGGAGATGTAGACCGGCACCGGGTCGTAGCCCTCGCCGATCGGCAGATCGCCGAGGTGGACGTCGCGTTGCCCGAGCCGGTATTCACCCTGCGGGTAACACATCGGCGAGGAGCCGTCGCAGCACCCGCCGGACTGGTGGAACATCAAGGGGCCGTTCTCGCCGACGAGGCGACGCAGCATCTGCGCCGCCTCGTCGGTGACGGCCACGCCCCCGGCGGGGGTACCGCCGGGGACGTTCGTCGAGTCGGTCATCTCAACTTCTTCGCGTTGGTTTAGAAGAAACCGAGCTTGCTGGCGCTGTAGGACACCAGCAGGTTCTTGGTGTTCTGGTAGTGATCGAGCATCATCGAGTGGTTCTCCCGCCCGATGCCGGACGACTTGTACCCTCCGAACGCGGCGTGCGCCGGGTACTGGTGGTAGCAGTTCGTCCACACCCGGCCGGCCTGGATGCCGCGGCCGGCCCGGTATGCCGTGTTGATGTTGCGCGACCACACGCCGGCGCCCAGGCCGTAGAGCGTGTCGTTGGCGATCGACATGGCGTCGTCGAAGTCGTTGAACTCGGTCACCGACACGACCGGACCGAAGATCTCCTCCTGGAAGATCCGCATCTTGTTGTTGCCGACGAAAATCGTTGGTGACACGTAGTATCCGCCGGACAGGTCCCCGCCGAGGTCGACGCGTTCGCCACCGGTGATGACGCGAGCGCCCTCCTTGGTGCCGATGTCGATGTAGGAGAGGATCTTCTCCAGCTGATCGTTGCTGGCCTGCGCGCCGATCATCGTCTCGGTGTCCAGCGGGTTGCCCTGCTTGATCGCCTTGACGCGCTCCGTCCCGTCGGCCAGGAAGGAGTCGAAGATCGGCTTCTGGATGAGCGCACGGCTCGGGCAGGTGCAGACCTCGCCCTGGTTGAGCGCGAACATCGCGAAGCCCTCGAGCGCCTTGTCGTAGAACGAGTCGTCCTGTGCCGCGACATCATCGAAGAAGATGTTCGGGCTCTTGCCGCCGAGCTCCAGGGTGACCGGGATGAGGTTCTCACTGGCGTACTGCATGATCAGCCGGCCGGTGGTGGTCTCGCCGGTGAACGCGATCTTCCGGATCCGGTTCGAGGACGCGAGCGGCTTGCCCGCTTCGACGCCGAAACCGTTGACCACGTTGAGGACACCCGGCGGCAGCAGGTCGGCGATCAGCTCGACGAGGAGCAGGATCGATGCCGGGGTCTGCTCGGCGGGCTTGAGGACGACCGTGTTGCCGGCCGCCAGAGCCGGTGCCAGCTTCCAGGTCGCCATCAACAGCGGGAAGTTCCACGGGATGATCTGGCCGACCACGCCCAGCGGCTCGTGGAAGTGGTAGGCGACGGTGTCGTCGTCGATCTGGCTGATGTGGCCTTCCTGGGCCCGGATGGCGCCGGCGAAGTAACGGAAGTGATCCGCGGCCAGCGGCAGGTCCGCGGCGAGCGTCTCACGCACCGGTTTGCCGTTGTCCCAGGTCTCCCCGACGGCGAGCAGCTCGAGGTTCTGCTCGATCCGGTCGGCGATCTTCAGCAGGATGTTGGAGCGGTCGGTGACCGAGGTCTTCGCCCACCCCGGAGCCGCGGCCTCGGCCGCGTCGAGCGCCTTGTCGACGTCAGCCGCGCCGGACTGTGCGATCTCGGTGAACACCTTCCCGTTGACCGGCGAGACGTTCTCGAAGTATTTGCCGGAAACCGGTGGCACCCAGTCGCCACCGATGAAGTTGTCGTATCGGGACTTGTAGGAAGCAGGGCTGCCCTGCTCGCCCGGCCGCGCGTAAATCGTCATGCTGCGTGCCCTCCTAGGGGTTCCTTCCGGGCACCTCGCCCGGCATGTGACGCAGATTACGTTTCGCAACGTTGCACCAACGTTGCGTGCGCGTCAGCGGCCGCGGAGCCTGCTCACGCGGGCACTGACCGAGTCCCGGCGCGGGGAACCGGCACCGACCAGGGCTTCCGCGGCCTCCCACAGTTGCAGGTCGTCACGGCCGAACATGGTGTCGGCAAACCGCAGCAGCAGGTCCGAATCGCCATGTTTCAGGACGGAATTACGCATCCGCGTGTGCAACTGCTCACGGATCTGTATGACGCCCGGAGCTTCCGAGTCGGGCAGGACCGGGCCCCGGTAGGCGCTGACCGCCGCGCCGACCTCGCCCCGCTCCAGGTGCTCGCGAACGACGGCGATGTCGCTGCGCACCGCCTGTCCGAAGCGGTACGGCCGCGAGAGGAGCAGCCCATCCGGCAGCACGCCCCGCAATCGGGAGATCTCGGCGCGCAGCGTCACCGACGGCAGCTCGTCGTCACTCAATGCGACCGCCAGCTGATCGGCGGTCATCCCGTCGGCGGCCTCCGAGAGCAGCAGCAGGAGCTCACTGTGCCGGAGGCCGAACTTGCGCACTCCGTCGCTGCTGGACAGCGTCGCACCACCCGCGCCCAGCACTGTCAGCCGTTGTCCCGCAACCAGCTGGGCGGGATCGCCAATTACGATGCCGGAGGTGAGGCGAGCAATGCGCAGCTGCGCTTCGACGGCGGCGACCGTGGCGCTCACCAGAGCCAGGCTCTGGGGTGCGGCCGCGTCGTCACCTCCGGTCAGGTCCAGCGCCCCGAGCATGGCTCCGGTGTCGGGGTCATGGATCGGCGCGGCGGAACAACTCCACGAAGTGACTTGCCGCGCAAGATGTTCGGCGCCGTAGATGCGGACCGCGCTGTCGATGGCCAGGGCGGTACCCGGCGCGTTGGTGCCCACGGCCTGCTCGGTCCAGTCGGCACCCGGCAGGAACAGCATCCGCTCCGCACTTCTGCGCAACGCCGAATCGCCCTCGACCCACAGCAGCCGACCGGCGGCATCGCTGACCGCGACGAGCAGCCCCGCCTCCGCAGCACTCTCGGTCAGCAGTGACCGGATGAGCGGCATGGATGCTGCCAGCGGGTGCTGCTCGCGCAGTGATCGCAGGGCGTCGTCGGCCAACGGTTCCTGGCGCAACTCGGCCTCCGGGTCGAGCCCGTCGGACAGGGAACGCAGCCAGGACTGGTACACCTCCGGGCGGACGTCTTCCGGAGAGCCACGCTCCAGGAAGGCCTCGCGCGCCAACTCCGCGCGACGCAGGTCGCGTGGGGGCATTGACCGCGAGGGATCCATCGCCCCACGGTAACCCGCCGGGCGCCGGCACGCCCACCCATCGGCGCCGAACGAGACGGCGGCGCTGAGGCCCGGCGGCTCGACCGTGCCATCAGCGCGGTAGGTGCGCGCCACGGATCGCGGGAGCGGTCGAGAACGGGAGGAGCTGTTCCGGCGCCGGCGGCAACAGCAGCCTGGTCTGCAGGCCGTCCGCCAGGCGGTACGGCCGGGATCGGATGATCCCGGAGAAGCTGTGTCGCAGTCGCGACATCTCGGCCCGAACCGTGCCGACCCGGCCGGAGTCGCCGAACAGGTCGAGCGCGAGCTGGCGTGCCGATCTTCCCGTCGGATGGCGGAAGAGCAGGTAGCAGATCTCCGCGTGACGTGGCGTCAGGCCGTGGCACCACGTCGTGTCGGGGCCGCTGATCTGCAGCTCGGCGTCCGGCCCGGTCAGGTCGAGCACGATCGACGTCGGCGCAGCATCCGCGTGCCGTCCCTCGATCCGCACGATCCAGCCCCCGGGCAGCGGCTCGACGCGGCAGGTGCCGTACCCGGGTAACCAGATGTTCCCTGCGGCGACGGAGCTGGGCAGGGCGATGCGGTCCATCGTGACGAGGCCCGTCGACGCAGCCACCCAACCGTCGGTGTCGACCGCCAGCGCCGTCCCGTCCAGTCGCACGAGGGCGGGCAGCGCCAGGCGACGCAGCCTCTCGAGCTCGACGAGATGACGTAGCCGCAGTTGTGTCTCGGCCAGCTGGGCGACCGCGTCCACCAGGGCGAGCGTGGTTGCATTGATCGTCGCCGCCGGCCCCGAGATGTCGACGACACCGATCACCCTGCCGTCGCGCGGACTGCGCAACGGCGCCGCAGCGCAGGTCCACACATGATGGGTGCGCACGTAGTGCTCGGCGGAGAAGACCTGCACGGCACGCTGGGCGACCAGGGCCGTGCCGATCGCGTTGGTGCCGACCACGTTCTCGTGCCAGTTCGCGCCCACCCGGAAACCCAGTTGATCGGCACGGTGAAGAACGACGCGGCTGCCGTCACGCCACAGGATCTGACCGTCGCGATCCGCGACCACCATGATGTGACCCGATTCCTCGGCGAGCCTGACCAGCCCGTTCCGCAGGATGGGCAGCACCTCCGCCAGTCCGGAGTCCTGCCGTCGGAACTCGACCTCCTCTGCGGGCATCACCGGGGCCAGCTTCCCCCGGTCCGGATCCACGCCGAGTCGGCCCATCCGATGCCACGACTCCGCGATCACCGAACGTGGGTGTTGTTGGTCGACCACGCCGGTGATTGTCGCCTCACGCATCCGCGCCAGCTCGCGGGCGTGCCGCCGAGGATTCTCACCCGTCGGCAACGCCGCTTCCAATGGGTTACGCACAGCAAGCACCTCTCCGTCCGCTCACCCGGTGGTGGCGAACTGCTCCTGCGTGCTGTCGACCGGTTCGGGCAGCGTGTCCGCCGCTGCGGGCAGGCCGTACGACTCGAACCCGACGACGTAGAAGAGGGTCCACAGCACCGCCCAGTCCAGGAAGCCCAGTGCGTTGCCGTGCAGTGCGCCGGCGACGACGGGTTCGTGCAGCAGGTTCCCGGCGATCCAGTAGTAGTACGCCAGGAACGTCGCGACTCCCAACCCGAAGGTGATCAGGATCCGGGCGGCGATGTTGGTGACCCGGCCTCGCTTCGTCGGCCAGTTGCCGAACGCGTTCGCCCACAGGATGATCCAGAAGTTCCAACACACGCCGAGCTGTGCGGGGAACTGGTGGATCGCATCACCCAGTGCCTGCGTCGTGCCCGTCCCGATGAGGAGCTTGCAGACGCCGAGCAGTGCGAAGTAGAGCCCACTGCCCAGGAGGATGTTGCCGACCGTGGCTGCGAGGGCTGTGCGGCCGCCGGACCCTGCCGTGGACCACGGCAGGTTCTCCGCGCACAGCCCCGTGAGGATCGTCGCCACGACGAGTGCGTAGAAGTAGCCGAGGACGACGTTGATGGTCATCGGCGCGTAGCCGGTCGGGTGCGCAGCCATCGCGGGCAGGCCCCAGATCAGATAGATCAGCAGGGTCGGGATGAAGATGAAGGCGATGTCGCACAGACCCGTCACCGGCTGACGCAGACCCAGCTGCGGCCACGGCCAGTGCTCCCAGTTGAGGACCACCATGACGTACGCGAAGAACGCGAAGAGCACGAACAATGCACCGGTGAAGTAGCCGCTGCCGCCGGCGCGATGCGCATCGAAGTCGGGCATCAACCGGCCCAGGCCGGAGCCGAGGATCCAGGTGACCGCGATGCCGAACGCGGCGGCGGTCACCATCAGGAGTCCACCTCGCAGCGGTTGCCGGACACGATTGAATCCGGCAAATTCGCAATTGAATCCGACGAACACGATGAACAGGATCGCCCAGAAGAGCGAGGCGTTGAACGGCAGTGGGTAGACGCCGAGCGGGCTCCAGCGCGGGTCCGCCAGCACCCACCAGGAAACGACCGACAGGGCCGCCACGATCGCGAAGTTGGCGAGTCCGATCACATACCAGGGGCGCCCGCGATCGGGGCGCGTTGCAGGGGTGTCCATGTCGATGTGGTCGCGCGCCTCAGCGCATGACCACGCCCCCGTCGATCATGATCGCCTGGCCGGTCATGTAGTCGGCGTCAGGGCTGCCGAGATACGACACGAAGTTGGCGACGTCCTCGGGGGTCTGCACCCGTCCGAGCGGGATCCCGGCGGCATAGCTGGCGAGGGCCTCACCCTTCCCCGTCCCGAGGTACCGGCCCAACTGTTCGTCGATGAGATCCCACATGTCGGTGCCGACGATCCCGGGGCAGTATGCGTTGACCGTGATGCCGTCGCCGGCGAGTTCCTTGGCGGCCGCCTGGGTGATGCCCCGAACGGCGAACTTGGTCCCCGAATAGCTGCCCAGGTACGCGAATCCGTCATGCGCGGCGATGGACGCGCAGGTGATGATCTTGCCGCCACCGCCTTGGGTGCGGAACCGTTCCGCGGCGGCCTGGATGCAGTACAGGACGCCGAACACATTGACCCGGAAGATCTGCTCCAGGTCGGCGGGTGTCGCTTCGAGCAGTGTCTGTACCTTGGCGATCCCGGCGTTGGCGACCATCGTGTCCAACCGCCCGTACCTGTCGACAGCCGTCTGCACGAGGTCGAACACCGCGCCGCGGTCGGTGACGTCGGCAGGAGCCGCGCAGCCGCCGATCTCGTCGGCCGTGTGCTGTGCGGTGGCCGGGTCCACATCGTTCACGACCACGGCGTAGCCGTCCTTTGCCAACCGCGTGGCAATGGCGGCACCGATGCCGCGGCCCGCTCCGGTCACGATCGCTACTCGCTGCGTGTTTGTCATTGGCTCGTCTCCTCTTTCGCTCACGGGTGGACCAGGATCTTGACGTTCTCCGCCTTGTTGTCGATGAGCTCGCGGAAGCCCTTGTCGACCAGATCGTCGAGCGCGATCTCCCCGGTGATGAACTGCTCGGCGTCGACCTTGCCGTCGCGCAGCAGACCGATGGTGTCCTCGTGGTCGTTGCAGTAGGCCAGCGATCCGATCACGGCGACCTCGTTGAACACCAGGTTGTTCATCGCGACGGTCGCGTCGTGGCCCCAGATGGCGACGTTCACGACGAGTCCGCCGCCCTTGGTGCAGCGCGTCGCCTGGTCGAGCGCAGCATCGACGCCGGCACATTCGAAGGACACGTCGGTCCCCCGCCCGGAGGTGAGATCCATGACCGCTGCCACCGCGTCGGTGTCGGTGGGGTCGATGACCGTGGTGGCTCCCGCGACCTCGGCCTTCTTCTTGCGAACCTCCGCGGGTTCGATCACCAGGATCTGCTCGGCGCCGGCCGCACGGAGTGCGGCCGCGGTGACCAGACCGATGGGACCGGCGCCGAAGACGGTGGCGCTCATCCCCGGGGTGACCCCGCCCAGGCGCACTGCGTGATAGGCGACGGCGAGTGGTTCGACGAGTGCGCCCACCTGCGTGCTGAGCCCTCCGAGCGGGAACGTCCGCTTCGCGTCCGCGACGACATACTCCGCAAAACCGCCACCACCGCCGGACAGCCCGATGAAGCCGAGCACCTCACACACGTTGTAGCGACCGTCGCGACAACGCGCGCACCGGCCGCACGTCAGATACGGCTCGACCACGACCCGTTCACCCACGGACAGCCCGGTGACCCCGTCACCGAGTTCTGCGACCACGCCGGCGAATTCGTGCCCGAGCCCTACTGGCGCCTGCTCCCCCGTCAGCGGATGCGGAGCGCCTGGCGGCGGACAGAAGATCGGCCCGTCGAGATACTCGTGCAGATCCGTGCCGCAGATCCCGCACCACTCGACCCGCACCTTGACCTGGCCCGGACCCGCGGTCGGCTCGGGCACGTCCTCGATGCGGATGTCTCGATTGCCGTAGTAGAGAGCTGCTTTCATGTCATCTCCTGTGGTGGACGTATCGATAGATGTGATCGTCGTCACAGGAGATGCGCTCGGAAAGGGTTGCAGAACGTTGCGTCGGCGGCCGACGCACCGGACCGTCCGGGTCGCGTGCCCGGGTCAGCCGGCGCGCCCGACCTTCCAGTAACCGGTGAACTGGATCCGCGTCTTCGGGACACCCGCCCCGACCAGGTGACGTCGGCAGCCGGCGACCATCGCCTGTTCGCCACCGACATACACCTGGAGGGTCGCCGGATCCGATGGCGTGAACGCCTGCACCTCGGCCAGGGCGGCGAGCCCCGGCGTGGCGTGCGAGTCGGGCCGACTCAGCCACCGCACCTCGAAATGCTCTGGTGCGTCGAGTGATTGCCGATCATCGTCGTCCCCGAGTTCGATGATCGCCAGCCCTTGCGCGTCACGTGGCAGATCGCGCAGGATCCCGGCGACCGCGGGCAGGGCGGAGTCGTCCCCGACGAGCAGCACGAAGTTCGCGTCGTCCAGTGGGTCGAAACCGCGTCCCTGGTCCAGGATCACCGCACGCTCGCCGCGCTCCGCCTGCTGCGCCCACGGTCCGGCGATCCCGGTGTCACCGTGGATGACGAAGTCGACGTCGAGTTCGCCGCGTTCCCTGCGCAGCGTCCGCACGGTGTAGCTGCGGAACGGCGGCCGGGTCCCGGACTTCTTCGTGAGGTACCGCAGGTACCCGCCGATCCCGAACTTCTCCGGGACAGCGTCGAAATCGGTCGTGCCGTCCGGGTGCGGCAGGAACAACCGGAACCACTGGTCGTAGCCGTGCTGCGGAATGGTGCGCAGGTCGTCGCCGGCGAACGTCAGGCGCTGCACATTCGGCGAAACCCGTTCGGACTGGTCCACCTCGACGCGGTAGAGACCGGAGATTTTGCGTCCATCGTTGAACCCCATGAAGTTAGGTTAGCCGATCCTAACTACAACGCCAGTCCGGCCCAGTGCCGCCGATGGTTTGGGGGTCGACCGAGCGGGGTATCCCGCAAGCTGCCCTGCCGACCCGAGACGAGGAGCGTAGATGTCGGAAAAGCAGCATCGACCCACCACCACGGACGCCGGGATCCCCGTCGCCAGCGACGAACACTCACTCTCGATCGGCCCCGACGGGCCGCTGGTGCTCAACGACCACTATCTGATCGAGCAGATGGCGATGTTCAACCGCGAGCGGATACCCGAGCGTCAGCCGCATGCGAAGGGTGGCGGCGCCTTCGGCACTTTCGAGGTGACGGAGGACGTCAGCGCCTACACCCGTGCCGCGGTCTTCCAGCCGAAGGTGGAAACCGAGATGCTGGCGCGCTTTTCGACCGTGGCGGGCGAGCGCGGCAGCCCCGACACCTGGCGCGACCCGCGGGGCTTCGCGCTGAAGTTCTACACCAGCGAGGGCAACTTCGACCTGGTCGGCAACAACACGCCGGTGTTCTTCATGCGTGATCCGATGAAGTTCCAGCACTTCATCCGGTCACAGAAACGCCGCGCGGGCAACAACCTGCGCGATCACGACATGCAGTGGGACTTCTGGACCCTGTCCCCCGAGTCTGCCCACCAGGTCACCTGGCTGATGGGCGACCGCGGCATACCCCGCAGTTGGCGACACATGAACGGCTACTCCAGCCACACCTACCAATGGATCAACGCGTCCGGCGAACGGTTCTGGGTGAAGTACCACTTCATCACCGACCAGGGCATCGAGTGCCTCACCCAGGCCGAGGCGGACCGGCTGGCCGGCGAGGACGGTGACTATCACCAGCGCGATCTCTACGATCACCTCGAGTCCGGCGACCATCCCAGTTGGACCCTCAAGGTGCAGATCATGCCCTTCGACGAGGCCAAGACCTACCGGTTCAATCCGTTCGACCTGACCAAGGTGTGGCCGCACGGCGACTACCCGCTGCACGAGGTGGGGCGTATGACGTTGAACCGCAACGTCACCGACTACCACACCGAGATCGAGCAGGCGGCATTCGAACCGAACAACCTCGTGCCCGGCACCGGCCTGTCGCCGGACAAGATGCTGCTCGCACGCGGCTTCAGCTACTCCGACGCACACCGGGCGCGGTTGGGCGCGAACTACCGCCAGATACCGGTGAACCAACCGCACGTCGAGGTCCATAGCTACTCCAAGGACGGCGTCGGGCGCACGCAGAACGTCACCGACCCGGTCTATGCACCGAACTCGTATGGCGGTCCGGTCGCGGATCCGGCGCTGACCGACGACGGCGGCCAGTGGGCGGCGGACGGCGAAATGGTCCGCGCGGCATACACCTTGCGCGCCGATGACGACGACTTCGGGCAGGCCGGGACGCTGGTGCGCGACGTGCTGGACGACGCAGCCCGCGACCGCCTGGTCAGCAACATCGTCGGGCACCTCTCGGACGGCGTCACCGACAAGGTGCTCGCACGAGCCTTCGACTACTGGCGCAGCGTCGACCAGCGCCTCGGCGACCGCGTGGAGGCAGGTGTGCGCGAGCAGCAAGGCTCCTGACAGGGCCCGACGGCGGTCGCTGCCGGAAGGCGAGCCAGGAGCCCGGTTGCCCCAGCGCCGTCGAGGAATAGAGTTCCTCGTGATACCGGACTGTCTCACGCGGGAGTACCCATGGACGCCCAGGAGTTCGCCGATCTGGCGGCACAGTTCAATGCGGCACAGGACCTCGCCGCCACCGCGCACGAGGTGGTCGAGCAGGGTCGGCTGACCCTCGGCGCCGATCACGCGGGAATCACTCTCATCGAGGCGAGGAACCGGTTGCGGACGGTGGGGACGGACGACCCGGTGGTGCTCGAGGCCGACCGACTCCAGTACGCGCTGGATGAGGGCCCGTGCAACGACAGCGCCTGGCAGGGCGAGACCTTGGCCAGTAGCCGGATCGCAGAGGACCCGCGCTGGCCCACCTGGGGTCGCAGCGCGGCACAGCTGGGTCTGGTGAGCGCCCTGGCCGGTGAGCTGACCGACACGGGAGGGCGCCGGCTCGGCTGTCTCAACCTCTACTGGCGCTCGCCCCGTGACTTCACCGGCGACGACCGCTCGTACATCCAGATCTTCACGACGCATGCCGCCATCGCGCTCGCCTCGTCGATGCGGGACGCGCAACTGAACACTGCCCTTGATGCACGCAAGGTCATCGGCCAGGCACAGGGCATCCTGATGGAGCGGCACTCGCTGCGGGCGGATCAGGCGTTCGAGGTGCTCCGGCGCTACTCACAGAACCACAACATCAAGCTGCGCGAGGTGGCCGAGTTCCTCGTGACCGCGCGCGCATTGCCCACCAGTCGTGCGCAGGTCAGGACGACGCTCGACCGGGAGAAGCGGGCCAGCGGCTAGCGGTCGCACTGGCCGGCCGGGCGGGTTCGGCGCGGATCACGATGCTGCACGAGCGGCATCACCGTCGAACGCGAGGGCGCGGCGCAAGCGCCCCAGAATGTCGGTCAGCAGCCGCGAGACCTGCATCTGGCTGACTCCGATGCGCTGACCTATCTGGCGCTGGGTGAGGTTGTCCACGAATCGCAGGCGCACGATCAGCCGGTCCCTGGCCGGTAGCTTGCACAGCACCGGCCGAAGCGTTTCGAACGCCTCGATCCGGTCCAACTCGGCGGGGACCGCTCCCATGGTCTCCCGCAGCGGCATACCGTTGTCCCGATCGACCGGTGCATCCATCGATCGTGCGACGTACTGGGTGTCGACCTCCCTGGCCGCGCCGACGTCCTGCTGGGTGAGGCCGAGTGAGCGGGCGACCTCGGCACTGGTGGGCTCGTGGCCCAACTCCTGGGTCAACCGATCGATGCACGTACGCACGGCGAGGCTGTGCTCCTGCAACTGCCGTGGCGGACGCACCGCCCAGCCGTGGTCGCGGAAGTGCCGCTTCAGCTCACCGGTGATCGTCGGCACGGCGAACGCCAGGAACGGCGAACCGGTGCCGGGCCGGTAGCGGCGGACGGCCTGCACCAGGCCCAGCAGCGCGACCTGCTCCAGGTCCTCGCGTTCGAGGCCTCGGTGGTCGTAGCGGCGGGCGATCGAGATCGCCAGGGAGAGATGGTCGAGCACGACCTCGTGACGAAGACGGGCAGCCGACCCGCGACCCGAGTGCTGGGCCTTGCGCAGGAGATCTTCGGCGCGTTGTGCGCGCTCATGCGGAGAGTTGCTGACGGCTGAAGGGTGCGGCATGGCTCAGTTCTTCCACGAGAGACCACACCGACCACGCTGCTCGAGCCGGCACGTGACTTCAGCCTGTCACGAAATGAGTGTCTCGGCAACCGTCGAGTGTCGGCAGACAGCCGAATCACATGTGATAGCAACGAGTTCAGAGATTGCCGACCGCCGAGTGGCGCATTGCTGCGTCCTCGCTCGCGAGTGAAATTCGCCCCGCCGGGTATGACGCCGGCATACGAACACACGACACGCGGAGGTGCATCGAGATGCCTGACAGGAAGCCGGGGCCATCGGTGAAGGACGATGAGCTCTACGAGGAGTTGCGCGACGAGGGCAACAGCAAGGAGAAGTCGGCGCGCATCGCGAATGCGGCCGCCAACACGTCCCGATCCGACGTCGGAGCGAAGGGCGGCCAGCAGTCGCCCTACGAGGACTGGACGAAGGACGAGCTGGCCGACCGGGCGGCTGAGCTCGGCATCGAGGGTCGCTCGTCGATGTCCAAGAACGAACTCATCGATGCGTTGCGGAGTCACTGACCGTCCGCCGTTGACAACTGCAGCCGTCGGGGGCCACCTACCGCCGCCGACGGCTGCAGCGCGTTCAGGTCCGACGTCTGCGCGATCGGTGCGTGTCCAGCGATGAGACGGCGTGCATCCCGGCCCGCTGCGGCGGGATCCTTTCGACGACGAAACGTGAGACGTCCTTGAGGCGGTAGCCGTGTCCGACTCTCGGTCCTGGCGAGTGCGCCAATCGGCCGCCGCGCACGACCGGTGCGCCCTCGATCAGCTGTGGTTCCAGGGCGGCGTGGTCGCTGAACCATTCGAGGTGGCGCACCGCGCCGTCGGAGATGGCGAGCGGCAGGTGCAGCGCCGGCGCGCAGTGCGCCGACACCGGTACATGTGCCGCGTGAGCGTATGCCGCGCAGCGCCGCCATCCGGTGAATCCGCCGCACCGGGTCACGTCCAACTGCACGCAGTCAACGGCCTCGCACATGGCGCGGGTGTCCGCGATCTCGGCGATGTACTCCCCCGCCGCCACCTCGCTGCTCAGCGCATCACGCAGCTGTCCCAGGCCGCGGAGGTCCTCGCTGGACACGGGTTCCTCGAACCAGCTCACACCGAGGATGTCGAGGTCCTGTCCGACCTGCATGGCCTGGCTCCGTGAATAGCCACCGTTCGCGTCGACCATGACCTCCGCGTCACCATGCACCCGGTTGACCACGCGAGCCACTCGCTCGAGGTCGCGTGCCACCTCACGTCCCCAGTTCTCGCCGATCTTGAGCTTCACCGCGGAGCAACCGGCCGCCAGCCACTGGTCGACCTGTGCGTCGAGCTCGTCCGGACCCATAGAGGTGAAGCCCCCGGAGCCGTAGACCGGCACCGAATCACGTTCTGCACCCCACAGATCCGCGAGGGAAACCCGCAACCCACGGCTACGCAGGTCCCACAACGCGATGTCCATCGCACTGATCGCTGCCATCACCACACCGCGAGTCCCCAGGTTGCGGCATGCCCGGTGCATCCGCTCCCACAACCGGACCGGACTCGAAGCGTCCTCACCGAGCACCTCGCGCGCGAGGACCGTGCGGACGAGCTCGACCGCGGCCGGGGTGGTGTAGGACCAACCGAGTCCGGTCTCCGAACCGGCCCGAACCTCGACGGTGACGACATCGGTGTGATCCCACGTCAACGTCCCGTCGCTCTCCGGCGACGGAGTCGGGAACGACAGTGCTTGCACCTCGACCTGGTCCACTGCAGCTGCGGGCGTCATGGCATGCGGCATACCCGTCGACAGCCGTGGACATGCGTCCAGCGAATGTCCGGTTTCCGAGTCGTGACCACGGGTACATCACCCGTACCCAGCGTTCCACGAGAGGAGCACACCCGATGACCACTGCCTCCGACACCCGCCCGGACCTCGACTTCTGCACCGAACTCGCGCAACAGCTGCGTGTCGACTCGGTCGTGATGAGCGACCGGGCCGGTTCCGGGCACCCGACCTCGTCGATGTCCGCCGCCGACCTCGTCGCCGTGCTGCTGGGACGTCATCTGCGCTGGGATCTGCAGGCACCGGACGACCCCCACAACGATCACCTGATCTTCTCCAAGGGTCACGCCTCACCCCTCTACTACGCGATGCTGCATGCGGCCGGCGCGATCGACGAGCCGGAGCTCCGCACCTACCGAAGGCTCGACAGCAGACTCGAAGG
The DNA here is from genome assembly GCF_014190805.1 of Flexivirga oryzae. Taxonomy (NCBI): domain Bacteria; kingdom Bacillati; phylum Actinomycetota; class Actinomycetes; order Micrococcales; family Dermacoccaceae; genus Flexivirga; species Flexivirga oryzae. Next base: position 1,626,706 of record NZ_JACHVQ010000001.1, on the reverse strand, counting down.
GCACCCGACCCCACGGATGTCCCCGACCGACGTCGCGACGGGATCGTTGGGTCAGGGCCTTCCCATCGGCGTCGGAATCGCCCTGGCCGCCAAGGAACTCGACAAACTCCCGTACCGGGTGTGGGTGCTGTGCGGCGACTCCGAGATGGCCGAGGGGTCGATGTGGGAAGCCTTCCAGTACGCCGGCTGGCGTGGCCTGGACAACCTGACAGCCATCATCGACGTCAATCGCCTCGGACAGACCCGGGAGACGATGCTCGGCCACGATCTCGATGCGTATGCCGCGCGCGTGTCGGCCTTCGGCTGGCATCCCGTCGTCGTCGACGGGCACGACGTCGCGGCCATCGACCGGGCGTACACGGAAGCGCAGCACACCTCCGGCCGACCCTGCGCGATCATCGCGCGCACCCTCAAGGGCAGAGGCGTTGCAGCGGTAGAGGACAAGCTGGGCAAGCACGGAAAACCCCTGGACGACGCGACGGCGGCCGTCGCGGAGCTCGGCGGCTTCCGTGACCTCCGGGTCGAGGTTCAGCGCCCCGACCTGGGCGCGGAGCTGCACCGGTTCACCGCGACCGGGGGGACGCGGCCCACTTGGGAGGTCGGGACGGAAGGGTCGACCCGTGAGGCCTACGGAGCGGCACTGGCCTGGCTCGGTGCCACACGCGAGGACGTCGTGGCGCTCGACGGTGAGGTCTCCAACTCGACACATTCCGATGAGTTCGCGTCGGCCGAACCCGACCGCTACTTCGAGATGTTCATCGCCGAGCAGCAGATGGTCGCGGCGACCGTCGGACTGGGTGTGCGCGGCTGGACCCCCTTCGCGTCGACGTTCGGCGCGTTCTGGGCGCGGGCGTACGACTTCGTGCGGATGGCCGCCGTGTCGCGGGCGGACCTGCGGTTGTGCGGTTCCCACGCCGGAGTCGCCATCGGCGCCGATGGGCCGTCACAAATGGCCCTGGAGGACCTCGCCTCGATGCGTGCGATCCACGGCAGCGCGGTGCTGCACCCCTCGGACGCGAACCAGGTGGTCCCGCTGATGGAGGAGATGGCCGATCGGGGCGGCATCACCTATCTGCGCGTGTTGCGCGGAACGACCACCGTGCGCACGCCGGCGGATGAAAGGGTGCACATCGGCGGCAGCCGAACCGTGCGGCACGACCAGGATGACGAGGTGACCGTGCTCGCGTGCGGGGTCACCGTGGACGAAGCGGTTGACGCCGCGGATCTTCTGGCCGCGCAAGGGATCGGGATGCGGGTCGTGGACTGCTACTCCGTGAAGCCGTTGGATGCGGACACGGTCCGCAGAGCCGCCGCCGAGACGGATGCGCTGATCACCGTCGAGGACCACCGACCCGAAGGCGGTCTCGGCGACGCGGTGCTGGAGGCGTTGGCGGCGGAGCCGGTGCGGCCGCAGGTGCACAAGCTCGCCGTCGATGTGATGCCGACCTCCGGCACTCCCGAAGAGCTGATGAAGGCGGCCGGCATCGACGCCGAGGCCATTGTCGCCCTGGTGCATCGCGTGCGCACTGCGAGCGAAGCGCACCTGTGAAGCACGCAGCGACCGTTCATCCGACTACGCTTGCGCGAATGCGGCTAGCAGTGCGTCGGTGAAGGCGGGGAGGTCGTCTGGTTTACGGCTGGTGACCAGGGTCCAACCGGCACGCTCACACACGACGACCTCTCGGTCCTGCCACTCCCCACCGGCGTTACGGATGTCGGTCTGCAGGCTCGGCCAGCTGGTCAGTTCCTTGCCTCGGAGCACGCCCGCCTCCACCAGCGTCCACGGTCCGTGGCAGATCGCCGCCACCGGCTTGCCCTGGCGTGCGAACCCACGGACGAACTCGACAGCCTCATCGAACGTGCGGAGCCTGTCGGGGTTGGTGGTCCCACCCGGAAGCACCAAGGCGCCGAAGTCCGCAACAGTCGCATCGTCGACCATGACGTCAGGTCGGAAGGTGTCGCCCTTGTCGACATCATGATGGAACGCGTGCACCTCGTCCTCGCGGGTGCCCACCAGCACTGGAGCGCCACCGGCATCCTCCACCACGGTCCACGGCTCGGTCAATTCGATCTGTTCCACACCCGACGCGGCCAGGAACGCGATCTTCCGTCCTTGCAGTTCGTTGCTCATGCTCGTCCCTCTACCCACGTGACGACCAATCACACACTCGGCGGTGATTCGATCCGGGCAGGCCGGGTAAACGACGGCTATGGGACCGACGCCCATGGAGGGAGCACACAATGTCCGACGATCAGAAGCCCACGAACATCCGTCCCGCCGCGCAGGTTCCGCTGTCCAGCGACCTGGTGGAGCGGTTGGGCGAGGCCGCGCACGACTACGCCGAGGCCCTGTGGTCGGTTGCCCAGCACCGCGACGCGGATGCCGACCAGATGGCCTCGTTGATCACCGAGGCGAACGACAGGTTCGGAGTGAGGTTCCCCGAGCCGGTCATCGACAAGTTGCAGGAGATCTTCCGCAACTCCGGTGGATTCGTGACCATCATCAGCGAGGAGCATGTCCTTGCCGGTGCAATCTCGGACGACGTCGACGCCCTCGACGCCCCACACGCGGCGAATGCCGCGGATGAGTCCACCGACCTTCCGGGCTGAGCCTGTCACGGGTTACCACCGATCTGGTCGACCCGTTTCCTGTGCTGCAGTGCCTGGCCGAGTAGCTCGGCCAGGTGCACCGGTTGGTGGCCGGTCTCGTCCAACTCGTGAATCTGGGTCCGACAGCTGAATCCGTCGGCAAGGATCAGGGTCGAGTCGTCTGCGCCGCGCAGGGCCGGTAGCAAACGGTCCTCGGCACACGCACGGCTGACGTCGAAATGCCCTTTCTCGAATCCGAAATTTCCTGCCAGGCCGCAGCAGCCGCCGACACTGCGCGCTTCAACCCCGGCTCTCTGCAGGAGCGTGCGATCGGCCTCCCATCCGGTGTCGGCATGCTGATGACAGTGGACCTGCACCAACGCGTGGTCTGTTTTCGCGGCGGGTGGGGACCAGCCGTCCGTCCGTTCCTGGAGCAACTCGGCCAGACCCACGGTGCTGTCGGCGAGACGCCGCACATCGCCGACCTCCGGCAGGAGCCGGGGTGCGTCAGACCTCAGCATCGCCGTGCAACTGGGCTCCAGCCCGACAACCGGCCAACCCGCGCGCAATACCGGCCCGAGCACACCCACGCTTCGGTGCAGCACGCGGCGGGCCACATCCAGCTGCCCCGTAGACGTCCAGGTCAGGCCGCAGCAGACCGGCTTCTGTGGCAGTTCGACCCGGTAACCGGCATCCTCGAGGACGGCAACGGCCGCCTGCCCGATCTGTGGATCGAAGTGATTGGTGAAGGTGTCGGGCCACAGCAGCACCGAGCCACGTTCACCGGTGCCCTGTGGAGCGCGCCCGCTCCACCATTCCTGCAACGTCTGTGTGGCGAATTGCGGCACCTCGCGGTTCTCGACGCCGGCCAGCGCCGTACCGACCCGCCGGACAGCCTCGATCCCGGTCAGATGGTTCAGAAGACGCGCACTCCGGCTTCTCGCAACTGCGTCCGCCACCACTGGTAACCACCCCAGTGCGTAGTGGGCACGTGGTCGGAGGCGGTGGTGGTAGTGGTGATGCAGGAATTCCGCCTTGTAGGTCGCCATGTCGACGTTGACAGGGCAGTCGCTCGCGCAGCCCTTGCAGGACAGGCAGAGGTCGAGGGCACCCTTGACGGCCTTCGATCTCCAGCCGTCGGTGATCGTCCCGTCGCGATGCCCTTGCAGCATTTCGAACAGCAGTCGCGCGCGGCCCCTGGTCGAGTCGAGCTCCTCGCGCGTCGCCCTGTATGACGGACACATGACGTCATCGGCTTTGGGCTGTGGTGCCCTGCACAGCCCGACCCCGACGCAGCGGTTCGCTGCGCGCAGAAAGCTTCCGTCGTCGGGGTATTCGAAGGCCGTCCGGGCGTCGAGGTGTGGCGACCACGACGCGCCGAGTCGCAGATGCTCGTCGAGCCTGGCCGGTGCCACGACCTTTCCCGGGTTCATCAGGTTCTCCGGATCGAACATCGCCTTCAACTCGGCGAACGCCGTCATGATGCGTTCGCCGAACATCTTGGGTAGGAGCTCCCCGCGGGACTGCCCGTCACCGTGCTCGCCGGAGAACGAGCCACCGTACCGCGCGACGAGGTCGGATGCCTCCTCCATGAACCGCCGGTAGGTGCGCAGCCCGTCGGTGTCGTTCAACCGGAAGGGTATCCGCGTGTGCACGCACCCTTGTCCGAAATGCCCGTAAAGGCTTGGCGCGGCCTCGTCGGAGTAGCCGAATTTGTCGTAGAGCCGTTGGAGGTCCCGCAGATAATCACCCAGATCCGACGGGTCGACCGCGGAGTCCTCCCAGCCCTCCCACGTGTCCGGCTCTCCCGGGACATGCGCGGTCGCACCGAGACCGGACTCACGTACCGCCCACAGGTCGTCCTCGAGGCTCGGGTCGCCGACGGCCGTCACGTCAGGGTCCTCGGCCGTGCGGCCCAGCCCACTCAGCATCCGTTTCGCACTGTCGTCGACCTCGGACTTACTCTGCCCACCGAACTGCACCATCAAGAACGCATCACCGTCCGGCATCTGCCGGCGTGAGGCGTCGTTCAGATGCTTGATGCGTTCATCGTGGATCAACCGGTGGTCCAGCCCCTCCAACGCTATCGGCTCGTAGGGCAACAGGCCGGGCACGGCGTCCGCAGCAGCCGCTATGGAGTCGAACCCCAGCACGACGAGTGTGCGTTCTGGCAGCACGGGGACCAGATTCAGCTCTGCCCGAAGGATGGTGACGAGCGTGGACTCACTGCCGACCAGCAGCCCGGCGATGTCGAATCCGTGCTCTGCGAGCAGAGAGTCGAGGTTGTAGCCGGAAACCCGTCGAGGTATGTCCGGGTAACGGTCCCGGATCTCGTCCGCGTACTCGTCACGAAGATGCCGAAGCGAACGATAGACGGCGGCGCGCCGGTCACCGTGCCGTTCGATCTCGGCATACTCGGCATCGTCGGTGGGCCCACACCAGAAGCGGGTGCCGTCCGAGAGGAGCACCTCCAGCCGCAATACATTGTCGACGACCTTCCCGGTCCGCTGGGCCGTTGCCCCGCACGAGTTGTTCCCGATCATCCCGCCCAGCGTGCAATTCGGATGTGTGGCCGGCTCCGGACCGAAACGCAAGTCATAACGCCCCAGTTCGCGGTTGAGATCGTCCAGGACGATGCCCGGCTCCACCACACAGGTCCGTTGCTCCGGATCGACATCGAGCAGCCGATTGCAGTACTTCACCCAGTCGATCATGACCGCGTGGTTGGTCCCCTGCCCTGCGAGACTTGTGCCGCCGCCACGCGACACGACGGGTACGCGGTGCTCATGGCACACCGCCACGGTCGCCACGCCGGCATCCACCGTGCGTGGCACCACGACGGCGATCGGCACCTGTCGGAAGTTCGAGCCGTCGGTGGAGTAGGCGGCGCGGGTCCCGTTGTCGAAACGCACTTCGCCATCCACCCGGCCCCGTAGCTCAGCTTCCAGTTCATCAACGTCCGGGTCGGGCATTGCTGTTGCCTCCGCTTCGTTCGATGTCATTCGGCTGTCAAAGGTGTCGCGACGCTTTCCAGGCTCTTCCCTTCCGCGTGCACAGCGAGGAAATGGGCGACCACGCCACCCGCGACCATCAGCACACTTCCGGTCAGGTACCCAGGCGCGAGCCCACCGATGTCCTTCGCAGCTTCCGCAGAATCCAGCAAGCGGCCGAACAGCAAAGGTCCGACGATGCCGCCGGCGGCGGTGCCGATCGCATAGAAGAAGGCGATGCACAACGCGCGGGTCTCCATCGGGAAGACCTCGCTGGCGGTGAGGTATGCCGAACTCGCGCCGGGTGAGGCGATGAAGAAGACCAGAGCCCCGAGTCCGGTCAGCGTGATCGCGCTCAACGAGTGCAGCAGGAACGCACTCACCGCCAGCAACACCCCGGAAACCACATAGGTCACAGTGATCATGCGCGCACGCCCGATGGTGTCGAACAGTGGGCTCAAGGCCAACGCCCCGACGAAGTTGCTCACGGCGAATACTGCTAGATACCAACCTGTTTGTTTGACCCCGTAGAACGTGGTGAGGGTGTCGCCGAAGGTGAAGAAGAATGAGTTGTAGAGGAAGGCCTGGCCCACGAACAGGGAGAAGCACAGAATCGTTCGCCGCGGATACACCTTGAACAGCGTGCCGGCGATCAGACCGAACCCGATCGTCCTACGCTGTCGGATCGTGATCGTGTCATCGACCTCGGCCAAGTCCATCCCGGTCGATCCGCGGACCTTGCTCTCGATGTCGCGGACGACACGCTCAGCAGTGTCCTCCCGGCCGTGGATGAAGAGCCAGCGTGGGCTCTCGGGCACGTTGCGCCGCACGAGGAGGATGAGCAGTCCCAGGACCGCACCGATCCCGAAGGCGAGACGCCAGCCCAGCCAGCTCGGAACACGGTCCGGGTTCAGCAACGGGATCGTCACGAGCGCCCCGACCGCTGCACCCATCCAGTAGGAGCCGTTGATCGCCACATCGACCCGGCCCCGGAATCGCGCGGGGATCATCTCATCGATCGCGGAGTTGATGGCGGAGTACTCACCGCCGATGCCGCCTCCGGTCACGAACCGGCAGACGAAGTACCACAGAGCCGTGGGAGAGAACGCCGTCAGTGTTGTCGCCACCAGGTAGACCCCGAGGGTGATGAGGAAGAGTCGCTTGCGTCCGAATCGATCGGTGAGTTGGCCGAATACGAGTGACCCGACGCAGGCGCCTGCGACATACACCGCCCCCGCCGTCCCGATGTCGCCACCCGACATGGACAGCCCGGTCGACGACGACTTGAGCGCGGCCGACATCGATCCGACGATCGTGACTTCGAGCCCGTCGAGGACCCAGACGGTCCCCAGCCCGACCAGCACCATCCAATGCCACCGAGCCCACGGAAGGCGGTCCAGACGAGCCGGGACATCCGTGGTGGTCCGACCGGTCTCGACGTCGCTCATGACTCATGGCCCAAGTGCGCCGTCAGGTCCGGCCGGCCACGTCGCCACATCAGGAGAACAGCTCCTGCGCCTTCGTCCTGATGCCTTCCTTGATGAGTCCCCAGGCGTTCTCGTCGCCCTTGCCGACCGCCTCGACCAGCGACTTCACCTGCTCGAACGTCGCGTGCGGTGGGATCGGGGGCACGTCGGGATCGGTGTGCACGTCCAGCACCGTCGGACGACTCGCGTTCAGGGCCGTGTCCCAGGCCGCGCCGATGTCGTCCGGGCTCGTCACCGTCGTCGCGTCAAGACCGAGTTCACGTGCCACGCCCGCATAGTCGACGTCGGGAAGTGACTGGGATTCCACGAATTTCGGTGAATTCTGCATCGCGCGAAGCTCCCAGGTGACCTGATTGAGGTCGTTGTTGTGCAGCACCGCGACGATCAGACGTGGGTCCGACCACTCCCGCCAGTACTTGGCGATCGTCAGCAGCTCGGCCATGCCGTTCATCTGCATCGCACCGTCCCCGCTGAAGGCGACCGCAGGCCGGTCGGGGTGCGCGAACTTCGCGCCGATCGCATAGGGCACTGCGGGTCCCATCGTCGCCAGCGTCCCGGACAGGGAACCGCGGGCATCACCACGTAGGCGCAGGTTCCTCGCGTACCAGTTGGCGGCGGACCCGGAGTCCGCTGACACGATTGCGTCGTCCGGCATCCGGGAGGAGAACTCGGTGAACAGGCGCATGGGGTTGATCGGGTCGGCAGGGACACCGGCCTCGTCCTCCATCGTCGTCCACCACTGGGACACATCGGCTTCGATCCGTTCGCGCCAGGAGCGATCGTCCTTGCGCGACAGCCTGGGCAACAGTGCCTGCAGGGTGGCTGCGGCATCGCCCACGAGATTGACCTCGTACGGGTAACGCATTCCGATGAACTTGCCGTCGATGTCGATCTGTACCGCTCTCGCCGCGCCGAACTCCGGAAGGAACTGCGAATAGGGGAAGTTGGATCCGACCGTCAGCAATGTGTCGCAGTCACGCATCATTTCGTAACTGGGCCGGGTGCCGAGCAAACCGATCGAGCCGGTGACGTACGGCAGCTCGTCGGAGAGCACGTCCTTGCCCAGCAAGGGTTTCGCCACCCCGGCCGCCAGGAGGTCGGCTACCTGGGTCAGCTCCGCGCGCGCTCCTCTCGCCCCTTGACCAGCCAGGATCGCGACGCGCTTGCCGGCGTTCAGCACGTCCGCCGCGCGTGCCAAAGCGGCGTCGTCCGCGGCCGCTCGCGGCTGATCGATCCCGAGACTGGACGGCACCATTTTGAAGTCGTGCGTCGGCGCCGTGTACTCCAACTCCTGGACGTCCGCCGGGATGATGATCGCGGTGGGTGCACGCTCGGTAAGCGCGACCCGGATCGCCCGGTCCAGGACGTTCGGCAGCTGCTCCGGAACGGTGACCATCTGGACGTATTCGCTCGCCACGTCCTTGTAGAGGGACAACAGGTCGACTTCCTGCTGGTAGGAACCTCCCATTGCGGAACGGTTCGTCTGGCCGGCGATCGCCACCACCGGAACGTGGTCGAGCTTCGCGTCGTACAGCCCGTTCAACAGGTGGATCGCACCCGGACCGGACGTCGCGATGCACACCCCGAAAGTGTCGGAGAACTTCGCGTATCCGACGGCTTCGAATGCGCTCATCTCCTCGTGCCGTGACTGGATGAACTTCGGATCGTTGTCGGCCCGCACCCAAGCAGCCATGATCCCGTTGATGCCGTCGCCGGGGTATCCGAACACCTGACGCACGTCCCATTCACGCAAGCGTTGCAGTAGGTAGTCACCGACCGTGTTGCCCATGTGAGCCTCCTCGAATACCGATGGCATGACGATCACCGGTTACCCACGAGACGGCGACACAAACCGGACCGGGGCTCGGGTTTGAAATGTCTTCCGCCGGGGAAGAGACCCCGTGGAGAAGCTGCTCCGAGACGCAGGAGGTGCTGGTGTGCGCATGCTCCGAATGCGTGACGGGAGTGCACGATCGCTGATCTCGTCATTCGTGTGGGCGTTCCTGTGCTGGCTGGTGCTCACCTGGTCGACCGAGACCGAACAGCTCGTGAGCGGCGCACTCCTCGCGGGAGCAGTCACGGCCGGCAACTACGGGCTGGGCACCGTCGCCCGTCCCTGGGCGGTGCTCGACCCGCGACGACTGGTCGCACTGATGCGTCTAGCGGGCACCTCGGGCGGTCGTCTCCTGGTCGCGGGTATGTCGCTGAGCCGCGTCGTCTGGTCCGGCGGCTCTCGGCCCGGGTCCGGGCTGGTCGCGATCGGCACCGACGAGCACCGCGACGGCGGCCTGGCGACCGTCGGGCTGCTCACCTCGCTCACGCCGGACAACCAACTGGTGGATCTGGACCGGCGTCGATCGGTGCTGCTCTACCACACGTTGCGTGTTCGGCCCGACCGTGCAGAGCAGCGCCGGGCACTCACCGGCAGCGTCGAACACGCCATCAGCGAGGTTCGCTGATGAGAACCGTCGCGCTGGTCGTCTGCATCACCCAGGTGGCGATCGCCTGTTCACTGCTGGTGCGTCTCGGCCTCGGCCCGACGGTCAGCGATCGGATCGTCGCGATCAACGCCATCAGCATCCAGCTCGCCGTGGCGGTGCTCTTCTACGCGGTTGCGGCCGATCGGGTGGCCTACCTCGACGTGGCGATCTGGATGGTTGCGTTCGGCTACCTCACCTCGTTCATCTGGTCGCGCTATCTCGAACGAGGCCTGCTGTGAACGTTGCCCTCGTGGTGATCCTGTGCGTCGTCGGATGCGCCTTCGAGATCACCGGAGTTGTCGGGGTGTTGCGCATGCCGGACTTCTATCTGCGGGTCCAGTGCTGCACGCTCGTCGGCACACTCGGACTCGTCCCGTTCCTGGTGGCACTCGTGGTCGCCGAAGGGCCGGTCACGCCATACGGCGGTCGTGCGCTCATCGTGGGTTTCCTCGCGCTGCTGCTGGGCCCCGCCGCAGGCCATGCGCTGGCCAGGTCAGCGCACCGGATCGGTATCCCCGTTCACCCCGGTGCAGCTGCGCATGACGAACTCGACGCGAGCACGCCGGACGAGGAGTGAAACGTGTTCTGGGCCCTCGACTATCTGTGCCTGCTCGCCATCGTCGTGACGGCAGCCCTCACAGTGCTGCTGCGCAACCTCGCTGCGTCCGTCCTCGCGTTGTCGACGATGGGTGTCGTTCTCACCGCGAGTTTCGTGGTCCTGGCCGCACCCGATGTCGCACTCGCCGAGATCGTGGTCGGCACCGTCGCCATGCCGGTGCTCTACTTCGTCGCCCTCGGCAAACTGCGCACTGTGATCCGCGAAAATGCGGACCTCGGCGAGGAGCGCGGCCCGTGACGAGTGACGACCGGCTCTCGCCCGGGCTTCGGCACGAGCCGCACGTCCGCGCGGGCTGGCACCGACCGTGGCTGGGTGGCCCGCTCGTGCTCGCGCTCGGGGTGATCATCCTCATCGGGCTGCTGGCCCTCCCCCGCGAGAACGCGGCTCTTCCGGTCATTGCGCGTCATGCCATGGAGATCGCCATACCGGTGTGGGGCCAGGCCGAGGTGGTCAGCGAAATCGTCTATGGATCCAGAGGATTCGACACCTTCGGCGAGACGTTCCTGCTCTTGGGCGCGGTCGTCGTGGTTCTCACCCTCTCGCGCCCCCGTGAACCACGCTCGGAGTACGTGGGCGAGGCGAGCGAAGGACACGCCGAGCAATGTCGGCTCGACCCCGACGAGCCGGAGAGCAGCGATGAGCGGAGGGCGCGCCGCGCCGAGTCGGGCGAGGAGTCCGAGACACGCCGGGTCCGGATGAGCATCGTCGTCCGGGTCGCGGTGCGCACGGCTGTGCCGCTACTTGCGGTGGCTTCCGTCTACACCGCCGTGTGGGGCTACACACCGGGTGGCGGGTTCCCTGCGGGTGCCGCGGTCGCCGGTGTCGTGCTGCTGGTGTATGTCGCGCTCGGTCACCGGGCGGTCCGTCGCGTCGTGCGAACGACCGTGGTGGAGCCGGTCGAACTCGCGGGTGCCGCGGTGATCGTAGCGCTCGGTGTGGCCGGCATCGTCATACACGGGTCCATGTTCGCCAATGTCCTGCCGCTCGCCCAGCCGCTGACGATCCTTGCCGGAGGGAACGCACAACTCTATTCGGGAGCCGAAATGGTCGAGGTCGCAACGGGCCTCATCATCGTGATCTTCAGTCTGCTCGGCATGGGGCGGGACTGGACCATCCGCGATGACGACCCGGGCGACGACTCCACGACGCCGGGGCAGGGCACATGATCGTCGCCAATTACGTCGCGGCCGGTTGTGTCTTCTGCATCGGTCTCTTCGCCGTCGTCGCCCGCCGTGACCTGATCAAGATCGTCATGGGGCTGTCCCTGATGGAGGCGTCCACCTATCTGCTGCTGGTCTCGATGGCCTATCGGAGGGGCGCGACCGCGCCGCTGCTGAGCAACCCGCCATCCGGCGAGTCACAGCAGGACGTGGTGCACGGGACGGTCTCGGACCCGGTGCTGCAGAACTTCTGCCTGACCGCCATCGTGATCGGGATCGCCGTCACCGCAGTGTTTCTCACGCTTGTCGTGCGGGTTGCACAGCACTACCGCAGCGTGGACGCGGCCGACGCGACGGCGTTGCGGGGGTGAACGTCCAGGCGCTGCTGCCGCTGCCCGTCGTCATCCCGATCGTCGGCGCGATCGGCGCCCTGCTCGTCGGGCGGTTGCACCGCCTGCTCCCCCTGCTCGTCGGTATCGGCGCGATGGCTGTGTCTCTCGGCGTGCTGCTGCTCATCGCGACCCAGGTCCTGGCCGGACACGGCCAGGTCATCACGACATACCTCAGCGACGAGCAACCGTTCCGCGGCCGGGCACTCGGCATCGCATTCTCGGCAGACCCGTTCGGGATCGTGGTGGCGCTGCTCGCAGCGGCGCTCGGCGCGGTACTGCTGACCTCCGCCCTGTCCGAGTTGGGGCACCTCGGCCGCCGGGAGCTCGGGCTGCTGGCCTGCCTGTCCCTGCTCATGCTCGCGGGCGTCATCGGCTCGGCGCTGACCGACGACCTCGTCAACCTGTTCGTATGGTTCGAGGTCGCCGGGTTGGCCAGCTTCGGCCTGACCGGGTTCTTCCTCGAACAACCCACTGCGCTGGAAGCAGCGTTCAAGGCAACCGTCCTCACCTCCATCGGCGGTTTCGTGATCTTCGCCGGCTCGGCGATGCTCTACGCGCTCACCGGCGCGCTCAACTTCGGACAACTGCAGCACGCGCTCCCAGGCGCGGCGTCACGCGGCACCTCGGTCGCCGTGGCACTCGTGGTCTGCGGCTATGCGATCAAGGCGGGGTTGGTCCCCTTCCACGCGTGGTTGCCGGACGCACACGCTGCCGGGCCCGGGGCGGTGTCGGCGATGTTCTCCGCGGTCCTGGTCGACCTCGGGGTCGTCGGACTGGTGCGGATGCTGATCTGCACTCGCACGGTCCTGCCCCGTCTCGACGACCTGCTCCTCGGGCTCGGGATCACCTCGGCCGTGGTCGGCGCGCTCCTGGCCCTGGCGCAGGACGACCTCAAACGGCTGCTCGCCTGGGACACGGTGTCCCAGGCCGGCATCATCGTCGTCGGCTTCGCCAGCAATGACGCCGAAGGCATCTCGGGTGCGGTCTACCACCTGGCCAATCACGGTCTCTTCAAGGCGCTGCTCTTCCTCAGCGCGGGCGCGGTGCTGCACGCAACGGGACTGGGCAAGCTCTCGGAACTAGGTGGATTGTGGCGTCGGCGGCGGGTACTCACCGCCGGGTTCACCGTCGGGGCTCTGGCAATCTCCGGCGTGCCGCCGCTCAACGGCTACGCATCGCTCGGCCTGATCCACCAGGGCGTTGCCGACGATCCGGTGGTGCACGTGCTCGCTCTGACAGCCCAGGTGTTGACCGTTGCCGCGCTCGCGCGGGCGACATACCTCGGCTTCTATCGTCCGCGCGCGCAGGAGTACGAGCACCTCGAGACCCAGCACATCGGGATGCGGATCGGCCTCGGATCACTCGCGATCGGTTGTGCCGCCTTCGGCGTGCTGCCGACTCTGATCGTGCCCAGGATCGCGGCGCCGGCAGCGTCGTTCGTGCTGCACACCAGCGCCCACGCGGCCGGCGCCACCGCCGGCGTGAGCACGGTGCCCGCTCTGTCGATCCCGGCCGGGCTCTCCGGAGGCACCGACCTGGTCACCAGCCTCGGCGAGATCATCGCGGGGATCCTGCTCGCCGCGGCATACATCCGCTGGGGCGAACCGCGACCCGTCGGGTGGCTGCGGCGGCTGCACACCGGATCGGTCAACGACTACGCGACGTTCGCGGTTGCCGGGATCCTGCTCGTCAGCGTGACCCTGCTGGCGTAGCCGACGGTGGTCCGGCGCGCTGGGCGCGTGCCGCGCGTGTGCTGCCCGGAACCGACTACGGTAGATCGCACCGATCGGTCCGGGCAGGAGGAAGCGCGACGCATGCAGCAGGACGGCCTGTCGGAGCTCTTCCGCATCCTCGATCTGACGGGCGTCTTCGCCAACGCCATCCTGGGCGGCCTGATCGCCCGCAAAGAACGTCTCGACCCGATCGGATTCGTCACGTTCGCGGTGCTGTCAGGACTGGGCGGCGGCATCCTGCGCGACATCCTGCTGCAGCACGGGCCGCCGGTCGCACTGCGCGACTACGCCTACCTGTTGACCGCCTTCGCGGGTGCCGCCATCAGCTACCTGGCCAACGTCAGGGGCCCGGTCTGGGAGCGGGTCTGGCCCGTGATCGACGCCATCGCCCTGGGCACCTGGGCCGCGGCAGGAGCCCAGAAGAGTCTCTCGGTCGGCCTGGGCTGGCTGCCCGCCATCCTGCTCGGCACGATCACCGCGGTGGGCGGGGGCGCCATCCGCGACATCGTGACGCGTCGTGTGCCGACGGTGCTCGGTGGTAACACGCTGTACGCGACCTGCGCGATCGTCGCGAGTGTCGTGCTCGTGACGTGCACCGAGAACGGTTATCCGACAACAGGATTGGTTGCGTCCACCATCACCGGTGCTGGTCTGTGCCTTGTGGCGAGGTGGCGTGGCTGGATCCTGCCCGAGGCCGACGCGTGGTCGGCACGGCGGGTGGTTGCCAGGGCGACGGGACTGGACACCGCCCGGCGCAGGAAGATCGCCCGGGCGTTGCATTCTCGCGCATCCCGGCCGACCGGGCGCGCGCGCAGGAGAACCCCGGGGTCCTCGCGGACCCACGGCAGCACGCACGACCAGGACGACCGCTCAGCCGGTGACGGCCCCGTGTGACGCGGACTGGGCGAACTTGGCGTACTTGGCCAGCACGCCCCGGGTGTACTTGGGCGCCGGCGGTGCCCAGCCCTCCGCCCGCTCGGCCAGTTCAGCGTCGTCGACGAGCAGCTCGAGCAACCGGTTGGCCGTGTCGAGCCGGATCCGGTCGCCATCGCGCACGAACGCGATCGGACCACGGTCCACCGCCTCCGGCGCCACGTGCCCGACACACGCCCCCGTGGTGCCGCCGGAGAAGCGTCCATCGGTCAACAGCAGCACGTCCTTGCCGAGACCGGCCCCCTTGATCGCGCCGGTGATCGCCAGCATCTCGCGCATACCGGGCCCGCCCTTCGGGCCTTCGTACCGTATGACGACAACGTCGCCCGCCACGATCTCGCCGTCCTCCAGAGCGGCCATGGCGGCCTGCTCACCGTCGAAGACACGCGCGGCGCCCTCGAAGACGTCCTCGTCGAAGCCGGCGCTCTTGATGACCGCACCTTCGGGGGCCAGTGAGCCCTTCAGGATCTTCAGCCCGCCGGACTTGTGGATCGGGTTCTGTACCGAGCGGATCACGTCACCGTCGGTCGCCGGCGGCGCGAGCTCCTCGAGGTTCTCCGCGACCGTCTTCCCGGTCACGGTGACACAGTCACCGTGGATCAGCCCGGCCTCGTACAACGCACGCATGACCACCGGGATCCCGCCGACCTTGTCGACGTCGTTCATCACGTAGCGCCCGAACGGCTTCAGGTCCCCGAGGTGCGGCACCTTGTCGCCGATGCGGTTGAAGTCGTCGATGGTCAGGTCGACATCGGCCTCGCGCGCCATCGCCAGCAGGTGGAGGACGGCGTTGGTGGATCCACCCAACGCCATCACGACGGTGATGGCGTTCTCGAACGCCTCCATCGTCATGATCTGCCGTGCGGTGATCCCCTGCCGCAACAGCTCGACCACGGCAGCACCCGACCGGTGGGCGTATCCGTCGCGGCGGCGATCCACGGCCGGTGGCGCCGCGGAGCCGGGCAGCGACATACCCATCGCCTCGGCGATGGACGCCATCGTGTTCGCGGTGTACATGCCGCCGCAGGCGCCCTCCCCCGGGCAGATCGCGCGTTCGATGCGATCGACCTCGTCGCGCGAGATAAGGCCTTTCAGGCACGCCCCGACAGCTTCGAACGCGTCGATGATCGTGACGTCCTTGCCGTCGACCTGCCCCGGCATGGTCGAGCCCGCGTAGAGGAACACCGATGCGAGGTCGAGGCGGGCGGCAGCCATCAACATGCCGGGCAGACTCTTGTCACAACCGGCCAACAGCACTGACCCGTCCATGCGCTCGGCCATCATCACGCACTCGACCGAATCCGCAATGATCTCGCGGGAAACGAGCGAGAAGTGCATCCCCTCGTGGCCCATCGAGATGCCGTCGGACACCGAGATGGTCCCGAACTCCAGTGGGTAGCCGCCGGCCGCGTGGACGCCGTTCTTCACCGCCTCGGCGAGCCGGTCCAGGGACAGGTTGCACGGCGTGATCTCGTTCCAACTGGACGCCACCCCGATCTGCGGTTTGGCGAAGTCCTCATCGCCCATACCCACCGCCCGCAGCATCCCGCGTGACGCGGTCTTCTCCAGACCGTCGGTGACGTCGCGGCTGCGGGGCTTGATGTCGATCTCAGGAGCGTCACTCATCTTCCTGAACGTAGCAGCGTGTGACTCACCGCGGGACCTCCCCCGGGATACCGGGATGCCAGATCGGCTCGTGGCTGCCGTGACCGCGGCCGGCGTGCAGCTGCAGCCCACTGGTCACGAGGGCGAAATGGCTGAACGCCTGCGGGGTGTTGCCGAGTTGACGCTGCTGGGTCGGATCCCACTCCTCACTCAGCAACCCGACGTCATTGCGCAGCGCCAGCAGCCGATCGAACAGCTGGATCGCGTCCTCCTGGCGCCCCGCAAGGTGCAGCGCGTCGACCATCCAGAAGGAGCACGCAAGGAACACACCCTCATCACCAGGGAGACCGTCGTCCGACGCGGAGTTCTGATAACGCAGTACCAGTCCGTCCTGGGTGAGCTCGCGGTTGATCGCGTCGATGGTGCCCAGCATCCGCGGGTCGTCGCCGCACAGGAAGCCGACGCGGGGAATGATCAGCAGGCTGGCATCGAGTGCCGTCTCGCCATACGACTGGACGAAGGTGTTGCGGTCCGCGTCGAATCCGTGGGCGAGCACGTCCGCGTGGATGGTGTCACGCAACGCCTCCCACCGATCCGCGGGACCGTGTAGTGAGTGGTGCCGGCGCACCGCCTTCGCCATGCGGTCGGCGGCCACCCAGGCCATCACCTTCGAATGTGTGAAGTGCCGACGTGGGCCACGCACCTCCCAGAGGCCGTTGTCCTTGTCGTTCCAGACACTCTCGAGGTGCTCCATCAGCAGAACCTGCAGGTCCCAGGCATCCTCAGTGGCGGCCAGTCCCGACTCACGTGCCAGGGCCAAGCCGTCCAGTGTCTCACCCCAGACGTCCAGTTGCAGCTGGCCCGCGGCCGCGTTGCCGACCCGTACCGGCGCCGAATCCTCATAGCCACGAAGCCAGTCCAACTCGCTCTCACTCAGCCTTCGAGTGCCGTCGAGGCTGTACATGATCTGGAGGTCAGCGGGATCCCCGGCGACCGCGCGTAGCAGCCACTCGCGCCACGCGTTCGCCTCGTCGAGGTAGCCGCCGGCAATGAGCGCCTGCAGGGTGTATGTCGCATCCCGCAGCCAGCAATACCGGTAATCCCAGTTGCGAGATCCGCCCACCTGCTCCGGCAGCGAAGTGGTGGCTGCTGCGACGATCCCACCGGTCGGTTGGTAGGTCAGCGCCTTCAGGGTGAGCAGCGATCGCTTGATCGCATCGCGGTACGGGCCGGTCAGGTCGTGGCCTCGCTCAGCCCACCCGTGCCAGTAACCGAGCGTGTCCTGGAGCGCTTGCTCCGCATCGACAGGATCTGGACGGCGCTGATAACTGGGTGACCAGGTCAGGACGAACGGCACCCGGTCACCGGCGTGGACCGTGAACTCCGACACGGTCGACCACTCGTGGCCACGCGTCGGTGCCGGTGTGCGCAACCGGACGGCGTCGGGGCCGGCGACCGCCAGGATCTGATCATCGTCGTGGTGCACCCACGGGCGGACCTTCCCGTAGTCGAAGCGGAGCGTGAGCTCGCCATACATCTGCACGCTGCCGCTGACCCCCTCGACGATCCGCACGATGTCCGGAGCGTGTTCACGCGGAGGCATGAAGTCGATGACTCGAACGGTGCCTTCGTCTGTCTCCCATTCAGTTTCGAGCACCAGAGAGTCTTCGACGTAGTGCCTGCTGGTGCACGGTCCAGCACCGCCGGGCGCGAGTTTCCACCGGCCGGCACCCGGGTCATCAAGGAGCGCCGCAAAACACGCGGGTGAGTCGAAACGCGGCAAGCACAGCCAATCCACCGAACCCTCCGAGCTGACCAGCGCAGCGGTCTGCAGATCGCCGAGAAGTGCGTAGTCCTCGATCCGTCCCATGCTTTGGCATGGTGCCACACGGGGCCGTACGTCTCAGGTCTGCTGCGACTAGGGTCGGTGCGGAACAAACTCCGCCGGAAGGACACCGCATGACTCTGCAGACCCTGCAGCGAAGCGTCGAGGACGGAGTCCTGACGGTGACTCTGAGCCGCCCCGACCAGTTGAACGCCTTCACGGTCACCATGGCCGATGAACTCGAGCGGACCTTCCGTGAAGTCAACGGTGACGACTCCGTGCGGGCAGTGATCGTCACCGGCGCCGGACGCGCGTTCTGTGCCGGGATGGACCTGTCGTCGGAGGGCAACGTGTTCGGCCTGGATGAGGCGGCTCGACCCACCCTCGCTGACATGGCGGATCTGAGCAACCCGGAGATCGCGCGGGTGCGTGACACCGGCGGACGGGTGACGCTCGCGATCCACGACTGCCGCAAGCCGGTGATCGCCGCCATCAACGGCCCCGCCGTCGGCATCGGCGCCACCATGACGCTGGCGATGGACGCCAGACTGGTGTCCACCGCCGCACGGTTCGGGCTGGTCTTCGGCCGGCTCGGCATCGTGCCGGAGGCGGCGTCGACCTGGTTCCTGCCCCGTGTCGTCGGGATGCCCCGCGCCCTCGATCTCGCGCTGTCCGCCGACATACTCGATGCGAACGCAACGGTCGAAAACGGTTTGGCCACAGCGGCATACGAACCGGCGCAGTTGCTGCCGGCGGCGCGGGCGTTGGCCGACCGGTGGACCAAGGGCAGGTCCCCTGTGGCCGTCGCGCTGACCCGCCAGATGCTGCGCCGCAATGCGGCGTTCGACCACCCGGCGGACGCACACCGGGTCGACTCGCTCGGCATGTTCTGGTCGAGTGTCGGCGATGGCAAGGAGGGCGTCGCGGCATTCCTGGAGAAGCGCACGCCCGACTTCACCGGGCAGGCATCGGCCATGCCCGACTTCTACACCGAGTGGATCGACGAAACCCCTTGAGCACTGTGGAATGAGAGAGAAGGAGACCGCGATGACCGGACACATGGACCCCGAGATCATGAAGCGCTTCCCCGTCGTCGACGTGGACGACCTGCCGCAGGACCTGCGGGATCGCATCCTCGCGGTGAGCGAGAAGTCGGGCTTCATCCCGAACGTCTTCATCGGGATCGCCCAGCGACCCGACGAGATGCGCGCCTTCTTCGATTTCCACGACTCGCTCATGGACCGGGAGACGCCGGGGCTGAGCAAGGCCGAACGGGAGATGATCGTCGTGGCGACGAGCGCCGCGAACTCGTGTCTCTACTGCGTGGTCGCCCATGGCGCGATCGCCCGCATCCGGACGAAGAACCCTTACATCTCAGACCAATTGGCGACCGACTGGCGCAAGGCCGACCTGGACGAGCGGCAGTACGCCATCATCGAGGCTGCGGTGAAGCTGTCGGTGCGGCCGTCGGAGATCGTCGACGCCGATCTGGACGGGTTGCGTCGGCACGGCCTCTCCGAGGAGGACATCTACGACGTCGGCACCATCACGGCATTCTTCGCGATGAGCAACCGTTTGGTCCACTGGAGCGGCCTGATGCCCAACAAGGAGTTCTACCTGATGGGCCGCATCCCGAAGGAGGGCTGACCGGGTCAGCGCTGCAACGGCTGGTAGAAGACCAGCCCGTTGCCCATGTTGTCGTAGACCACTGCCCGACGCTCGTGCGCGTCGTTGTATGCCGCCCGCACGATCGCGCCGCCCAGCTTCTCGATCGAGGCCGCACCACCGGTTGACGGTCAGAACACCGGTTGACGGCGCAATTGCGCCGTCAACCGGTGTCTGGAGCGTCAATGGGGGCTCCGAGCGTCAATCGCCGAGTTCGTCCAGCGCGGTCTTGAAGCGCTCGACGGTGCCGTCGACGTCGCCCAGCTTGTCCAGGCCGAAGAGCCCGATCCGGAACGCCCCGAAGTCCGCGGGTTCGCCGCACTGCAGGGGCACACCGGCAGCGACCTGGACACCCACCTGCTTGATCTTGGCACCGGTCTTCAGCTCGGGGTCGTCGGTGTGGACGACAACGACGCTGGGCGAGGCGAATTCGTCCGCCGCCACGGACCGGAAGCCCGCCTCCGCGAGCACCGCGCGCACCTTCGTGCCAAGTTCGGCCTGCGCGGCACGCAGCTTCTCGAGTCCGAGGTCGCGGGCCTCCAACATCAGGGCCGCGTTGTGTGCGAGGCCGTCCGTCGGCATGGTCGCGTGGTAGGGCGTCTGGCCCTCGACATACGACTCGGTGATCCACAGCCACTTCTTCAGGTCCATCGCGAAGCTGCTGGAGGTGGAGTCCTCCACGGCGGCACGCGCGGCCTCGTTCAGCATCACGTAACCCGCACACGGTGTACCGCTCCAGCCCTTCTGCGGCGCGGTGAGCAGCACGTCCACACCGAGGTCGCCCATGTCGACCCACAGCGCACCCGACGCCACGCAGTCGAGCACGAACAGGCCGCCGACCTCGTGGACCGCCGCGGACACCGCGCGCACGTAGTCGTCGGGCAGCACGATGCCGGACGCGGTCTCGACGTGCGGTGCGAACACGACCTCGGGCCGCTTCTCGCGGATCTGCGCGACGACCTCGTCGACCGGTGCCGGCTGCCAGGCCGCCTGGTGCTCGTCACTCAGCGGACGCGCGGCGCAGACGGTGACGTCGTCGGTGATGTGTCCGGCGTCGAAGATCTGGGACCAGCGGTAGGAGAAGGCGCCGTTGCGTATGACGAGCGCGCGCCGTCCGGTGGCCAGCTGACGGGCGATGGCCTCCATCCCGTAGGAGCCGCCGCCGGGAACGATCGCGACGGTGTGCGCGCCGTAGGTGCTCCGCAGCACGTCGATGGTGTCCTGCATGACCCGCACGAAACGCTGGGACATGTGGTTGAGCGAGCGGTCGGTGAAGACGACCGAGTACTCGAGCAGGCCGTCCGGATCGATGTCATCGTGTGGCAAGTTCACCCTCGAACGGTCCCACATCCGACCGCTGTCAGGGCGACGAGGTCCACCTGACGGCGAAAATTGCGTTGTCCGCCACCCGATCGGTGCCTAGCGTCGTGGGCACCCCACCCCCACGGAGGCGCCCATGTCCGTTCGACTGTTCGCGATCACCTTCGGAGCCCAGGATCCGTCCCACGAGGCGGACTTCTGGTCCGCGGTCCTGGACCGGCCCGTCGGGCCGGACGACCGCGGCGGCGTCCAGCTCCCGGTCACGAACGCCGGGCAGCCGCTGATCCGTTTCGTCCCGCGCGCCGAGCCGAAGACGACCCCGAACCGTGGGCACTTCGATCTGACCAGTTCGTCCCACGCCGATCAGGGGCTGACCGTCGCCCGCGCGCTCGACGCCGGTGGCCGCCGCATCGACATCGGTCAGGGCGCCGATGCGGAGCACACCGTCATGGCGGATCCGGAGGACAACGAGTTCTGTGTCATCCCGCCCGGCAACAACTTCCTCGCCGGGACGGGCACCATCGGGTGCCTCGCCTGCGACGGCAGTCAGGCCGTGGGCTACTTCTGGAGCAGGGCCCTGCAATGGCCGCTGGTCTGGGACCAGGAGCAGGAGACGGCGATCCAGGCGCCCTCGGGCGGCAGCAAGATCAGCTGGGGCGGCGAGCCTATTGAGCCCCAGACCGGTTACAACCGGGTTCACCTCGACCTGGCGGTCCGGTCGGAGGCCGAACTCGCTGATGCCGCAACGCAGCTGACGTCCCTCGGCGCGACCCGATGGGCCGGCCCGGTATGCCGCGGGGCCGTTGGCTTCGCCGACCCGGACGGCACCGAGTTCTGCGTCCTGGTCGCCCCCTCGGTATGACGCCCGGCGCGTCTCAGCCGAGTTCGCGCACCAGCGCGAGCACGTCGTCCAGCATGGACTCGGTGAGTCGCCCGGTGAAGGTGTTCTGCTGGCTCACGTGGTAGCACCCCACCAGCTCGACCGGTCCGTTCGGCGTCAGCAACGTCGCTCGGGCACCGTGCCCGAACTTCGGCTTCGGCCGCGGCACCTCCCAGCCGAGCGTCCGGGCGGTGGAAATGGTTGTGTCCCAGCCGATCCCGCCCAACGTGAGAATGACGCGCAGCGTGTCGGCCGACAGTTGCAGCTCCCGTTCCAGCCACGGCGCGCAGGTGGCCTTCTCGGCGGTGGTCGGCTTGTTCGCCGGCGGTGCGCAGCGGACCGGGGCGGTGATCCGGATCCCGCGCAGTTGCAGGCCGTCTCCGGCGCTCATCGAGGACGGCTGATTCGCGAACCCGGCACGGTGGAGCGCGGCGAAGAGCCAGTCCCCCGACCGGTCACCGGTGAACATCCGTCCCGTGCGGTTCGCGCCGTTCGCCGCCGGCGCCAGCCCGACGATGAGCCGTGTGGCGTCGACATCGCCGAAGGCAGGCACCGGCCGCCCCCAGTAGGGCTCCTGCGCGAACGACCGTCGACGACCGGTCGTGGCGACCTCCTCCCGCCACGCGACGAGCCTCGGGCAGGCGCGGCAGACCGAGATGCGCGCGTCGAGTTCGTCGATCGTCCCCGCCGATCGGGCCAGGCGACGCACCGCGGCAGGCGTGCCGGCCACCGGGGTGTCACCGGTGGCGCGGTCCCCCGGCCACCCGGTCCCGGCCGGCACGGGTGACTCGAAGGGCTGCCCGGTCAGCGGATGGGGATCCCTTCGCATCTCGGCTGACGTCATGACCCTCTTCTACCCGGTGTCGGCGCGTGGTGCCAAAATTCCTGGAATGTCGACCATCGTCTTCTTCCACGCGCATCCCGACGACGAGAGTTCGCAGACCGCCGGCTCCATGTCACGCGCTTCGGACGAGGGTCATCGCGTGGTGGTCGTCTACGCCACCGGCGGCGAGCACGGCGAAGTGCCCGACGACCTGGCCCCCGGCGAGTCCTTGGCGGCCCGGCGTCGTGCCGAGGCCGAGGCGTCGGCACGGGTCACCGGCACTGCGCGCGTCGCCTGGCTGGGCTACCACGACTCCGGCATGACCGGTTGGGAGCAGAACTCCGACCCGGAGTCCTTCCACCAGGCACCGCTCGAGGACGCCGCGGCGCGACTCGCCGCGATCCTCGACGAGGAGGACGCCGACGTCCTGGTCGGTTACGACTGGCACGGCAGCTACGGCCACCCCGATCACGTCAAGGTGCACGCCGTCACCTACGCCGCGGCCGAGCGTGCGGCGCGCACCCCACGGGTGCTCGAAGAGACGATGAACCGCGACGCCATGCGGGCGCAGGCGGACGCGGCGCGAGCCGCCGGGCTCGACATGAACTTCGACCCGGACGGCCCGATGGACGACGGCAACCCGATGGGTATGCCGGAAGCCGAACTCCATTGGGCAGTCGACGTTTCCGACTACCTGGATCGCATTCGCGCCGCGATGCGATCGCACCGCAGCCAGGTGTCCGACATCGGCATGTTCATGGCGATGCCCCCGGACGTCTTCGCGAAATCGTTCGGCACCGAATACTTCCTCGAACGCGGCCGACCGGACGGCATGGTGCACGGCTGGTTCCTGGATGCGTCGCCCATCGACCGGTCGGCCGGGCGTCTGCTGCCGGCCGAGGACATCCCGGTCATGCAGGAGTTCGACTGCGGCACGCTGGACGTCACGGAGGAAGCGATCATCGCCTACGCATCGGCGTGGGACCCGCAATACTTCCACGTGGACCCGCAGCTCGCGGCGACCAGTGACTTCGGTGGGCTGATCGCGAGCGGTCTGCACACGCTGTCGATCTATCAGAAGCTCGCCGTCGAGGCGGTCTACAACAAGTACGACGTCATCGCCGGTCGCGCCCTGCGGGAGGTGAGGTTCCTGCGCCCGGTCCGCGCCGGCGATGGGCTGAGCTGCTCGGTGACCATGCTGTCCGTCGTGCCGGACGGCCCCGGCCGGTGTGCGGTGGTCATCCAGGGGCGGCTGCGCAATCAGCTCGGCAAACCGGTGCTGGAGGTCGAGGTGGACTGTCTCATCCGATCGCGCGACCGCGCCTGACCGCGGCTCCGGACCGGTCGGCCCGGCATCGGCGACGCCGTCACCACTGCGGCGGCCCGGTCTTGCGCAGCGCGGGGTCGTCGGCGCGAAAGGTCCGCACCGGCCCGGGGCCGGTCGTCGGGCCCTCGAAGCGGACGGTCACCCGCCCCAGCCCACTGCCCCACACCCAGCCCGTGCCCTGCTCGGTGTGCTCGACGTCCTGGCCGGGCCACCAGTCCGGCGGACCGTCCCCGGTGTATGCCGCGGGGCCCGGCGTGCGACGCACATCGCCCGCCGGGGTCGCCGGCACCTCGGCGTCGGCCTCACCGATCGGCAGCAACGGGTCATGGTCCTCGTCGAAGCGCAGCTGCTCCTGCGCGTGCGTGCTGAGCCCGGACACACCGACACCGAGCAACCGCAAGCCGTTCGACACGTCGACCCCGGCGAGGAGCCGGCGCGCCACGTCGAGGATCACGCCGGCGTCACCGGTCGGGTGCAGCAACGTCTCGGACCGTGTCGACGTCGCGAAGTCGTGCTGCCGGACCTTGATGGTGACGGTCCGCGCGAATGCGGCTGACTTGCCGAGCCGTGCGGCGGTACGCCGGGCCAGGCTGACCAGTTCGGCGTCCAGCACGTCGTGGTCGACGACGTCGTGCTCGAAGGTCTCCTCCGCGGAGACGCTCTTGGCCTCCCGCTCGACGACCACCTCCCGGTCGTCCCGGGCACGCGCCAGCTCGTAGAGGCTGCCGCCGTGCGCCGACCCGAAGATGCTCACCAGGTCGGGGCGTTCCATCCGCTGCAGGTCGGCGACCGTCTCCACCCCGAAGCTGCGCAGCCGGGCCTCGGTGGCGGGACCGATGCCGCTCACCACCCGCACCGACAGTGGGGCCAGCAGCTCCAGCTCCTGGCCCGGTGGCACGAGCACCAACCCTGCGGGCTTGTCCAGGTCGGAGCCGATCTTCGCCAGCATCTTCGACGTGCCGATGCCGGCAGAGGCGGTCAAACCACCTGTGGCTGCGGTGATCTCGCGCAGGAGGTCGTTGACGGTGGCGCGGACCCCGTCCGGAGTCAGATCGAGCCCCTCCCCGGCCGCCAGGTCGACATACGCCTCATCCACACTGACCTGTTCGACCAGCGGGGACACCTGCCGCAGCAGGTCCATGACGATCCGGCTCGATGCCCGATACGCGTCGCCGCGAGGGTAGAGGAACGCGGTGCCGGGTGGGCATCTGCGCCGGGCCTCCGCGGTCGGCATGGCCGAGCGCGCACCGAAGCGACGGGCTTCGTATGACGCGGTGGCGACGACACCGCGCGCGCCGATGCCCCCGACGCACACCGGTTTGCCGCGCAGTGACGGTTTGTCGCGCTGCTCGACGGCGGCGAAGAAGGCGTCCAGGTCCAGATGCATGATGCTGGCCGTGGAACGCACCTGCACATTGTCCCCGAGACGACCGACAGGCCGGGTGCCCGGTCAGCCGATGGTCAGCACGACCTTGACGTCGTCCTGCTGTGCGGCGAACGCGTCGGCGAACTTCTCCAGCGGGACGCGGCGGGTCACCAGTCGTTCCAGCCAGCCGAGGTCGGCGGCGGCAAGTGCTTCTGCCGCGGCCCGGTAGTGCCGCAGGTTGGCGTTGACCGAGCCGACGACGGCGCTGTTCCCGAGCACCGTCGAGCGGTTGATCGTGCCCAGGTCGAGGGTCTCCTGCTCACCCGGGTCGGAGATGCCGGTCAGCACGGTGATCGCGTAGGGCTTCGGGTTGGCCAGCACGGCGCCGAGGACCGGCGTGGCGCCGGTGCCTTCGATGACCACGTCCGGCTCGACGGACTTGATGACCTGGTCGACGTTCTCGGAGTGGTAGGTCGCGCCGAGGTCGCCGACCAGGTCCGGTTTGAGCCCCTCCGTCACCCGGTCCAGCACGTGCACGTCCAGCCCGCGTTGGGTGCCGATCATCGCCGCGAGCAGGCCGATCGACCCGGCGCCGGTCACCAGCACCGAGCGCGGTTCGAACCAGCCACGGCCACCGATCCGGTCGACCTGTTCCCACGCCTTCGCGACGATCGTGGTGGGTTCCATCAGCATGCCGACGGTTTCGAGGGCCGGGTCCAGCTTCACCGCGTGCGCGGACTGGACCCGCCAGCGCTCGGCGGCGAAGCCGTGCAACTGCTTGATGCCGTGCTCGGTGTACCGACCGTTGCGGCACATGTCCCACTCGCCGTGCGCGCAGGCACCGCACGGGACCGGGTCCGGCATACGGACCACACCCACGATGAGGTCACCGGCGGCGAAGCCACTGCCACTCGGGGCCTCACGCACCCGCCCGAGCGCCTCGTGGCCGAGGATCAACCGCTCGGATCCGTCGGGTGCCCAGCCATAGGAGCCGTCCGCGAGCTCGTGGTCGGTGCCGCAGACCCCGACGGCCAGGCCGTCGACCAGCACGTCACCCAGCGCGTCGTCCGGCTCGGGCATGTCCTCGACCGAGAGACTGCCGGACTGTCCAGGTATGACGGTGAGTGCACGCATGACTGCGAAGCTACCCGA
Organism: Flexivirga oryzae; assembly: GCF_014190805.1. NCBI lineage: Bacteria > Bacillati > Actinomycetota > Actinomycetes > Micrococcales > Dermacoccaceae > Flexivirga > Flexivirga oryzae. Next base: position 1,600,360 of record NZ_JACHVQ010000001.1, on the reverse strand, counting down.
TCCGATGGAACCCTCCGTGAACGCCCGGCGAACCGCAATCTCAGCCGACGGAACGGTGCAACAGCAACGGCAGCACCGCGTTGGCACCGGCGGTTCTCAGGGTCGCCGCGGCCAGGGTGACAGCCCACCCGGACGAGGACCGGTCGACCACGAGCAGGACCGTCCGGTCGGCGACGTCCGGCACGGTGCTGTCCTGGAGTGCGTCCCGCCAGAAGGTCGCCTCGTCGACGGAGGCCGCGTCGGCCGGCGGCGTCCCGTCGAACTGCCACGGCGCGGTCGGCAAGCGGCCGGCAGCGCCCAGTGACTCCACGACCCCGCCGACCAGTTGGGGATGTCCGAGTGCGCTGAGGCCGACGATGAGCTGCGGCCGCGTGGACCACGACCACTGCGCCAGCGTGCGCACGCACGCGTCGAGCAGGTCCGCCGGCGGCGGCGCGTCGTGGCGCAACGGCCCGGCCAGCAGGTCGCCCCACTCCACGGCGTCCGCGTGCACGATCACCCGGCCCTCGTCGGCCGCCTCGGCTGCCGGGATCCGGCCGCGGCGCCCGAACGCCCCGCCCGGCCACATCTTGCGTGGCTCCAGCAGGTGTTGCTCGGTGCGGAGCACCTGCCGGACCTGTGCCATGGTGTCCGGTGCCGGTTGCGCACCCAGTGGATCCGGCAGCTGCCCGAGACAGACCGAGCAACGGCCGCACGGCGCGGCGTCCGGGTCGTCCAGCGACTGCTGCAGCAACTGCATCAAGCACTGCTCGCCGCGGATGTAGCGCCGCATGATGTCGGCTTCGCGCCGCCGGACCGCGAGCACCCCGTCGTAGTGGTCCTGGTCGTAGCGCCACGGCGTGCCCGTGGCCCGCCAGCCGTCCGCCGAGCGTTCGGTGATGCCGTCGACCGCCAGCTGCTTCAGCAGCAGGTCGACTTTTGTGCGCCGTAGTCCCGTCTCGGCCTCCAGCTGCGGGACGGACATCGTCGCCTCGGCGGAGCCGAGGGTGTCCAGCAGGCTGCGGACCTGCGGCTCCTTGGGGATGGTCGCGGTCGCGAAGTAGTCCCACACGCCGTCGTCGCCCGCCGAGGGCAGCAGCGCCACCAGGGCGTGGTCGATCGCGCGCCCGGCACGCCCGACCTGCTGGTAGTACGACACCGGGGACGGCGGCGCTCCGACGTGTATGACGAATCCGAGGTCCGGCTTGTCGTAGCCCATCCCGAGGGCCGAGGTGGCGACCAGGGCCTTGACGCGGTTGTCCCTCAGGTCGGCCTCCAGCGACTCGCGGCTGTCGGAGTCGAGCTGTCCGGTGTAGGCCGCGACCGGCAGCTGCGCGCCATACCTGCTGCGGATCGCTTCGGTGAGCCGCTCGGCGTCGGCCACGGTCAGCGTGTAGACGATGCCCGACCCCGCCAGCTGCGGCAGGTGGTCGACCACCCAGGCGAAGCGCTGCAACGGGTCCATCAGGAGCAGCACGGCCAATTGCAGACTGGCCCGCGCCAGGGGTCCGCGCAGCACCACCGTGTCGTCGCCGAACTGTGCGGCGATGTCCTCCACGACGCGGGCGTTGGCGGTGGCGGTCGTGGCAAGGACCGGCGTGTCGGGGTTGAGCCGGCGCAGCACGTCGGTGACCCGGCGATAGTCCGGCCGGAAGTCGTGGCCCCAGTCCGACACCGAGTGCGCTTCGTCGACGACCACCAGACCGAGGGCGCCGGTGAGAGCCTCCATCACACGTGCGCCGAAGGTGGGGTTGGCCAGGCGCTCCGGTGACACCAGCAGCACGTCGACCTCACCCGCGGCGAGGTCGGCCTCGATCCGTTGCCACTCCCCGACGTTCGAACTGTTCAGCGTCGCCGCGCGCAACCCGGCGCGCGAGGCCGCCGCGACCTGGTCCCGCATCAGCGACAGAAGTGGCGAGATGACCAGGGTCGGGCCGCGGCCCTGGGCACGCAGCCAGGACGTCGCGATCCAGTAGACCGCCGACTTGCCCCAACCGGTCGCCTGGACCACCAGCACCCTCGCACCCGGCCGTGTGAGGGCCTGCAGCGCCTCCAGCTGCCCGTCACGCAGGTGCGCGTCCGGGCCGGCGAGGACACCCAGTACGTCGTCGGCGACGGTTTCGATGCTCGGGGAGGTCACGGAAGTCATGGTGTCAGTCTGTGACCGGGCACCGACAACCCGTGGCGGTCAGGGCTGTTGCCCCTCGGTACGCCGCTCAGCCTCCTCGGGTATGGGCGCGGTGCCGCCGAGGCGGGCCGGCAGGTACTTCAGATCGCCGCCGGTCAGCGGTTCGTAGCCCTCCTGCACGGCGTGCAGCATCGTCTCCATCCGGGTGCGGAGGGCGACGGTCTCCGCCTCGACGTCCGCGTCCGCCGCGATCGGGATCGGGGCGCCGACGTCGATCCGGATCGGCACCTTCGGCCGCCACATGTTCCGCGGCTGACCCTTGGTCCACACCCGTTGCGAGCCCCACAGGATCATCGGGATCACCGGAACACCGGCCTCCTTCGCCATCCGGACCGCACCGGACTTGAACGGCAGCAGTTCGAAGGACTGCGAGATGGTCGTCTCCGGGAACACGCCGATGAGTTCGCCGGCGCGCAGCGCATCCACCGCCGCTCGATAGGCGTCCGCGCCCGCCGAGCGGTCCACTGGGATGTGCTTCATCCCGCGCATGAGGGGACCGGACACCTTGTGCTCGAAGACGTCCTTCTTGGCCATGAAGCGCACCAGTCGCCCGACGTCGAGCGCCGAGTACCCGGCGTAGGAGAAGTCGAAGTAGCCGATGTGGTTCATCGCGATGACCGCGCCACCCGTGCGTGGGATGTTCTCGGACCCGGTGCGTTCGAACTTCAGCCCCTGCAACGCGAAGACGCCGCGGGCGAAGGTGATCACGCCGGTGTAGATCGGTTCCATGCACGAACCTTACCCATTGGTAACCGGCTGTCTCGACCGGCGGAATGCCACCGCCTGTCGGTGGTGTTGCACGTGTCGTGACCGATACCGCCATACCTCTCTCCGTGCTGGATCTCTCCCCCATCTCCGCCGGGCGCACCGCGTCCGACGCGCTGCGCGAAACCGTCGCGCTGGCGCAACACACCGAATCACTGGGTTACGAGCGGTTCTGGGTCGCCGAGCACCACAACCTGCCGAGCGTTGCGAGCTCCTCGCCGGTCGTCATGATCGCCACGGTCGCAGCCGCCACCGAGCGGATCCGGGTGGGTGCCGGCGGCATCATGCTGCCCAACCACGCGCCGCTGCAGGTCGCCGAGACGTTCCGGGTGCTGGAAGCTCTGCACCCGGGGCGGATCGACCTGGGTCTCGGGCGCGCACCCGGCACCGACCAGCTGACCGCTTTCGCGCTGCGCCGCAGCAAGGAGGCGCTGACCGCGGACGACTTCCCGCAGCAGTACGCCGAGCTGCGTGCGTATGTCGACGGCTTCCCCGAAGACCACCCGTTCGCGCCGATCAGCGCGCAGCCGCGGGACGTGCCGTTGCCGCCGATCTGGATCCTCGGCTCCAGCATGTATGGCGCACAGGCAGCCGGCGTGCTCGGCACCAACTTCGCCTTCGCCGGGCATTTCGGCAGTGTCGACCCGACGGACGCATTCGACGCCTACCGCAGCTCGTTCCAGCCCAATGGCCGCCAGGATTGCCCGGATGAGCCGCACAGCATGCTGGCCGTATCGGCGATCGCTGCCGAAACCCCAGAGCGGGCAAGGGAACTGGAGCGCGCGGCGTTCCTGTCCACGGTGCGTCTGCGGCAGAACCGCCCGGGACCGATGCCCACGCCCGAGGAGGCTGCGGCTCACGAGTGGACCGAGATGGAGGAGCACCTGGTCAACAACCTCGGCCGGTTCGTCACCGCGGGCACGGGCGACGAGGTGTATGCCGGGATCACGGACCGCGCCACGTCCTGCGGGGCCGACGAGCTGATGATCACGACGAACGTGCACGACCCGAAGGAGCGGCAGGCGTCATACAGCCTGATCATGGAGGCGGCTCGCGTCACGGCGTAGGCGAGTACGTTGGGGACATGGATCTGGAACGCCCTGAAGCACCCGACCCCTACGCCCTGCTCCCCACGGTCCCTGCGCTGACTGTGACCAGTGAGTCGTTCTCCGACGGCGACCCGCTCCCGGACGAACAGGTCTTCAACGACTGGGGATTCACCGGTGGCAACACCTCGCCGCAGCTGTCCTGGAGTGGTGCCCCGGAGGGCACCGCCGGCTATGTGGTGACCTGCTTCGACCCGGACGCGCCGACCCCGTCGGGCTTCTGGCACTGGCTGCTGCTCGGCATACCTGCCGACGTGACCTCGCTGCCCGCGGGTGCCGGTGGCGGTGGCGACCTGCCCGCCGGAGCCTTCCACGTGCGCAACGACTTCGGTTCCAAGGCGTATGGCGGTGCGGCGCCGCCCGCCGGCGACCGACCGCACCGCTACATGTTCGCCGTGCACGCGGTGGGGGCGGACCTCGGCCTGGACGACAGCGTCAGCCCGGCGGTCGCCACCTTCACGACCGGCGGCAACCTGCTGGCCCGCGGCGTGATCACCGCGCTCTATCAGGCGAAATAGCCTGGGGCTCGGAGGGTCTCAGCTCTCCGGCCCGTTGTCGTCCCCGGTCGCGTCGTCCACGTCGCCGCTCCCCGGCTCGGCGAGTTTGTCGGCCCGCGGTGGGTCGTCATGTCGCACGGCCTCTTCGACCGGCCTCCCGGTCGCGGGGTCGATCGGGCTCTCCCCTGTGCCGCCTCCGGCTCCGGCGCCCTGGATGCGGTTGCCCGCACGGTCGGTCGGCGTGTCCGGGTCGAGCCGGTCCGCGCGCCGCAGCGTCTCGGTGTGATCTCGTTCGATGGCCGCTGCCGCGTTGCGCTCGAACTCGGCCTCCGCCTCGAGCTTCCGGGCCTTCTCCTCCTGCGCGTCGGCCGCGGCGCGTGCCCGCTCCGCGGCGGCGGTGGCGTCGGCAGCGCGTTGCCCGGCCTCGGCCACGGTCGTCTCGTTGCCCTTGGCCTGCCCGCGCAGTTCGCGGACCTCCTCCCGCCTGGCCACAGCGCGGCGCTTCCCCTGCCACATCGCGATGAGGACGAGGATCACGATCACTACGAGGATGGCGATGATGATCCACCAGGTCTTGGTGTCCATGAGCCCTTCCGATCGTCCGACGGATGCTGACAGTTCCGAACCTACTGCGCCGAAGCACGAGGTCGACCTCCGCCGCGCTGCCCGCCGGCGACGGAGCTGGCGCGTCGCCACTCCGAGCTGCCCGAGTGACCACCCTGCGCCGGCCGGGTGACCACCCCTGCGCCGGCCGGGCGACCGCCCTTGCGCCGGCCGGGCGACCACCCCCGCGCCGGGCTGGGTGACCACCCCGCGCCGGGCTGGGTGACCACCCCGCGCCGGGCTGGGTGACCACCCCTGCGATGCCGAAGGACGACCGCGCCGGCCGAGTGACCGCCCCCGCGTTGGCCGAGTAGTCCGAGCCGCTAGGCGAGGACGTATCGAGGTCAACCACCACGCACAGCAACAACCCGGGGCACTAAGGAATCCACGAAAAACACTCACAGGACACGAAATACAGGCGATCAACCCTTGCCACCAGCATCGAACACGCGTACCATAAGTTCATGGGAGGGGACACCAACAACACCACCGCCGCGGAGAAACTCCATGCCGCGATGCAGTTGCTGACCGCCGCGTTCGAGGACACCCGCCTCGATGAGATCACCCTGACCAAACACGACCTGCTGCAGCAGACCGTCGCCGCGCAACAGGTGCTGAACACCGCGTGGGCGATCCAGTCCGCCCGCCTGGCCCAAGCCGCCGCGGTCGAAGAAACCGTGATCCCCGACCATGACGAAGCCGACGGGTCGAGGACCCGGCAGGTCCGGCACGCGATCGGGGCGCACCAGGACGAATACATCGGGTGTGAGGTCGGGCCCCTGCTGGGGTGGACCCCCGGGTACGCCGTGCACCGGGTTGCCGAGGCCAGCGACGCGATCACCCGCACCCCCAGACTGTTCCGGCAGGTCGCCGCCGGACGGCTGGAACCGGCCAAACTGAGCACCATCCACCGGGCCCTGGGCCGGGTCAGCACCGTCAACGACGACGGCGACCCCATCACCCTGGACCTGGCCCGGCAGATCGAGACCGCGTTGCTGGGCGCCGACCCGGACGACCCCGCCACCCGCGCGGGGCTCACCCACGCGCAAGCCGTCGCCGTCGAAGACGCCAACATCGACCTGCTGGCCCGCCAATCCACCCGGCAGGTGCAACACCGCACCCACAAGGCCCTGGTCGCCCTCGACCCGGTCGCCGGCGGGAACGCCGCCACCCGGCGCCGCCGCGACCGGATCGGCGTGTACACCCACCCCGACGACGAACCCGGCCTGTGCCACCTGCACGCCATCCTGCCCAGTACGGCAGCCGCGAAAATCATGGCCGCCGTCGACGACCTGGCCCGGCACCTGCACGCCGACACCACCACCACCACCAAAACACTGGCCGAATGCCGCGCCGACGCCCTGACCGACCTCATCCTCAACAACGCCCAAGTCACCACGAACCTGCTCATCCAGATCCCCATCCACACCCGTACCGGCGCCACCAACGGCACGACAACTGACAGTGGGACAGACCGCACCGCCGAAGGCACCGCCTTCCAACCACCAGCAACCGGAACCGGCAGCGCAGTCCCTGGCAGCGCAGCAGGTGGTGGGTGCGCTCCGGGGTGGCCGGCCGCGTTCGCACACCCGTTCCATCGCCGGACGACAGTGACGACGGCGGTGGTGCGCGGACGGTGCTGAAGACCGAAGCGCAGATCGAAACCGAGTTCAACGACCTCCTGCAACGCCTCTACCCACCCGACCCCGACGACCACGACGACGAGTGCGACCCGGACGACTACCGGGACGACCGGGACGACTGGCAACACCACCAGCAGCACGAACACCAGAGAGACTGCGACACCACGACGAGGTCACCGGGCCAATCACCACCGGCCCCGGCGACACCACCAGCATCGTCACTGCAGCCCGCGGTGACAGCGTGGCTCGGTGATGCCACCGTGCCCGGGGTCGGGATCATCCCCGCCACCATCATCCAGGAACTGTCCCGATCGTTCGGGGCCACGATCACCCGCGCCCTGCTGGACGCCGACACCGGCGTCACCATCGCAACCAGTAACACCCACTACCGGCCCAGCACGAAACTCGCGGCCTTCGTGCGAGCCCGGGACGTGCACTGCCGGTTCCCCGGCTGCACCCGCCCCGCCCGCTGGTGCGACATCGACCACGTCACCCCCTGGCCGGCCGGGGACACCACCCCGACCAACCTTCACTGCCTATGCCGCCACCATCACCGCGCCAAGCACTCCACCGGCTGGTCGGTCACCATGACCCCCGACGGCGTATGCACCTGGACCACCCCCACCGGACGCACCCACACCACCACACCCGCCGAATAACATGACAACACAACATGTTCGGCCCGTGACCGCGGGTCTCGATACAGGCTCGCCTAGCGGCTCGCCCTACTCGACCAGCGCGAATTGTTCTGCGGGCCACCTCGCCCTACCCTTCGATACGCCCGCTCGTACCTCGCGGACTACTCAGGGCGGCGCGCCACCAGCGCGAGCCGTCAAAGGGGGATCACATAACGCCGTAGCCCGACATCGCCTCTTTGGAATCTCGCCTGGAATCGTCCGCCGCATCCCTCAAGTGTGTGGATCGACGCGAGGTTGTCGTCGCGGCACACCGCGATCAGGTCGAACCGGCCCTGGCGTCGCGCATGCTCGAGTACGCGATCCACAGCCCAACTCGCGACCCCGCGGCCTCGTGCCGACGGGCGGACTCCGTAGCCGAGATGCCCGTGCTCAGCGGCACGCTCGTCGCGTTCAGCGCGCAAAGCGATCCCGCCCACGACCACCTCGTCCCCGACGATCCACCACAGGCTTCCCGGACCCGAGCAGAGCTTGTCCAACCACTGGGCAAATCCGGCCTCCGACTCGACATCGTCGTCCGCACCGATCCCGAAGCCGTCTTCGTGCAACCCCGGCCCCCACTCCGCGTGCGCCTCCCAGAACGCTTGACGGCGAGACGCATCCGGCAGCACGAGTTCGAGCACGCGTCCACCCTATGGTCACCCGAGCCACACGATCCGTCGCCGACCCGAACCGACTCGGCTACCGCGTTGCGTAGAACGCGACCGCGGACGATGCGGCAACGTTCAGCGAGTCGACGCCACCTGCCATCGGGATGGTGACCCGGAGGTCGAGCAGTTGATCTGCGCGTGCAGTCAGGCCATGACCCTCCGTGCCGAAGACCAGCGCCAACCTCGAATGATCCTGCGCCACCAGCTCATCGAGCGTGACGGCATCGTCGGCGAGCGTCATACCCGCCACGGTGTAGCCGGCGGCGCGCAGCGCCTCGATACCGTCCGGCCACGGCTCGATGCGCGTCCACGGGACCTGGAAGACGGTCCCCATCGACACCCGGATCGAGCGGCGATACAACGGGTCCGCGCACCGCGGCGTCACCAGCACCGCGTCCACGCCCAACGCCGCGGCGGATCGGAAGATCGCACCGACATTCGTGTGCTCGACCAGATCCTCCAGCACCGCGATCCTCGAACGACCAGAGCCTGCAAGCAATTCGGTGTATGCCGGCAGCACCGGGCGGTGCATCGACGCCAACGCGCCGCGGTGCAGGTGGAAGCCGGTCATCTGCTCGATCACCTCGTCGCTGCCGACATACACCGGGACACCATCGGCATCGGCCTGCTCGACGAGGTCCGCGAGATCCGTGAGCCAGCGGCGGCCCATCAGATAGGACCGTGGCCGGTGCCCTGCAGCAAGGGCGCGCCGGATCACCTTCTCGCTCTCGGCGATGTAGAGACCGTGCTCCGGCTCCAGCTTCCGCCGCAACGCGACGTCGGTCAGCTGGAAATAGTCGCGAACCCTCTCGTCGCCGGCTTCGGTGATCTCGATGACTGCCACGAGCGCACAGCCTAAACGGGCCTCGCGAGCCTGCCGGCATGGCGGCGGCACGACGGATACTGTGCCGAGGTGAGCGAACCGACAATCTCCTGGTCTGCGTTGAAGAACCTGATGATCACGACCCAGCCGGACCTGGTGGTCCATGGCACGGTCAGCACCGATGAACGCGAGCTCTACGTCGGCATGGCCTGGTCGGAGCACACTGCACCGCAGCTCACTCCCGTGGTCCTTGCGGACGAGGACGGACCGGCCACTTTGCGCGTCGTCATCTCCGGCGAGTACCTCCGCCTGGATCACCCGGACGGCACGCCGTACTTCATCCTCGGCGACCGCGCCTGGCTGTTCGAGGAGGATCCTGCCTGTCCCTACGAGGACCAGGTCTCCCAGGTGCAGTGGGTCGGGACGATCACCGATCTCGTCTCGCGACCGTCGCACGACCGGTTCGAAGGCACCGACTTCACGACCCCGACCGGCCCGGTCCATCCCGCGGAGTACCTCGGGCGCCCGGCCTGGGAGGTCGAACTCGCTCCCCCGTCACACAAGCCGTATCCACTGACCTACGTCGTCGACGCCGAGACCGGACTACTGCTTCAAAAGCGCAACGAGCGCGCCGGCCTGCTCGCCGGATGGACCGAGTTCCGAGTCGGCGGAAGCGTTCCCGCCGACACCTTCACCTGGACCGGACCGGTCGTCACCGAGGAAGAACGCGCCGCTGCCCACTGGGCCGAGCACCAGGCGGACATGCGCCGTCGCGAGGAATGGTTCGAGCGGAACGTCGCACCCCAGCCGGTGACCCTGCAGCTCACCCATACCGGCACCATCGACGTGCACTACTGGGAGGACGACGGGTCGTTCGACGGCAGCCTGGGCGAACCGGTCGTGTCGTTCAGTCGTCGCCCGCTGACGCGGCCGGACTTCGACACCGTCGACGATGACACGGTCGATGACGACACGAGCAGCGACACGACCTACGAGTGGACCAGCGGCGAGTGGCGCTGGCAGGTGACCACGTATGACGCGACGCTGACCCCCGATGCGCTCACCGCACTGCAGGAGCAGTTGCACGCGCTCCCCACCGGCTGACCGAGGTCGGCTCAGATCATCGTCGCGATCGCGACGACACCCACGACGACGATGAAGGCGCGCAGCAGCCACGGCGGCAACTTCCGACCGACCTTGGCTCCGATGAAGCCACCGATCAGTGACCCGATGGCGATCAGCAGGGCCACTGACCAGCGCACGTCGTGGAACGACACGCTGATGAAGGTCAGTGCGGCGACCGAGTTGACGATCGTGCTCAGGATGTTCTTGATGCCGTTGAGCCGCTGCAGCGAGTCCGACAGCACCGCGCTCATCAGACCCATCAGCAGGACACCCTGGGCGGCGCCGAAGTAGCCGCCGTACACGCCGCAGACGAAGACGCCGCCGGTCAGTGCGAGCTGCCGGCCGCGCGACATCGGCGCGGTCTCGTCGGGATGGTGGGCGGCCGCACGCTTCTGCAGCCACGGGCCGATCAGGACCAGCACCACCCCGAGCAGGATCAGCGACGGCACGATGGCCTTGAACGCCGCCGGCGGCAACCAGATCAGCAGCAGTGCACCCACGGCGGCACCGAGGAAGGACATCGGGGTCAGCTGCCGCAACCGCGCGCCGGCGCCGACCACCTCCTTGCGGTAACCCCACGATCCCGAGACACCACCGGCGACCAGCCCGACCGAGTTGGAGATGTTCGCCGGCACCGCCGGGTAGCCGAACGCCAGCAGGGTCGGGAAGGTGACCAGGGTGCCAGAACCGACAACGGTGTTGATCGTGCCTGCGGCAACGCCGGCAAGCGTGATGAGCAGGATGTGCGTCAGGGACATGAGCGGGACGGCTCAGTCCGCAGCGTGTCGGCCGGCCGGCTGTTGCACGGCGCGCGCTGCCCACCGGTCGCCCACCCGCTCCAGCGCCAACTCCAGTCCGAAGGTGGCGGAGAGGTTCTCGGCGGTCAGCGTCACCTCGATCGGACCGGCGGCGACCACCTTGCCGTCGCGCAGCAGCAGCACGTCGGTGAACCCTGGCGGGATCTCCTCCACGTGATGGGTCACCAGGACGAGTGCGGGCGACTCGATGTCCTGAGCGATCTGGCCCAGCCGGAGCACCAGATCCTCACGCCCACCGAGGTCGAGACCAGCGGCCGGCTCGTCGAGCAGCATCAGCTCGGGGTCGGTCATCAGGGCACGTGCGATCTGCACCCGCTTGCGCTCACCCTCGCTGAGGGTGCCGAACCGGCGCTCCACCAGATGACCCGCACCGAGCGCGTCCAACAGTTCGCGGGCCCGGCCGTGGTCGAGCTCGTCATACTGCTCCCGCCACCGGCCGACCATGCCGTATGCCGCCGTCACGACCACATCACCGACGATCTCGGCGTTCGGGATCCGCTCGGCGATGGACGCCGACGCCAGACCGATCCGTGGACGCAGTTCGAAGACGTCGACCGTGCCGAGGACCTCGGTGAGCACACCGGCGACTCCTGCGGTCGGATGCATCCGCGCAGCAGCGACCTGCAGCAGCGTCGTCTTCCCGGCACCGTTGGGACCGAGGACGACCCAGCGTTCGCCCTCCTCGACCTCCCAGTTGACGCTGTCGAGCAGGCGCTTGTTGCCCCGGACCACGGTCACGTCGGCGAGGGCCAGCACATCGCTCATGAGTGGCACCTTACGGCCTGAGGCCTCGTGTCGTGTGACCGGTCGTCACTTGGGATCGGCCGCCCGGCATACCCTGGTGCGACCATGTCCGACCTACCCGCCGCCGTGCGTCTCAGCCTGTGGGTGACCGCTGCCTGGGCGGGTCACCTCGACCTCGAGGAGGCCGTCCGGCGGGCCCTACCGGACGTCGACCACATCGCCGGCGACGTCGGTCACCTGATGACCTGGCAGGACCTCGGCGAACGGGTCCTGGCGTGTGCCCTGCCGCGTGCCGGCGACATCTCCGGTCTCCCCCGCGGCAACCCCGAGCTCACCGCCGCTGCCACCGATTCCGGCGAATGCGTCTACGTGCCGGCACTCGGCGGCGCCCTGGTCCCGTCGGTGGAGATCTTCGGCCCCGCGGGCGACGAGGGTATGGCGGTCCGCCTGACGGCATACGACTGCGACCCCACGCCGACGCACCGGCTGGAGGAGCTGCACGAGTCGCAGATCGAACGAGAGCTGCGCGGACGTCTCGCGCACGCGACGAACGCCCTGGAACTGCTCGACATCCAACCGTTCGCGGGCTCGAATCTGCGGGCACAGGCCGATGAGGTCGCCGCGCTGCGCGAGTGGGGTCTGCCGTCCGGGTTGCCGGGCCGGGCGATCCGGATCCTGCAGACCGCCGGAACCGTCGGCGCCGCAGTCGATTTCGCACTCGGTCACTCACACGCGCTCGATGCGGCGGCCGATGCCGGACGACATCGCGCCCTGCGGGAGCTGCAAGCGGCCACCGATCAGGCGATGGCCCAGGCCACCACCGCCGCAGCGCTGCACCTCGCGGGGCTGCGGGCCTGAGGATCACGCGGTTTCGATACGGGCTCGTGCCTCGCCCTACTCAACCCGCACGGGACACGGGCTCACCTCACCCTACTCAGCCACTGCTGAGTACACCTCCTGGGTGCGGCCGGCGATCGTGTCCCAGCCGAATTCGCGCACGGCACGCGCCCGCCCGGCTTCGCCACGCCGTCGCGCATCGATCGCATCGCTCACCGCGGTCGTCAGCGCCGCGGCCAGGTCGGCCACGAACCTGTCCGGGTCCTTCGGTGTGCCGGTTCCGTCGGTGACCTGGTCGATCGGCACCAGCCAGCCGGTCTCACCGTCGGCCACGACCTCAGGGATGCCGCCGGTCGCAGTCCCGACCACGGGACAGCCGCACGCCATCGCCTCGAGGTTGACGATGCCGAGCGGTTCGTACACCGACGGGCAGACGAAAACCGTTGCGGCCGAGAGCAATGCGATGACCTCTGCGCGCGGCAGCATGTCCGCGATCCAGGTCACGCCGGCGCGGGTCTCACGCAGCGTCGCGACCAGACCCTCGACCTCCTGCAGGATCTCCGGGGTGTCCGGCGCGCCCGCGCACAGGATCAGTTGCACCTCCGGCGGGAGCTCGGCAGCGGCACGCAGCAAGTAGGGCAGCCCCTTCTGCCGGGTGATCCGACCCACGAAGATCACGCTGGGCTTGTCCGGGTCGACGCCGTGACGCCGCACGGTCGCGGTCGCTTCGTCGCTCGTGTCGCGGTGCCACAGCTGCGAATCGATGCCGTTGTGCACCACGTGCACCTTGTCCGGATCGAGGTCGGGATAGCTGGCCAGCACGTCCTTGCGCATGCCGTGGCTGACCGCGATCACGGCGGCGGCGCCGTCATACGCCGTCCGCTCGATGTATGACGACAGCCGGTAGCCACCGCCCAGCTGCTCGGCCTTCCACGGCCGCATCGGCTCCAAGCTGTGGGCCGTGACCACGTGCGGGACCCCGTGCAGCAGGGATGCGACGTGCCCGGCGAAGTTGGCGTACCAGGTGTGCGAGTGCACGATGTCTGCGCCGGCGCAGTCCGCCGCGATGGTGAGGTCCACACCCATCGTCCGCAGTGCGGCATTCGCGTCTCGTAGTTCGGGCAGATCGGGATAACCGGTCGTGCCGGTCTCATTCACCGGACTGCCGAAGGCACGCACTTGGACGTCGTCGCCCAAGGCCCGCAACGCGCGCACCAGCTCGGTGACGTGCACTCCCGCACCGCCGTAGATGTTCGGCGGATATTCCTTGGTCAGCAGATCGACTCTCACAACACCTGACGCTAGCCCCTTCTTGCCCTTTAAGGTCTGGGGTATGGCGCGACGAGGTGGTCCATCAGTGCTGGCGATCGTCCTGGCGGGCGGCGAGGGCAAACGACTCATGCCGCTGACGGCGGACCGAGCCAAACCGGCGGTGCCGTTCGGCGGCATCTACCGGCTGATCGATTTCGCGCTGTCCAATCTGGTCAACAGCGGCTTCCTGCGCATGGTGGTGCTCACGCAGTACAAGTCGCACAGCCTGGACCGGCACATCGCCAAGGCCTGGCGCATGTCCACGATGCTCGGCAACTACGTGGCACCGGTTCCCGCCCAGCAACGACGCGGGAAGCAGTGGTTCTCCGGCTCGGCCGACGCCATCTACCAGAGCCTGAACCTCATCTACGACGAGAAGCCCGAGATCGTGGTCGTCGTGGGCGCCGATCACGTCTACCGCATGGACTTCGACCAGATGATCGACCAGCACATGCAGTCCGGCGCCCGGGCCAGTGTGGCCGCGATCCGCCAGCCGATCGAGCTGGCGGACCAGTTCGGCGTGATCGAGCTGGCGGAGGGGCAAGGCTCCAAGATCGGCGCCTTCCGTGAAAAGCCCTCGGATCCTGTCGGACTCGCCGACTCCCCGCACGAGGTGCTCGCGTCGATGGGCAACTACGTCTTCGACACCGATGCGCTCATCGAGGCGGTGATCGCGGACGCCGAGGACGACAACAGCAAGCACGACATGGGCGGCAACATCATCCCGTCGTTCGTGGAAAGGGGCGAGGCGCACGCCTACGACTTCCGCGACAACGACATCCCCGGCACGACCGATCGTGACCGCGGCTACTGGCGTGATGTCGGGACGATCGACTCGTTCTACGACTCGCACATGGACCTGGTGTCCATCCACCCGATCTTCAACCTCTACAACTACGCGTGGCCGATCCTCACCAGCGGCACCAACTACCCGCCGGCGAAGTTCGTGCACGGCGGATCGGACCGCAGCGGTATGGCGACCGGCTCGATGGTCTCCCCCGGGTGCATCGTCAGCGGCTCGGTCATCGGCAACTCCGTGCTCGCCAACAACGTCAAGGTGCACTCGTTCGCCCAGGTGGACGACGCGATCCTGATGGACAACGTCGACATCGGCCGGCACTGCCGCATCCAGCGGGCGATCATCGACAAGGACGTCCACGTGCCCGACGGGGCCAGCATCGGGCTGAACCACGAAGAGGACCTCGCTCGTGGTTTCACCGTCACCGAGTCCGGCATCACCGTGGTGGGCAAGGGGACGGTCATCAAACCGTGAACCAGCCGGATCCACAACAGAATTCGTCATACACCACCCTGCTCGTGACCCTGGTCGGGCAAGACCGGCCAGGGGTGTCCGCCGACCTACTGGCCGCGGCCGCGGCAGCCGAGTCGGTGGTGCTCGACCTCGAGCAGGCCGTGGTGCGTGGGCGACTGCTGCTCACGGCCCTGCTGCAGCCGGCCGGCGACGCCGAGGACCTGTCGGACGCGATCGCGGGCGTGGCCGGGCGGCACGGGCTCACTGCCACGATCGAGCCCGGTCACGGCGACAACCCGGCACGGCGCACCGGCCGTGCCTCCGTGGTGGTTCTGGGCGCCCCGCTGCGCTCCGGCGGACTCGCCGCAGTGACCGCCGCGATCGGCGAGCAGCACGCCAACATCGACCGCATCCGGCGGTTGTCCCGCGATCCGGTGACGACGATCGAGCTGGACCTGTCCGGAGCGGACGTGCCGACCCTGCGGCGTCACCTCGCGCTGATCGCGGCGGACCACGGGGTGGACATCGCCGTCACACCCGGCGGTCTAGCGCGCCGCGGCCGGCGGCTGCTCGTGATGGATGTCGACAGCACCCTGATCCGGGACGAGGTGATCGAGTTGCTCGCGGCACACGCCGGCCGGGAGCAGGAGGTCGCTGCGGTGACCGAGCGGGCGATGCGCGGCGAGCTGGATTTCGCGGAGAGCCTGCACGAGCGGGTCCGGTGCCTCGCGGGCCTCGACGAGTCGGTCTTCGAGGAGGTACGAGGCGCCGTGCGGCTCACGCCGGGCGCCCGCACCCTGGTCCGGACCGTGCGCCGGCTCGGCTTCTCGGTCGCGGTCGTCTCCGGCGGCTTCCTGGAGATCGTCGGCCCGCTGGCCGCCGAGCTCGGCATCGACCACGCGCACGCCAACCGGCTCGAGGTCAGCGACGGCAAGCTGACCGGCCGGGTCGAAGGCACGATCGTCGACCGGGCCGAAAAGGCTCGTGCTCTCCGCAGATTCGCCGCCGAGGAGGGTCTTCCGCTGTCGCGGACGGTCGCGGTCGGCGACGGCGCCAACGACCTCGACATGCTGGCCATCGCCGGCCTGGGGGTGGCGTTCAACGCCAAACCCGTCGTGCGCGAGCAGGCCGACGCGAGCGTCAACGTTCCCTACCTGGATGCCGTGCTCTTCATGCTCGGCATCTCTCGGGAGGACGTCGAGGAGGCCGACCGGGTGACCGGCGACGGTGAGACATCCGACGCGATCCGCGCTGCTTCCCTAGACTCGCCCCATGTCTGATCCTGCTCGCCGGTCCCTGCTGATCATCGGCGGCGCGGAGGACAAGGTCGGCCGGGTGACGATCCTGCGCCGGTTCGTGAACCTGGCCGGTGGCCGCAAGTCACGGATCGTCATCATTCCGACCGCATCCTCGGTGCCGGAGGAGGTCGTCGAGGTCTACTCGACCGTGTTCTCGCGTCTCGGCGCACCCCAGATCGACGCGGTCAACCCACCCGACCGCGCCCACAGCAGCGACGACGAGCTCCAGGCGCTCATCGACGGCGCCACGGGCATCTTCCTGTCCGGTGGCAACCAGCTCCGGCTCAGCCAGCTGATCGTGGGCACGCCTCTCGGTGCCGCGATCCTGCGGGCCCACGAGCGCGGGGCCGTCATCGCGGGAACCTCCGCGGGGGCATCGATCATGAGTCGCTTCATGATCTCGATGGGCGACGAGGGAGTGACACCGCGGCAGCGGTCCAGCCAGCTCACCGCCGGCCTCGGCCTGCTCCCCGGCGTCATCGTCGACCAGCACTTCGACCAGCGGGCCCGATACGGCCGCCTGCTGTCCCTGGTGGCCTCATCGCCCAGCCTGCTCGGTATGGGGATCGACGAGGACACCGCGGCGGAGATCACCGGCGGTACCGAACTGACCGTGGTCGGCTCCGGCGCCGTCTTCGTGGTCGATGCCCGCACGGCGGTCACCGACGCGCACGAGGCCGAACGTGACGCGCCGCTGCTCGTGACCGGTGCGATCGTGCACACCCTCCCGTTCGGCGCGACCTTCGATCTGGAGACCGCGACCCTCACCGGGTTCGACGAGAAGTATGCCGACATCGCGGTCTCGACCAGCAGGGACCGGCACGACACGGCCACCGCCGCGGCGGCACTGCGCCGCTGAGACGCCTGTCCCGCCATACGGACGACAGCACGAGAGGAGCAGGTCGATGGAGAACTCACCGACGAGCGGTCAGTTGAAGGTGCTGCGGTCGCGGGTCTACCGCGGTCCGAACGTCTGGGACTACGGTCCTGCGGTCCACCTGCTCGTCGACCTCGGCGAGTTGGAGGAGTTCCCGACCGACAAGCTGCCCGGCTTCACCGATGCCCTGCTCGAGCGGTTGCCCGGTCTGTCGGAGCACACCTGCTCCCGCGGTCATCGCGGGGGCTTCGTGGAGCGGCTGCGGGAGGGCACCTGGCTGGGGCACGTCGCCGAGCACGTCGCGCTGCAACTGCAGCAGGAGGCCGGTCACGACCTGCGGCGCGGCAAGACGCGTGGCGACAAGAGCCGGCCCGGGGTCTACAACGTCATCTTCGGGTTCTACGACGAACGCGTCGGCGTCGCTGCTGGTGAGCTTGCGGTCCGACTCGTCAACGAACTGGTAGTCCCCACAGACGATTTCGACTTCACCACCGAGCTCGACCAGTTCCTCCGGCTCGCCGGGCGCACCGCCTTCGGCCCGTCGACCGCTGCGATCATCGACGAGGCGGTCAGCAGGGACATCCCGTGGACGCGGCTCAACCAGCATTCGCTGGTGCAACTCGGTCAGGGGGTCCATGCCCAGCGGATCCGCGCCACCATGACCTCCCGGACGCCGGCCCTCGCCGTCGACATCGCCGGTGACAAGAACCTCACGGCGACGCTGCTCGGCTCGGCGGGTCTGCCGGTGCCGAAAGCGGTCACCGTGCGCACCGCCGACGGCGCCGCCACCGCCGCCGGCCGGATCGGATTCCCGGTCGTGGTCAAACCGTTGGACGGCAACCACGGCCGTGGGGTGATCCTCAACCTGCAGACCGAGGACGAGGTGCGCCGGGCGTTCCCGCTGGCCGCCGAGCAGAGCCGCCGCGGCATCGTGCAGGTGGAGTCGTTCATCACCGGCAAGGACTACCGCTGCCTCATCATCGGCGGGCGGATGGCGGCCATCGCCGAGCGTGTCCCGGCGCACGTGATCGGCGACGGCACGCACACGATCGCCGAACTCGTCGACATCACCAACGCCGATCCACGACGCGGCGTCGGGCACGAGAAGGTGCTGACCCGGATCGCGGTCGACGACGCCGCCGTCGAACTCGTCCGCGAGCAGGGCTACGAGATGGACGCGGTGCCGCCGAAGGACGAGATGGTCAAACTCGCCCTCACCGGGAACATGTCGACCGGGGGCATCTCAATCGACCGGACCTTCGACGCGCACCCGGACAACGTCGAGATCGCCGAAGAGGCAGCGCAACTCATCGGTCTGGACATCGCCGGGATCGACTTCATCTGCCCGGACATCACGGCACCGGTGCGCGAGACCGGCGGTGCGATCTGCGAGGTCAACGCCGCTCCCGGTTTCCGGATGCACACGCACCCGACGGTCGGCGAGCCGCAGTTCATCGCCAAACCCGTCGTCGACCTGCTCTTCCCCGCCGGTGCGCCGTCCCGGGTGCCGATCGTGGCGGTGACGGGCACCAACGGCAAGACGACGACGTCGCGCATGCTGGCGCACATCATGAAGAGCCTCGGCCGCAAGGTCGGTATGACGTCGACCGACGGCATCCTGGTGGACGAGCGTCTGCTGATCAAGGCGGACGCGTCCGGCCCGCGCTCAGCGCGCATGGTGCTGCAGAATCCGCGGGTCGACTTCGCGGTGCTCGAGGTCGCGCGCGGCGGCATACTCCGCGAAGGTCTGGGGTACGACCGCAACGACATCGCGGTCGTCACCAACATCGCGCCCGATCACCTCGGAATGCACGGCATCGACACGCTCGAGCAGCTGGCGCGGGTGAAAGCCGTGATCGTGGAAGCGGTTCCGCGTGACGGGTATGCCGTGCTCAACGCCGACGACCCGCTGGTGCGGGCGATGCGCCGCCGGTGCTCGGGCACCGTCGTCTGGTTCTCGATGGAGCCGCCCGGGAGCCGGGTCCGGGACTTCATCGACGAGAAGTGCCGCCGGGGTGCGCGGGCCGTCGTGCTGGAGCCCTCCGACCGGGGCGAGATGATCGTGCTGAAACAGGGCCGTCGTGCCATGCCGCTGGCATGGACGCACCTGTTGCCGTCGACCTTCGGTGGCACGGCCCGGATGAATGTCGCCAACGCGCTCGCCGCGGCGGGTGCCGCGTTCGCTGCAGGTGCGCCGCTGCACGACATACGGCAGGGCCTGCGGACGTTCACGACGACCTACTACCTGTCCCCCGGACGACTCAACCGCGTCGAGGTCAACCACGCCGAGGTCTTCGTCGACTACTGCCACAACCCGCCGGGCATGCACCGGCTCGGCGAGTTCGTCGAGGGTTATGTCCGGCAGCGGCAGGGAGCGGCCGACCACCGGATCTCGCGCATCGGGATGGTGGGTGCCGCCGGAGACCGCCGCGACGACGACATCCGTGAACTCGGCCGCGCCGCAGCGAAGTACTTCGACGTGCTCATCCTGCGTGAGGACGACAACCTGCGACGGCGGGAGCCCGGCGTCGCCGCGGCGCTCGTCGAGGAAGGCGTCCGCGAGGCGATGGCCGACGGTGCCCGGTGTCGGCAGGTGTTCACCGTGCTCCACGAGCTCGAAGCGACCCGGCATGCGGTGCACCTGGCCAATCCGGGCGACCTGGTGATGCTGTGCGTGGACCAGCACGCAGCGGTGCTCGCCGAGCTGGAACGCTTTACGCACCAGGCGAATGCGGGTGCGCGGACCGACGACGAGCAGCCCGGAGACCCGGACCTGGACCCGCAGCAACTGGCGACCGCAGCCAACGAGGCGTCGGCGGCCGACGACAACGAGTGGCGCGCTGCGGCGGCCGAGTAGCGACGAAGGAGCGTATCGAGGTCCCGCCCGCTACTGTTCCGGGATGACCGAGGTGTGGCAGCCCAGCGAAGCCGAGTTCTCCGCGACGTACGGACCGTGGCGACCACGTACTCCCGCGGATGTCGCGGAGATGCTGGCGGACTACTCGGGCACCTGGTTCATCGCGGGCGGGTGGGCCATCGAGGCGTTCACCGGCGTGACGCGTCCGCACGAGGACTGCGACCTCTCGGTGCTGCGCACCGAGGTCGAGGAGTTCCGCCGGTTCGTGCGTGCTCGGTATGACGTGTGGGCGGCCGGATCCGGTGCGCTCAAGCCGGTTTTCGCAGATGACCCGGCGTCCTTCGACGAGGTCGCGCACGCGGGATCGGAGCAGCTCTGGCTGCGACCCGGCTGGAACCGGCCATGGGAGTATGACGTGCTCCTCGCCCCCGGTGACGCGAAGACCTGGGTCTACAAACGCGATCCGGAGATCACCATGCCGATGTCCGAAGCGCTGTGGGACAAGGACGGGGTGCGCTACCTGCGGCCGGAGATCCAGTTGCTCTACAAGGCCCGTGGCCTGCGCGCGAAGGACCAGCAGGACTTCGACGTCGCCTGGCCCTTGCTCGATGCGTCGCAACGGCGCTGGCTGCACCAGATGCTTCAGCGCACGCTTCCGGGGCACCCCTGGCTGAGCGCGCCCCAGCAGGACTGACTGCTCACGACCCTGAGTAGGGAGCGGCGATCCCTGAGTAGCCCGGAGCCTGCGGAGGGCGTATCGAAGGGTCGCTCGCGGTGGTCTCGATACGCTCCCCCACTGCGCTCCTCCGCTACTCGACCAGCTCGCGGAGGGGTGACGCTCGACGCGCCGGTCGGCAGCTTCGGCCGAGGTGACTAGTTGCCGATCGCGTCGGTGAAGCGCGTCAGCGAGTTGAGATAACGCTGCACGTCGGGTTCAGCGCTGGAGGCAACCAATTGCGCTGCGGTTGCACGCAATGCCTCGGTGTCGCGACCGAGGTCGTGCAGCGTGAGGGCGCGGAAGAGCACCACCGCCGTGTTGCCCGGGTACTCTTCCGCGAGCCGGTCCAGGATCGCCAACGACTCGTCGAACCGACCCAGGTGCCGGAGGGTCGAGGCCTGCTGGATGAGAGCGCGGTGCCGGTACGGTTCGTCGATCCGCCGCGCAAGCGCCCGCTCGTACCACTGGAGCGCCTCATCTTCCAGGCCCGCCGAGTCGTGCGCGCCGGCTAGCTCGTAGAGCACCCGCCCGTCACGCGGAAAGCGTTGCTGCAGTGCACGAGCGGCGTCGATGCGTGCCGCGTCGTCGTCCATCTCCCACAGGGCGGCGATCTCCCTCTCCGCCTCGTGTTCGCCGCGGGCTGCGATCACCTTCCGCCGGATCTCCGCCGCGTCGTCGGCGGTGCCGCTGTTCTCCACCAGCCAGCTGTGCAACTTCGCACGGTCCGAGTGGGTCATCAGTGCCAGCACGTCGCCGTCGTGCGCCGCGCTCAGCAAGCCCGTCAAGCCGGTCAGTTCGTCGGGCCACGACGCCGTCGGCACCACACCGACACTTGAGAGCCCTTGCCGCAGAAAGCTTTCCAGCTCCTGCATGGTGCGCCCACGCAGATAGTGCTCCTTGTGCACCACCTGCACCCGGTCGGCACGCAGCCCGGCCATCTCCCCCATCGCGATCAGGATCTCGTCGGTGCGGTCACCGCCGGTCCCGAGTCCGAGCTGCAGCTGCGATCCCGGCCGGACCAGCCCGCGCCCGACCTGCAGCAGTGCATCGAGCCCGGCCTCGTTGTGCGCCATGTCCAGCACGACGGTCGCCGTGCCGCCCTGCGGCAGCACGACCGTGTAGATGTTCATCCGGCCGGGGTTGTGCCGATGGTCCGGCGCGAACGTTCGCAGACCCTCGATCACCGCGTCACGGCTCAATCCGGCACCCAGACCGGCCGCGGTGGCCGCCAGCGCGTTGGCGATGTTGTGCTGGGACAGCCCGGACAGGGTCACCGGGACGTCCAGCAGGCTCACCAGTCGGTCCGGTGAGCGTCCTGGCTCCAGCACGGTGATGTCACCGTCGATCACGGTGACGCCGCGTCCGCGGGTCTCCAGCGACTCGCGCAGCGCCGGTGACTCGGCGTCCAGGCTGAAGCACCACGGCTGGCCGCTCGCAGCTGTCCGCATCGCCCACACCCGAGGGTCGTCCCCGTTCAGCACGACCCAGCCCTTCGGCCTGGTCACCTTGGTGATGATCGCCTTCACCTCGGCGAGCTGATCGATCGTCTCGATCCCGTTCATCCCCAAGTGATCCGCGCTGACGTTGGTCACGACGCTCACGTCGTTGGTCGCGGTCCCGAGGCCACGCAGCAGCATGCCGCCGCGAGCGGTCTCCAGCACGCCGAACTGCACCCCGGGTGCCTCCAGCACGGTGCGCGCGCCGCCCGGCCCGGAGTAGTCGCCGCGCTCGATCAGTTCACCCTGGACCAGGACACCGTCGGTCGAACTCCATCCGGTGCGCAGGCCGGCTGTCATCCCGAGATGCGCGACCAGACGCGTCGTCGTGGTCTTGCCGTTGGTGCCGGTGATCGCAACCACGGGCACCTTCGGCCGCAGCGGCTGCACCCGGTCACCCAGCGGACCGGCCTTCACCTGCGCGGCAGCGGCACCGATCGTGCCGACCGGGTCGTCGGCGGTGAGTATGTCGGTCAGCACCCCGCCGAGCAGCTTGCCGACCATCTCACCCCGGCCACGGTTGTTCAGCGCGAAGGCCACGACGATCTCGTCGAGTTGCTGCCCGGCGCGCACCCGCACCGCCACCCGGCTCGAACCCGCCTGACGCACGAGAAGTCGCACCACTCGTTCGGCCAGCCGCAGCACGAAACGTTGGCGTGCCTCGGTTTCCGGTGCGCCGGCGTCGCTGGCCCGCACGGCCAACGAGCGACCGAGCTGCCTCAGCTCGCCCGGATCGGCCACGGCATACCCCGGCAGTCGCACGGTGATCTTCGCGGCCGGCCGGGTGAAGTAGAGGTTCGGACCCGAGAGGATCCGCACTTCGGCCACCTCGGCCACGGGACGCGCGTTCATTCGTCAGATGCTAGTGATGTCGAGCCTCGCTGAGCGGTACTACTGCCCCATCGCGTGCACGCCGCCGTCGACGTGCACGATCTCACCGGTGGTCGCCGGGAACCAGTCGGACAGCAGCGCGACGCATGCCTGCGCCGCGGGCCCGGGGTCGGTGATGTCCCAGCCGAGCGGCGCACGCTCGCCCCACACCTTCTCGAACTGCTCGAAGCCGGGGATCGACTTGGCCGCGGTGGTGCGGATCGGGCCCGCCGACACCAGGTTGGAGCGGATGCCCTTCGGACCCAGGTCACGCGCCAGGTAGCGGTTGGTCGACTCGAACGCCGCCTTGGCGACACCCATCCAGTCGTACACCGGCCAGGCGAACTTCGCGTCGAAGGTCAACCCCACGAGCGACGACCCGTCCGTCATCAGCGGAAGCGCAGCAACAGCAAGCGATTTCAGCGAGTACGCGGATGCTTGCAGGGCAGTTGCCGCGTCCTCCCACGTCCCGGCCATGAAGTCGAACGCCCCGGGCGGTGCGAAGCCGATCGAGTGCAGCACACCGTCCAGCGAGTCGACGCCGGCCGCCTTCAGCCGGTCGGCCAGGCTGGCCAGGTCCTCGTCGCTCGTGACGTCCAGCTCGAAGAGCTCCGGCGTCTGCGGCAGCCGCTTGCTGATCGTCTGGGTGATCCGCATGACCCGCCCGAACGACGTCAGGATGACCTCCGCACCCTGCTCCTGGGCGATCTTGGCCACGTGGAACGCGATGGACGACTCCATCGTGATGCCGGTGATCAACAGTCGCTTGCCTTCGACGATGCCTGCCACGTCGACTCCCTCGGTTCTGTGTTGTTGTCGTGTGCTGTGGTCTGTATGCCGCTCAGTGGCCCATGCCGAGGCCGCCGTCGACCGGGATCACCGCGCCGTTGATGTATGCCGCTGCGTCACTCGCCAGGAACCGCACGACCTGGGCGACCTCGTCCGGTTCGGCGAGGCGCGCGGCGGGAATCGAGTCGACGTAGGCCTTGCGCTGCGCCTCGGGCAACGCACGCGTCATGTCGGTGTCGATGAAACCGGGAGCCACGACGTTGGCGGTGATCGCCTTCTTCCCGAGCTCCCGGGCGATCGAGCGCGCCATACCGACAAGACCGGCCTTGGACGCCGCGTAGTTGACCTGCCCCGGTCCACCGAGAAGACCAACAACACTGGAAACGAAAATGATCCGGCCACCCTTGCGGCGGATCATCCCCTTGGTCGCCCGGCGCGCACAGCGGAAGGCGCCCGCCAGGTTCGTGTCGACGACGCTGTCGAAGTCCTCGTCCGACATACGCATCAACAGGGTGTCCTGGGTGATGCCGGCGTTGGCGACGACGACCTCGACCGGGCCGCCGAACTGCTCCTCGGCCGCGCTGAACGCGGCGTCCACGGAGGCGGTGTCGGTGACGTCGCACGCGACCGTCGTGGCACCCTCGGGGCCGTCGGATCCGCTGCGGGAGGTGACCACCACGTTGTCCCCGGCAGCCACGAAGGCCTCGGCGATCGCCCTGCCGATCCCGCGGTTCCCTCCGGTGATCAGCACGTTCTGGGGCATCTGGGCGTCTCCTCGGTTCGGCGGTCCGGTACCCGGTCGGGCACGGGAACGACAGGCTATTGGACTACCGAACGGTAGCGCGCACGACCCGTCCGGGCACCACGCGTAGGCTTGAACGGTGCCCCGTCCGAAGGAACATCCCCCTGTGCAGTCGGCGACCGACCTGCCGCTGCCGGGTAAGCACGACCTCGACACCAGGATGCGCAACTACGCGATCGCGATGGGGATCCGCACCGCAGCTTTCGTGTTGGCCTATTTCCTCAGCGGTCCGGCTCGGTGGGTCTGTGTCGGTCTCGCCTGCGTGCTGCCCGAGATCGCGGTGATCGGCGCGAACGCCGCCAACCAGAAACGCAAGCAGGTGCGCGGCCGGCAGCGACCGTTGTCGAGTCGCCACCAGTTGCACGGCCCCCGGCCCTGAGCCTCCGCATGAGTTTCGCCCGTCCAGAGCCCGCCCAGCCCACCCAGTGCAGTTCACGGGGCTGCCGGCGCGACGCGTCCTACGCGGTCGTCTGGCGCAATCCCCGCATCCACGCCGAGGACCGGCGCAAGGTCTGGCTGGCGTGCGACGACCACCGCAGCACTCTGTCGGAGTTCCTCTCGCTGCGCGGTTTCCCGATCCGGGTCGTGCCGATCGACGAGGTCGACACGGTCGACAAGGTCTGAGCTCCCGGGGTTCAGCCGCCGATGGACGACATCGGCCGGTCGGGCTGCTGGAAGTTGGGCTCGCCGATGCCGTGTCCCCGCCGCTTGGCCAGCATGTTCGCTCGTATGACGTTCGCGAGCTCCTCGTCGCTCGCACCGGCACGCAGCGGACCGCGTAGGTCGCTCTCGTCGCGGGCGAAGAGGCAGTTGCGGACCTGGCCGTCCGCGGTGAGCCGCACCCGGTCACAGGCGGCGCAGAACGGCGCTGTGACGCTCGCGATGACACCGACCGTCTCAGGACCACCGTCGACCAGGAAGAGCTCGGCAGGGGCGCTGCCACGCGCCTCGTCGGGCAGCGGCGTGAGGGTGAAGCGCTCCTCGAGCAACCCCCGCAGCTCCGTGGCGGTGAACATCCGGTCACGCTCCCAGGTGTGACCCGCGTCCAGCGGCATCTGCTCGATGAAGCGCAGTTGCACGTCGCGGTCCAGGCACCACCGCAGCAGGTCCGCAGGATTGTCGCGGCCGGTCGGGTCGTGCATCGCGACCGCGTTGATCTTCACCGGTGCCAGGCCGGCGTCCTGGGCCGCCTCGATGCCGCGCTCCACGTCGGCGAACCGGTCACGACGGGTCAACTCCTTGAACCGCTCGGGGTCGACCGTGTCCAGCGAGATGTTGATGCGTTCGAGCCCGGCCTCGGCGAGGGGTTGCGCGAGCCGGTCCAGCCCGATGCCGTTGGTGGTCATCGCGATGCGCGGCGCGTGCTCCAGACCGGCGATGCGGCGGATCACGTCCGGCAGCCCGCGCCGCAGCAGCGGCTCGCCGCCGGTGAGACGCACCGAGTCGATGCCGAGCCGGGTGAAGATGTCGATGACCCGGATGAGTTCGTCGTCGCTGAGCATCTCCGGACGCGGCAGCCAGTCGAGGCCCTCGGCGGGCATGCAGTAAGTGCAGCGCAGGTTGCATCGATCGGTCAGCGAGACACGCAGATCGGTCGCGATGCGACCGAACGTGTCGGGCAGACCGGCTGCGGTCTTGTCGAGGCTGCTCATAGGACTCCAGAGTAAGCCGGTTACCGTCTGGGTGTGCTCCGCAGGTTCCTCACCCGACGCTGGCTGGCCTGGTTGCTGGTCGCCGTCGTGTGGGCGGTCGCCTGTGTCTTCCTCGGCCGGTGGCAGTGGCACCGGTACGAAGGCAAGAAACTCTCGCAGCACCAGCTCACGGACAACTACAACGCGAAACCCGTTGGCGTCACGTCGATCCTGCCCGAGCGGACGACAGCGCTGACGCCCCAGGACACGTGGAAGCAGGTGGCTCTCAGGGGACACTATGTGTCCTCGGAACGGCTGCTCGTGCGCAACCGCCCGAACGACGGCTACTACGGCTACGAGGTCGTCGTACCGTTCCGGCAGACCGACGGCCGCACCGTCCTGGTGGACCGCGGCTGGATCAACAACGGCCGCACGGCGGCCGCGCCCGCGGCGGTGCCCCCGGCACCCGGCGGCACCATCACCGTGGTCGGCTGGCTCCGGCCGGGCGAAGCCGTCAAGGACAACTCGTCGGTGCCGGGGCAGATCAGCTCCATCAACCTCCCGCGCGTCGCGACACTCACGCAGCAACCGGTCCTCACCGGTGGTTACGTGCTGATGCGCAGCGAGAAGCCGGCAGCAGCAGCCACCCATCACGGTTTGGCGTCGCTGCCCAAGCCGTCGCCGGGCGAGTACGCCGGCGTGAACCTGAGCTACGCGCTCCAGTGGTGGTTCGGCGCCGTCGCGGGCCTGGTGTTCTACGTCGTACGCCTGCGCCGCGAGGAGCTCGAGGCGGACGAGACCCGGCCCGCGAAGCCGAAGAAGGTGCGGATCTGGGACGAGGAGGACGAGTAGGCGGTCCCGGCCGATCGGGACTCAGCCCTCGGGCACCGCTTCCTTCGCCGCCCGGTCACGGAACTGCGTGTGGTAAAGGTCGGCGTAGGTGCCGTCCGCAGCGAGGAGTTCCTCGTGCGTGCCGCGTTCCACGATGCGCCCGTCCTCCATCACCAGGATCAGGTCCGCGTCACGGACGGTGGACAGGCGGTGGGCGATCACGATCGAGGTACGCCCGGCCAGGGCCGTGTCGAGAGCGCGTGAGACCGCCGCCTCGGACTCGGAGTCAAGGTGTGCCGTGGCTTCGTCGAGCACCACGACGGACGGTGCCTTGAGCAGCAGCCGTGCGATGGCCAGGCGCTGCTTCTCACCGCCGGAGAGCCGGTGACCGCGGTCGCCGACCATGGTGTCCAGTCCGTAGGGCAGTCGGCTCACCAGCTCCCAGACCTGCGCCTCACGCAGCACCCGCTCCAGTTCGGGGTCGGTCGCGTCCGGTTTCGCGTAGAGCAGGTTGGAGCGAATCGTGTCGTGAAACATGTGCGCCTCCTGCGTGACGACACCGATCCGGTCGCGCAGTGTGTCGAAGCTGAGGTCACGCAGGTCCGCTCCGCCGATCCGCACCGTGCCGGACGTCGGGTCGTAGAGCCGGGACACCAAACCGATGGTCGTGGTCTTCCCGGCACCCGACGGACCGACCAGCGCAATCATCTGGCCTGGCTCAGCGGTGAACGAAACCCCTTGCAGGACAGTCGATCCGTCGCCCTTGTCGCGAGTCAGCACGGTCTGCAGCGATTCGATCGAGACCTGGTCGGCCGTCGGGTAACGGAAGACGACGTCGTCGAACTCCACCCCGATCGGGCCGGCCGGGAGGCTTCGCGCATCGGGCCGCTCGGCCACCAACGGCTGCAGGTCGAGTATCTCGAAGACCCGTTCGAACGAGATGAGGGCGGTCATCACGTCGACCCGCACGCTCGACAGCTGGGTCAGCGGCGCGTAGAGCCGCCCCAGGAGTGCTGCCAGCGCCAGCAGCGTGCCGATCGTCATCGCGCCGTGCACCGCCATCACTCCCCCGATGCCGTAGACGACGGCGGTCGCCATCGTCGCGAGCAGGGTGAGCCCGACCAGGAA
The DNA here is from genome assembly GCF_014190805.1 of Flexivirga oryzae. Classification (NCBI taxonomy): domain Bacteria; kingdom Bacillati; phylum Actinomycetota; class Actinomycetes; order Micrococcales; family Dermacoccaceae; genus Flexivirga; species Flexivirga oryzae. Next base: position 1,572,027 of record NZ_JACHVQ010000001.1, on the reverse strand, counting down.
GATGGCGCGCTGGACCGCGATGCTGATGCCGAAGTCCCGCACCTTGGCCGCGCGCTCGGCATACTCCCTGTCCTCCTGCGCCGGCCGGCCGAACAGCTTGACCAGCAACGCACCGGCGACGTTGAAACGCTCCGTCATCCGCGCGCCGAGGTCGGCGTTCTCGATCATCTGCCCACGGGTGAGCCCGGCCAGACGCCGACCGAGGATGCGGGTCGGGATGAGGAAGAAGGGTACGAGCACCAGTGCGGCGAGGGTGATCTGCCACGACAGGGCGGCCATGGCGACGATGATCACCAGCACGCTGACCAGGTTGGAGACGACGTTGGACATGACCGAGGTGAAGGCCTGCTGTGCGCCGATCACATCCGAGTTGAGCCGCGTGACCAGCGCACCGGTCTGCGCGCGGGTGAAGAACGCGATCGGCTGCCGCAGCACGTGCCCGAACACTTCCCGGCGCAGGTCGTAGATCAGCCCTTCCCCGAGGCCTGCCGACAACCATCGCTCCACGACACCCAGGCCCGCGTCGACGACGGCGACGATCCCGGCGGCGACGGCCAGCCACACGACGAGGGCGGTGTCCCTGTCACCGACACCCTTGTCGACGATCTCCTTGAGGATCAACGGTGTCGCGACGACCAGCAACGCATCGAGCACGACGAGCACGAGAAAGGTCGTGATGGTCCGACGATAAGGCCGGGCGTAGCTCAGCACTCGGCGGGATGTCCCCGGCTTCAGCTTCGAGGCGTCCGTGGACTCGCGGGTCAGCGAGTGCATCACCTGCCAGTTGCTCATCGTCCTCCTCAGGGCGCGGCCGGCGATCCGCCGACCCGTCAATCGGCAACAACCGCACCCGCAGATGTATGCCGCGGCGCGGCGCCGACCCGAGGCGCGAGGACCGCGAGCGTCAGCGCGACCAGCGCGGTCCCGAGCCACAGCGGCACTCCGTCCCGCACTGTGAGGGTGGCACCGATCACCAGCGGCGCGACCGTTGTGGCGATCCCCCAACTGAGCCCGAACACCGCGAGGTACCGACCCGCCGCTCCGGCCGGGGCCAGCCGCGCCGCACGCGCGTAGAGGTGGCTCATCAGCAGCACGTCGGCGATCGCTCCCAGCACGCCGAAGACGAGGACAGCGAGCGGTCCGTGCGCCATGGCGAGCACCGCACACGAAACCGCCATGACAACGAATCCCGTTGCCATTGCCGCAGATCCGTCGGATGCGTTCAACCGTCCGACGCGCAACAGGGGTTGCGCGACGACCGACACCACGGCGGACACGGCCGTCGTGACGCCGATGACCCACAGGCCGATCCGGCGGTCCGCGACCGTCAGCGGCACGCCGAAGATGGTGATCATGTACACCAGCGTGAAGACCGTCGCCAGCGCGAACAACCGCATCAGCCGCCGGTCCCGCCAGGGCCAGCGGCCCGGGTCGTCGAGCGCGACCCGGTGCGCCGGTAGGAAGCCCCGGATCACCACGGCACAGCCCAGGCAGGTCGCCGCATCGATGACGAACAGCACGCGCAGGTCCCACCCCGCCACCACCGCGGCCACCGCGCCCGCCGCGACGGCGGCCACCGACATCGAGACGAACAGCAAGCCGAAGAGCGCCGGCCGGGTCCGGTCGTCGCTCTCCTGCGCGATCAGCGCCTGGGTGGGCGGCTCGATCAGCTCGTAGGACAGGCCGAGGCCGACCGCGCCGATCGCGGCCGTGGCGGTCGACTGGGCCGCCGCGAGCAGCAGTTGTGTTGCGGCACAACCGATCAGACCCAGCATGATCGTCGTGCGGGCGCCGATGCGGTCGAGCAGGTCGCCGCCGGCCAGCCGCGACGGGATCGTGGCGAGTCCGAAGGCCGCCATGATCAACCCGGCCGCCCGGACCGACTCGTGCAACTCATCGGTGAGCAGGACCGCCAGGAAGCCCATCGAGAAGCCGCCGACCCGGTTGACCATCCGCGCCAGCAACAGGGCGCGCGCACCCCCGGACAGCAGCCGCCAGGCACCGAGTGGATGGCGTATCACATCACCGTCGTCTATTGTTTCGGCAGTCACGATTTCACGGTAGAGACAATCGAGGTAACTGGTCAAGTGCGTTTCGACAGTCATATTGAACGGGTCCTCACCGCCGCGACCCACCTGGTCAACCGCCTGACGGCCGGCTTCGACGGCGGGCAGCCGGTCCCCGCGCCCAGCGGCGCCGCGCTGCGCGAGGCCGTCGCCGCGGCGCTGGCCTTCGACGGTCGCCCGCACACGGTTCGGACCGCCGATGCGCGGACCATCGCGGGCGTCATACCCGATGTCCGTGCGGTGTTCGAGGCGGCGTCCCACGAGGAGACGGCGCGGGCCGCGGACCTCACCAACACGCTGCTGCATCGCACCGGCGCCCGGCCCCGGCTCAATCCGGATCCGGACGGCAGCTGGCACCTGCACTTCCACGGTCCGAGCGACGAACTGGGCCCGGGCTGGGCTGCGGGCATCGCCGCCGGTCTCGCCATGGCGCTGGGTGTCGACGAGATCGGCCGGCTCGGGGTCTGCTCCGCCGACCGGTGCGATCGGGTCTACGTCGACACCTCCCGCAACGGGACGCGGCGCTTCTGCTCCACCCGGTGCCAGAACCGCGTCAAGGCCGCGACGCACCGCGCCCGGCAGAAGTGACTCAGGCCAGCTCGACGAGGTCCTCGTAGTCCGGGCCCCACAGGTCCTCAACGCCGTCCGGGAGCAGCAGCACCCGCTCCGGCGACAGGGCGTGCACCGCGCCCGGGTCGTGGGTCACCAGCACCACCGCACCCTCGAACGCCTGCAGCGCACCCAGGATCTCCTCGCGGGAGGCCGGGTCGAGGTTGTTGGTCGGTTCGTCGAGCAGCAGCACGTTCGCCGCCGACACCACCAGCAGGGCGAGGGACAGCCGGGTCTTCTCGCCGCCGGACAGCACCCGGGCCGGTTTGTACACGTCGTCCCCGCTGAACAGGAACGAGCCCAGCACCTTGCGGGTCTCGGTCTCGTCCAGGTCCGGCGCGGCGGACTTCATGTTCTCCAGCACCGTGCGATCGACGTCGAGGTTCTCGTGCTCCTGGGCGTAGTAGCCGAGCTTCAGGCCGTGGCCGGGTTTCACCTCTCCGGTGTCCGGCCGGTCGACGCCGGCCAGGATGCGCAGCAAGGTGGTCTTCCCGGCGCCGTTCAGTCCCAGTACGACGACCTTGGCACCGCGGTCGATCGCCAGGTCGACGTCGGTGAAGATCTCCAGCGAGCCGTAGGACCGCGACAGCCCCTCGGCCATGAGCGGTGTCCTGCCGGACGCCGCCGGTGTCGGGAACCGCAGCTTGGCCACCTTGTCCTGCTGCCGTGTCCCCTCGGCGCCCTGCAGCATCCGCTCCGCGCGGCGGATCATGTTCTGCGCGGCGGTCGCCTTGGTCGCCTTGTACCGCATCTTTTCGGCCTGGGCCAGCAGCGCGGACGCCTTCTTCTCGGCGTTCTGCCGCTCGCGGTGCCGGCGGCGCTCGTCGGTCTCCCGTTGCTGCAGGTAGGTCTTCCAGCCCACGTTGTACTGGTCGATCGCGGCCCGGTTGGCGTCCAGGTGGAACACCCGGTTGACGACCTCGTCGAGCACCTCCACGTCGTGGCTGATGATGATCAGCCCACCGGAGTAGGTCTTCAGGTAGTCGCGCAGCCAGTGGATCGAGTCGGCGTCCAGGTGGTTGGTCGGCTCGTCGAGCAGCAACGACTCGGCCCCCGAGAAGAGGATTCGCGCGAGCTCGACACGGCGGCGCTGACCGCCGGACAGCGTCTCCAGCGGCTGGTCGAGCACCCGACCGGGCAGTCCGAGGGACGACGCCAGGGAGGCGGCCTCGGACTCGGCGGCATACCCGCCCTTGCCCAGGAACTCGTTGTCCAGCCGGGCGTAGCGGCGCATCGCCCGCTCGCGCTTGTCGTCGTTCTCGTCGGCCATGGCCTTCTCGGCCGCACGCAGGTCGCGGATGACGACGTCGAGGCCACGCGCCGACAGGATCCGGTCACGGGCGAGCATGCTCAGGTCGCCGGTCCGCGGGTCCTGCGGCAGATAGCCGATCCGACCCGACGACGTCACGGTGCCGGCAGCGGGCTGACCCTCGCCCGCCAGCACCTTGGTGAGCGTGGTCTTGCCGGCGCCGTTGCGTCCGACCAGGCCCACCCGGTCACCGGCGGCCACCCGAAAGGTCGCTTCCTCCAGGAGGATCCGTGACCCCGCACGCAACTCGATCCCCTGTGCGGTGATCACGCTCGTACCTTCCTTCTTGACACATGACAAGGCGCCTGTCGCGTGCGCTGGGATGTCCGCGCGTTGCTTCAGGCGCCCGAAGCCGTTCAGTCGCTAGTCTACGTCTCGGGTCAGCGACGCCCCAATCCGTTTCAGGCGTCGCCGCAACGAAGGGAACCTGCCGTGACGTTCAACGACAACGCCAACATCGGCACCAGCGACGTCTCCAGCGGTGGGAGCGGCGGCGGTGGTGGCGGCGGACTGATGCCCGGCGGCATCGCCGTCGGCGGCGTCGGTGGCGTGATCGTGATGATCCTGATGGTGCTCTTCGGCGGAAACCTCACCGGCGGCTCCGGCGGTGGCGGCTATGCCGGCCAGATCACCGGGGACCAGGCCAACCCCTACGGCCAGGACCAGATCGACTCCGGCGGCGACGCCATCCAGCAGCAGCTCGACGAGTGCAAGACCGGCGCGGACGCCAACACGAACGACCTGTGCCTCATCAAGGGCACGGTCGCCAGCGTGGAGGGGTTCTGGAAGGTCTACCTGCCGGAGCAGACCGGCAAGCAGTACACCCCGGCCGTCACCAAGGTCTTCTCCGGCTCGATGCAGTCCGGGTGCGGCACGGCGAGCACCGAGATGGGGCCGTTCTACTGCCCCCTCGACAAGCAGGTCTACATCGACGCGGGCTTCTTCCAGGAGCTGCAGAGCCAGTACGGCTCCGACGGCGGCCAGCTCGCCAAGGAGTACGTGCTGGCCCATGAGTACGGCCACCACATCCAGGACATCCTCGGCCTGCTCGGCAAGGCCCAGCAGGACCCGCAGGGTGCCGAGTCCGGGTCGGTCCGCACCGAGTTGCAGGCCGACTGCTTCGCCGGCATCTGGGTGTCCTACGCCGACGGCACCCGGGACTCCAGCATCACCCCGCTGCTGAACAAGATCACCGACAAGGACATCGACTCCGCACTGTCCGCGGCGGCCGCCGTCGGCGACGACCGGATCCAGCAGAAGGCCCAGGGCCGCGTCACCCCCGAGACCTGGACGCACGGCTCCTCCGCGGCACGGCAGAAGTGGTTCAAGACCGGTTACGAGAGCGGCAGCATCAACGCCTGCAACACCTTCGACGTCGCCGACGTGGAGTGAGCACGCCCACCTGAACGTCCCATGTGACACCCGTCAAGTTTTCCTGGGAATCGGAGCAACCTCAGGTATGACGAGGGCGTCCTTCATGCACACCACATCTCGTGGTCCGCATGAAGGAAAGGAAACGTCATGTCTCACACCATCACTCGGGGTGGTATGCGCAGCAAGGCTGCGCTTGCGGTGTGCGGTCTGACTGCCGCCACCGTCATACCCCTGGCAACCTCCGGGTCGGCGCAGGCAGCGCCGTACTGCGGGATCCAGTGGGGTTCGACCACCAAGGCGAAGGCAGCCTCCACCTCGGACACCGTGCGCGGTGTCCGCACCGGCCGGCACGCGTGCTACGACCGGCTGGTCATCGATCTGAAGGGTTACGGGAAGAGCACCGGCTACCACGTGCAGTACGTCAGTGCGGTCCGCGGCCCGTCCGGCAAGGCCGTGCCGCTCGCCGGCGGCGCCAAGCTGCAGATCGACATCCATGCCAGCGCGGTCAGCTCCAACGGCACACCCACCTACAGCCCGTCCGACCCACGGCACGCCGCGAACGTGAAGGGTTACAACACCTTCCGGCAGGTCGCCTATGTCGCGTCGTTCGAGGGCCAGACGACCTTCGGGCTCGGCGTGCGCGCCCGGCTGCCCATGCGGGTCTTCGTGCTGCAGGACCCGAACGGCCAACGTCTGGTGATCGACGTCGCCCACAAGTGGTGACACCGTCGCAAACCACCGACAGGCCCACTTAACGCCGACAGGCCCAGTCATCCCACCGTTCCGGGGCGCCATTTCTGAGCCCCTCGGTGGGTTGCTGAGCCTGTCGGCAGGTGGTGGTGGTCAGATGTTGAAGCCGAGGGCGCGCAGCTGCTCGCGGCCGTCGTCGGTGATCTTCTCCGGGCCCCACGGCGGCATCCACACCCAGTTGATGCGGTGCGTCTCGACCAGGCCCTCCAGCGCGGCCGCGGTCTGGTCCGCGATCACGTCGGTCAGCGGACAGGCCGCCGAGGTGAGGGTCATGTCGAGGACGGCGTTGTTGTCGCCGTCCACCGTGATGCCGTAGACCAGACCGAGGTCGACGACGTTGATCCCGAGCTCCGGGTCGACGACGTCGCGCATCGCTTCCTCCACGTCGGCGACGTTGGGAGGGGTCACTACTTCGCCCATGATCACACTTCCGATCTGGTTGTCAGGTTGCTGATGTCAACGCCTGCCTGCGCCAAGGCATCGGTGTATGCCGCCCACGGCAACAAGGCGCACTTCACGCGCGCGGGATACTTCGACACTCCGGAGAACGCCACGCCGTCGCCGATGATTTCCTCGTCACCGGCGATCTGCCCCTTCGAGGTGAGCATCTCGCGCATCGCGCCGTAGGTCCGCAGCGAGTCGGCGACGCTGCGGCCGATGACCTGCTCCGCGAGCACCGACGCAGAGGCGATCGAGATCGAACAGCCGAGCGAGTCGTACGACACGTCCTGCACGGTGTCGCCGACCAGGTGGACCCGCAGCGTCACCTCGTCGCCGCACGTGGTGTTGACGTGGTGCGTCTGGGCGTCGTACGGCTCGCGCAGTCCCGCATGCTCGGGATGCTTGGAATGATCGAGGATCAACTCCTGGTAGAGGTCCATCAGACCGCCACCCCGAAGACCTCCGGCACCCGGTCGAGCGCTGCCAGGAACGCGTCGACCTCGGCGAGGGTCGTGTAGGGGCCGAAGCTCGCCCGGGTGGTCGCGGCGATCCGGGACGCCCGGTGCAGCGGCCACGCGCAGTGGTGCCCGGTGCGGACGGCGACTCCGGAGTCGTCCAGCACCTGCCCCACGTCGTGCGGATGCACGCCCTCGACGACGAATGCGACGGCGCCGGTGCGCTGCTGTGCGTCGAGCGGACCCAGCACCCGCACCCAGGAACGCTGCGCCAGTCCGTCCAGCACGGCCCGGGTGATCACCCGGTCGTGTGCCGCCACGGCATCCATGCCGAGGGCCGACAGGTAATCACAGGCGGCCGCGAGACCGACGGCCTGCGACTCGTTCGGGACACCGGCCTCGAAGCGCTGCGGTGGCGCCGCGTAGGTCGAACCCTCCATCCGGACCAGCTCGATCATCGAGCCGCCGTACAGGAACGGCGGCATCGCCTCGAGCAGCTCGCGGCGGCCGGCCAGCACGCCCACGCCGTACGGCCCGAGCATCTTGTGCCCGCTGAACGCCAGGAAGTCCGCGCCGAGCGAGGCGAAATCCACCGGCAGGTGCGGCACCGACTGGCAGGCGTCGAGCACGCTGATGGCTCCCACGGCTGCCGCCCTTCGAGCGATCTCCTGCACGGGGTTGATCGTGCCGAGGACGTTCGAAACATGTGTGAACGCAACCACTTTGGTGTGCTCTCCGATGACGTCGTCGATCGAGTCGGCGTCGAGCTGCCCGTCGTCCGTGACGTCGATCCAGCGCAGCGTCGCACCCGTGCGACGCGCCAACTCCTGCCACGGCACGAGATTGGCGTGGTGCTCCATCACCGTGGTGACGATCTCGTCGCCGGGCCCGATCCGGAAACGGTCGGTCACCGCCGGGTCCGCGCCCGGGATGCCGAGGTCACCGGGGGCGGACGCATTGCCGAACGCGTAGGCGACCAGGTTGATCGACTCCGTCGCGCTCTTGGTGAACACGACCTCGCCGGTGTCGGCACCGATGAACCGGGCAACGGTCGCCCGGGCACCCTCGAACGCCTCGGTGGCCTCCTCGGCGACCTGGTGCGCGCCGCGGTGCGCGGCCGCGTTGTGCTGCTCGTAGAACGCGCGTTCGGCGTCGAGCACCGCACGCGGTTTCTGCGACGTGGCACCGGAGTCGAGGTAGACCAGCGGGCGCCCGTCACGCACCGTCCGCTGCAGGATCGGGAAGTCTCGGCGCACTTCGTCGACGTCGAACCCGGACATTCCGCTGTGGCTCCTCACATGCGTTCGGTGATGTATGACGACCAGCGCCGACTCAGGCGCCGGCCGGGGTGAGGAAGCGGTCGTAACCCTCTTCCTCGAGGCGGTCGGCCAGCTCCGGGCCGCCCTCTTCGGCCACCCGGCCGTTGACGAAGACGTGCACGAAGTCCGGCTTGATGTAGCGCAGGATCCGCGTGTAGTGCGTGATCAGCAGCACGCCGGCGTCGGTCGTCTCCTTGGCGCGGTTGACGCCCTCGGAGACGATGCGCAGCGCGTCGACGTCCAGGCCGGAGTCGGTCTCGTCCAGGATCGCGATCTTCGGCTTCAGCAGCTCCAGCTGCAGGATCTCGTGGCGCTTCTTCTCACCGCCGGAGAAGCCCTCGTTGACGCCGCGCTCGGCGAAACCGTCGTCCATGCGCAGGTCGGTCATCGCCTGCTTGACGTCCTTGACCCAGTGCCGCAGCTTCGGCGCTTCACCGTCGATCGCGGTCTTTGCGGTGCGCAGGAAGTTGGACACCGTGACGCCCGGGACCTCCACGGGGTACTGCATGGCCAGGAAGAGACCGGCCCGCGCGCGCTCGTCCACCTTCATCGCCAGCACGTCCTCGCCGTCGAGGGTGACGGTGCCGCTGGTCACGGTGTACTTCGGGTGACCGGCGATGCTGTAGGCGAGCGTGGACTTGCCCGAGCCGTTGGGGCCCATGATCGCGTGCGTCTCCCCCGACTTCACCGTCAGGTTGACGCCCTTGAGGATCTCCTTCGTGCCCTTGTCGGTGTCGACAGACACGTGCAGGTCGCGAATCTCCAGCGTTGACATGTATTTCCAGCTCTCTTCTTCAGCTTGCGGGGACGGCGACGTAGACGTCACCGTCCTTGATACGTACGGGGTAGACGGCGATGGGCGCGGTGGCCGGTGGCCCGGTCGGCACGCCGGTGTTGAGGTCGAAGCGCGAGCCGTGCAGCCAGCACTCGATCGTGCAGCCGTCGACCTCGCCCTCGGACAGGGACACGTTGGCGTGGCTGCAGGTGTCGTTCACCGCGTGGACGACACCCTCGACGTCCAGGACCATCGCGACGCGCACACCGTTGATGATGGCCAGTGCCGGCTCGCCCTTGGGCAACTCGTCGAGAGCGCAGACCAGCTCGAACTCGTCGGTCACCGCATCGGCATCCGTCATATTTTGCCTCCGGCTGCGAGTTCGGCGTCGATGGCCGCCATCAGCGGGTCGACGACCGCCGGCACGCCGATCTTGCCGATCACGTCGGCGAAGAAGCCGCGGACAACGAGGCGGCGGGCCTCGGCCTCGGGGATGCCGCGAGCCTGCAGGTAGAACAGCTGCTCGTCGTCGAACCGGCCGGTCGAGCTCGCGTGGCCCGCGCCCTCGATCTCACCGGTCTCGATCTCCAGGTTGGGCACCGAGTCGGCGCGCGCACCGTCGGTGAGCACCAGGTTGCGGTTGAGCTCGTAGGTGTTGATGCCCTCGGCCTCGGCCCGGATCAGCACGTCGCCGACCCACACCGAGCGGGCCGATTCCCCTTGCAGCGCACCCTTGTACGTGACCAGCGAGGTGGTGCGGGGGGCGTTGTGGTCGATGAACGTCCGGTGCTCCAGGTGCTGACCGGCATCGGCGAAGTAGACGCCGAGCAGTGTCGCCTCGCCCCCCGGCCCGTCGTAGGTGACGTTGGAGTTGATCCGCACGATCCGGCCGCCCAGCGTCACCGCGATGTGGCGGTAGGTCGCGTCGCGTCCGACCAGGGCCTGGTGCTGCGCCAGGTGCAGCGCGTCGTCGTCCCACTGCTGCACCGAGACCACGGTCAGGTGCGCGCCCTCGCCCACGACGACCTCGACGTTGGCGGTGTGCTCACCCGAGCCGGTGTGTTCGAGGATCAGCAACGCCTGGGAGTTGGGGCCGGCCTCGACCACCACGTGGCCGTTGGACCGCTTGCCCGCGACACCGTGCACCTGCGCGCGGACCGGCTCGGCATACTCCGTGCCGGCCTCGAACTTCAGGTGCAGCGCCTTCGGCGAGTTGGCGTGCGCCAGCACCGCCGCCCGGTCACCCGGGACCAGTGCGGTGCCGCGCGGCGCTTCACCGGCGGCGAGCGGCTCGGCCACCACCGACTTGTCGGAGACGTCGACCGTCAGCGCACCGTCGCCGGTGGGCTCGTCGGCCAGCAGCCCGGTCAGCCGGTCTACCGGGGTGAACCGCCAGTCCTCCTCGCGGCCGTGCGGCACCGGGAAGTCCGCGACGTCGAAGGACGTCTTGCGCTCGGCGCGGGATTTCTCGGGGACCGACAGCTGCGCGGCGGGATCGACATGGGTCTTCGCGTCGGGTGAGAGCAGGGGCATCGTGGGGTCAGGGGTCCTTCCGGGTTGAGCTGTGATTGAGGGCGGGTCGTCGGTCGGGTGAGTGTTATCCGACGGCGCCTTCCATCTGCAGCTCGATCAGGCGGTTGAGTTCGAGGGCGTACTCCATCGGCAGCTCGCGGGCGATCGGCTCGACGAAGCCGCGCACGATCATCGCCATCGCCTCCTCCTCGGTGAGCCCGCGGGACATCAGATAGAACATCTGGTCCTCGCTCACCTTGGAAACCGTTGCCTCGTGGCCCATCTGGACGTCGTCCTCGCGCACGTCGACATACGGGTAGGTGTCCGACCGGGAGATCTGGTCGACGAGCAGCGCGTCACACACGACGGAGCTCTTGGAGTGGGTGGCGCCTTCCAGCACCTGCACCAGGCCACGGTATGACGTGCGGCCGCCGCCGCGCGCGACCGACTTGGACACGATGGTGGAGCTGGTGTTGGGCGCGGCGTGCACCATCTTGGCGCCGGCGTCCTGGTGCTGTCCCTCACCGGCGAACGCGATCGACAGGGTCGAGCCCTTCGCGTGCTCGCCGAGCAGGAACACCGCCGGGTACTTCATGGTGACCTTCGAGCCGATGTTGCCGTCGACCCATTCCATGGTGGCGCCGGCCTCGCAGGTCGCGCGCTTGGTCACCAGGTTGTAGACGTTGTTGGACCAGTTCTGGATCGTCGTGTAACGCACCCGGGCGTTCTTCTTGACGATGATCTCGACCACGGCGGAGTGCAGCGAGTCGGAGGTGTAGATCGGCGCGGTGCAACCCTCGACGTAGTGCACGTAGGAGTCCTCGTCGGCGATGATCAGGGTCCGCTCGAACTGGCCCATGTTCTCGGTGTTGATCCGGAAGTAGGCCTGCAGCGGGATCTCCACGTGGACGCCCTTGGGGACGTAGACGAACGAGCCACCCGACCACACGGCGGTGTTGAGGGAGGCGAACTTGTTGTCCCCGGCCGGGATGACCGAGCCGAAGTACTCCTTGAAGATGTCCTCGTGCTCGCGCAGGCCGGTGTCGGTGTCGACGAAGATGACGCCCTGCTTCTCCAGGTCCTCCCGGATCTGGTGGTAGACCACCTCGGACTCGTACTGCGCGGCGACACCGGCGACCAGGCGCTGCTTCTCCGCCTCGGGGATGCCGAGCCGGTCGTAGGTGTTGCGGATGTCCTCGGGCAGCTCCTCCCACGAGGAGGCCTGCTTCTCGGTGGACTTCACGAAGTACTTGATGTTCTGGAAGTCGATGCCGGACAGGTCCGATCCCCACCACGGCATGGGCTTCTTGTCGAACAGCTTCAGTGCCTTCAGCCGGCGCTGCGTCATCCACTCCGGCTCGTTCTTGCGCTGCGAGATGTCGTTGACGACCTCGTCGGAGAGTCCACGACGGGCACTGCTGCCTGCGGCGTCACTGTCGGCCCAGCCGTATTCGTAGTGGCCGAGGCCCTTGAGTCCCGGGTTGAGCTCTTCGATGGTGCTCATCAGACTTCTCTCCTTCGTGGTGACGTCTGCTTCGCAGCAGTTGGTACGAATGTGGTGCACACGTGGTCGCCGTGTGCGAGTGAGGACAGCCGTTGCACGTGAACGCCGAGCGTGCGGGAGAACGCCTTGGCTTCTTCCTCGCAGAACTGAGGGAACTCCGTGGCGACGTGCTGCACGGGACAATGCCCCTGGCACAGTTGAACACCGGCCAGCGGGGTGTCATTCCCCACCGGTCGGGTGGTGGCCGCGAAGCCCTGCTCGGTCAATGCGTCGGCGAGCGCCTGGGTGCGGTCGTCCAGATCCGCGCCGGCCGACTCGACGATCGGGCGGGCCTGCTGGGCCATCGCGTCGGCGCGCTGGCGGGCGAACTCGGTGACGGCGTCGTCACCGGCGGTGTCGCGCAGGAACTGCAGCACCGAGCCGGCCAGCGAGTCGTAGTCGCCGCGCAGCCGGGCGTGCCCGACGGCGGAGACCACGAACGCCCGGGCGGGGCGACCGCGTTTGCGTTCGGCGGCGCCGGTCGGCTCGTGCTCCTCGACGAGTTCGTCGTGCGCGAGGCAGTCCAGGTGGCGCCGCACGGCCGCCGGGGTGAGGCCGAGCGAATCCGCGAGCTCGGCCGCCGTGATCGGGCCGCGCTCGGAGATCGTTCGCAGCACGCGATCCCGCGTGCCGACCTCGCCACCGATAAACACAACATCAGTGTGACGTAATTCGCCGGGTTGGTTCCAGCCAGGCTTACCTAACCTGCGAGCGCGCCACGGGCCGTGACCGGGTGGTAAGACCGGACGTCGGACGGCGACTTCCCGTCGCGGTGGTGGACGGTGGCCGATCGGGCCGAGGCCGGGCGCCCCAGCGACACGACCTAGACTGGTCACTTGTGAGTGCTCCCGTCCCGCCGGTCGTCGTTGACGGCGTGACGCACCGCTATGGCAGCAAACTCGCGCTGCACGAGATGACCTGGCACGCGCCGGAGGGCGCGATCACCTGTGTTCTCGGCCCGAACGGCGCCGGCAAGACCTCGATCATGGAGATGGCCGAAGGGTTGCGACGCCCCGATTCCGGCACGATCCGGGTGCTCGGCACCGACCCGTGGGGCGCCGACGCCGCACACCGGCGCAGGGTCGGCGTCATGCTGCAGGACGGTGGCCTGCCCGGTTCGGTGAAGCCGCTGCGGCTGCTGGAACACGTAGCCCGCCTCTACGACTCGATCGACGAGATCCCTTCGCTCGTAGGGGAACTCGGCATCGACGAGTTCCGCCATACCTCGATCCGGCGGCTGTCCGGAGGACAGCGTCAACGGGTCGCGCTCGCCGCGGCCCTGGTCGGCAGACCCGACGTGGTCTTCCTCGACGAACCCAGCGCCGGGCTGGACCCGCACGCCAGACTCGACGTCTGGGACCTGGTCCGCAGCACCCGGGACCGCGGCTGCTGCGTGGTGGTCACCACGCACTCCTTCGAGGAGGCGGACCGGCTGGCCGACCGCGTCATCATCGTCGCCGCCGGTTCGGTCGCCAAGGAGGGCACCGTCGCCGAGGTGGGCGGGACCGGTGGCCTCGAGGACACCTACTTCTCCCTGACCCGCGCGGCGAAGACGACGAAGAAGACGAAGCAATGACCACTCCCGCCCTGCGTGCCCGGAGCCAGGCCGGCTTCGAGATCCGCACCCTGCTGTCCAACGGCGAGCAGCTGCTCGTGTCCCTGCTGTTGCCCGCCCTCGCCCTGGTCGGCCTGGCGGTCGGCAACAGCCCCGACCTCGGCCCCGGCCGCCGGGTGGACATCGTGGTCCCGAGCGTGCTCGCGCTCGCCGTGGTCTCGACCGCCTTCACCGGGCAGGCGATCGCCACCGGGTTCGACCGCCGGTACGGCGTGCTGCGCCTGCTCGGCGTCTCGCCGCTCGGCCGGTCCGGCCTGCTCGCCGGCAAGGCGCTGGCCGTCGTGGTGATCGTCGCGCTGCAGACCGTCGTGCTCGGCATCCTCGGCGCCTGTTTCGGCTGGCACCCGGACCCGCTCGGGCTGGTGGTCGGCCTCGGGATCATGCTCGTCGGCACCTGGACCTGGGTCGCGTTCGCGCTGCTGGTGTCCGGGGTGATGCGCGCGGAGGCGGTGCTCGCGGTGGCCAACCTGCTGTGGGTGCTGTTCGCCGGCCTCGGCGGTCTCCTGCTGCCCACCCACAAGTTCCCCGAGGTCGCCGGTGCGATCGTGCGGCTGCTGCCGTCCGGGTCGCTCGGCGACGGACTCCGTGCCGCGATGACCGGACAGTTCGGCTCGCTCGGCGAGCCGATCCTGGTCCTGGTCGCATGGGGTGCCGTGCTCACCGCCGCCACCGCCGCCACCTTCCGATGGGACGACCGATGATCACCCAGCCCGCGCCGGAGCTCACGCGCGGCGGCACGCCGGTGACCGGCTGGTCGCCGCTGCCGCCCCCGGCCGAGTCCACCGTCCTCGCCCGCTGGTTGGGCCGCCTCTTCTGGCTCAACCTCGTCGTCGAGGTGCTCATCGTCGCCAGCGGCGGGCTGGTGCGGCTGACGGCGAGCGGCCTGGGCTGCCCCGACTGGCCGCAGTGCGTCCCCGGATCGCTGACGCCGGTGCGCCACCAGGAGCAGTCCTGGCACAAGTACATCGAGTTCGGCAACCGGACCCTGACCGGGCTGGTCAGTGTCGTCGCGCTGGCGTTGCTGATCGCGCTGATCGTCGACCAGCGCAAGGGTTCACGGCGCCGCGGTCTGTGGCCACCGGTCGCGTTCATCCTGGTCGGGATCGGGGTGCAGGCGGTCGTCGGCGGCATCGCCGTACACACCGAACTCAACCCGGCGATCGTCGCCACCCACTTCCTCGCCTCGATGCTGCTGGTCTGGGCGTCGGCGTGGTTGGTCTACCGGTCCCGGGAGACCGACGCCGCACCCGCCCCGGTCGTCCCGCGCGAGGTGCGCTGGCTCGCCTACCTGACCGCCGTCGTGGTCGCCGTCGTGCTCTTCCTCGGCACCCTGGTCACCGGCTCGGGCCCGCACTCCGGCGACGACGCCGAGCACCCGGCCCGGTTGCACTTCGACATGCGGACCGTCGCCTGGCTGCACGCCGACACGGTCATGCTGCTCACCGGCCTGGTGGTCGCCGTCCTGCTCGCGACGATCCTGGTGGCGCGCCATACCCGTGCTCCGCGCGCCTGGACCTGGGTCATCGGCGTCATCGTCGTCCAGGGCATCGTCGGCTACACGCAGTACTTCCTGCAGGTGCCGGCCGGCCTGGTGGAGGTGCACATGATCCTCGCCAGCCTGCTGGTCGTCGTCACCACCTGGGGGGTGCTCAGTCTCCGCAAGCGCTGACGGCTCCGCGACGGCGCGCCGTGCGCTCGCGATCGAGCGGCATACCGATGCATTGACCGGCATACGGATTCGGTGCGAATGCGTATGCCGGTCAATACGCAGGTATGCCGGTCAATCAGAAGGGGGCGGCCGATCAGAAGGGGCCGGATCAGAAGTGGATGTGCAGCAGCGGGTCGACCGCCACGCCCACGAACACCAGCGTCAGGTAGCTGATCGAGTAGTGGAACAGGCGCATCGGCTTGAGCACCTTGTACGACGCACCCGCCTTGGCACGGGCCAGCAGCAGGTGGGCCTCGCGCAGGAAGACGGCCCCGGAGGCGAGCGCGATCACGGTGTAGATGACGCCCATGTCGCCGACGGGTACCAGGGCCAGCGTCGTCAGCACGGTCACCCAGGTGTAGATCACGATCTGGCGAGCGACGTTGATGTCCTCCGCGACGACGGGGAGCATCGGTACGCCGGCGTTGGCGTAGTCGTCACGGAACCGCATCGACAACGGCCAGTAGTGCGGTGGGGTCCAGAAGAAGACCACCAGGAAGAGGATGAACGCCGACCAGCTGAGCGAGTCGGTCACCGCGGACCAGCCGATCAGGGTCGGCATACAGCCGGCGATGCCGCCCCACACGATGTTCTGGGAGGTGCGGCGTTTCAGCAGCAGCGTGTAGAACCCGACGTACAGCACGATCGCGCCGAGCGAGAGCCAGGCCGACAGCCAGTTGACCAGCAGGCCGAGCCAGAGCGTGGCGACGACGCCCAGCACGACACCGAAGATCAGCCCGTTGCGCGGGGTGATCACCCCGGTCGCCAGCGGCCGCCCCTCCGTGCGGTGCATGACCCGGTCGATGTCGCGGTCGATGTAGCAGTTGAGCGTGTTGGCCGACCCGGCCGAGAACGAACCGCCGATCAGGGTCGCGAGGATCAGCCAGACCGACGGAACACCCTTGTCCGCGAGGAACATCACCGGGAACGTCGTCACCAGCAGCAGCTCGATGATGCGCGGCTTGGTGAGCGCGACGTAGTCACGGACCACGTGGCCGAAGGAGCGAGGGGGTGTGCTGACGCTGTCCGTGCGGTCGGCGGAGGCGCGGCCGTCGGCCGGGCGCGGCTCGATCGCAGTCACTCGCGTCACTTCCATGCTTGAGGGGAGTCCTCGTCGGGCGGCCCAATCCGCCTCGGGAACAGCCCGAGTCTATCCCGCCCGGCCGCATTGCCTGCCCGGTGGGTCGCGGGACTAGGCTCGACTCCGACAGATCCGGATTCGTTCAAACTTCGTGGGAGTCATCTGCCGTGACCCAGGACACCTCAGCCATCACCGGACGCCGTGACCCGGCGCTCGCCGAGCCCATCGCCACCAACGCCGGGTGGACGCCCGTCGACGTCCGCGCGGTCGACACCGTGCGTGTGCTCGCGGCCGACGCCGTGCAGAAGACCGGCAACGGGCACCCGGGCACCGCGATGAGCCTGGCACCGCTGGCGTACCTGCTCTACCAGAACGTCATGCGCATCGACCCGAGCGACCCGCACTGGATCGGCCGCGACCGGTTCGTGCTGTCCTGCGGGCACTCCAGCCTCACGCAGTACATCCAGCTCTACTTCTCCGGCTACGGGCTCGAGCTGTCCGACCTGGAAGCCCTGCGCACGTGGGACTCGCTGACTCCCGGTCACCCGGAGTACGGCCACACCGACGGCGTCGACATCACCACCGGGCCGCTGGGTTCGGGCATCGCCTCCGCGGTCGGTATGGCGATGGCGCAGCGTCGCCAGCGCGGTCTGCTCGACCCGGAGGCAGCACCGGGCACCAGTCCGTTCGACCACCACGTGTGGGTGATCGCGTCCGACGGTGACCTGATGGAAGGCGTGTCGGCAGAGGCCGGTTCACTCGCCGGCCACCAGGAGCTGGGCAACCTGATCGCGTTCTACGACCAGAATCAGATCTCCATCGAGGACGACACCAACGTCTCCTTCACCGAGGATGTCGCGGGACGTTACGCGGCATACGGCTGGCACGTGCAGACCGTCGACTGGCGCCCCGGCGCGAAGCCGGACAGCGACCGCGACAGCTACACCGAGAACGTCGACGACCTGCTGGCCGCGATCGAGCAGGCCAAGCAGGTCACCGACAAGCCGTCGCTGATCTGCCTGCGCACCATCCTCGCCTGGCCGGCACCGACCAAGCAGGGCACCGGCAAGGCGCACGGCAGCGCCCTCGGCGAGGAGGAGGTCGCCGGCACCAAGCAGGTCCTCGGCTTCGACCCCGAGAAGTCCTTCCAGGTCGAGGACGAGGTCATCGAGCACGTCCGCAAGGTCAAGGACCGCGGCCGGCAGGCGCACGAGGAGTGGGACAAGGGCTACAACGCCTGGCGTGCGGCCAACCCGGACGGTGCCGCACTGCTCGACCGGCTCGTCAAGCGCGAGCTCCCGGACGACTTCGCCGCCGCGTTCCCGGTGTTCGAGGCCGACGCCAAGGGCATCGCGACCCGCGCCGCCTCCGGCAAGATCCTGACCGCGCTGGCGCCCGTACTGCCCGAACTGTGGGGAGGCTCCGCCGACCTGGCCGAGTCCAACAACACCACCATGGTCGGCGAGCCCAGCTTCGTCCCGGAGAACTGGCAGACCGAGGAGTGGCAGGGCGGGCCCTACGGGCGCACGCTGCACTTCGGCATCCGGGAGAACGCCATGGGTATGTCGCTCAACGGCATCGCTCTGGAGGGCCTGACCCGCCCGTACGGCGGCACGTTCCTGGTCTTCTCCGACTACATGCGCCCGGCCGTCCGCCTGGCGGCCATCCAGAAGTTGCCGGTGACGTTCGTGTGGACGCACGACTCCATCGGCCTCGGCGAGGACGGCCCGACCCACCAGCCGATCGAGCACCTCGCGGCGTTGCGTGCGATCCCCGGCCTGGACGTCGTCCGACCCGGTGACGCCAACGAGACCGCGGTCGCGTGGCGCACCATCCTGGAGCACACCGACCGCCCGGCCGGCCTGATCCTGTCCCGCCAGGCGCTCCCGACCGTCGACCGGTCCGAATACGCCTCGGCGGACGGGGTCGCCCGCGGTGCCTACGTGCTGGCCGACGGCGACGGCACGCCGGACGTGATCCTCGTCGCAACCGGCTCCGAGGTCGGTCTCGCGCTCGAGGCGCGGAAGGCTTTGGCCGAGAAGAACGTTGAAGCTCGTGTGGTGTCCATGCCCTGCCGCGAATGGTTCGAGGCGCAGGACGAGGACTACCGCAACGAGGTTCTCCCCCCATCCGTCACCGCGCGGGTCAGCGTCGAGGCCGCCACGGTGTTCGGCTGGCGCGACATCGTCGGTGACGCCGGCCGCACGGTCGGCATCGACCACTTCGGTGCCAGCGCGGCGGGCACGGTGCTGATGGAGAAGTTCGGTTTCACGGTGGACCATGTGGTGTCCGCCGCGCAGGAGTCCATTGCAGCTGCAGGAGGCAAGTGACATGGCAAACGACAACACACAGGCACTGAGCGATCTCGGCGTCTCGATCTGGCTGGACGACCTGAGCCGTCCACTGATCACCGGGGGCGACCTGCAGAAGCTGGCCGAGGACAAGAACGTCGTCGGCGTCACCACCAACCCGACGATCTTCGCGTCCGCGTTGTCCGACGGCTCGGCATACAACGACCAGGTCGCCGAACTCGCCAAGGCGAACACCGGCGTGGACGAGGCGGTCTTCGAGATCACCACCCGCGACGTGCACGACGCGTGCGACGTGCTGCGACCGGTGTATGACGCCACCGGCGGCCAGGACGGCCGCGTCTCGATCGAGGTCGACCCGCGGCTGGCCCGCGACACCGACGGCACGGTCGCGATGGCCAAGGAACTGTGGGCCAAGGTCGGCCAGCCCAACGCGATGATCAAGATCCCGGCCACCGAGGAGGGGCTGCCGGCCATCACGGCGGCTCTCGCGGAGGGCATCAGCGTCAACGTCACGCTGATCTTCTCGCTCGAGCGCTACCGCGGCGTGATGAACGCCTTCCTCACCGGTCTCGAACAGGCCAAGGAAGCGGGCAAGGATCTGTCCCAGATCCGTTCGGTCGCATCGTTCTTCGTCTCCCGCGTCGACACCGAGATCGACAAACGGCTGGACGCGATCGGCACCGACGAGGCCAAGGCCCTCAAGGGCAAGGCCGGTGTCGCCAACGCACGCCTGGCCTACCAGGCGTTCGAAGAGGTCTTCTCCACACCGCGCTGGCAGACCCTCGCCGACGACGGCGCACACGTGCAGCGTCCCCTGTGGGCGTCCACCGGCGTCAAGGACCCGGCATACCCGGACACGATGTACGTCATCGATCTGGCCGTGAAGGAGACCGTCGACACGATGCCGCCGAAGACCCTCGACGCGCTCGCCGACCACGGTGAGGTCACCGGCGACCAGGTCACCGGCAACTACGCCGACGCCGCCGGCGTCCTCGACGCGCTGGAGAAGCTCGGGGTGTCCTACCAGGACGTCGTCGAGGTGCTGGAGAACGAAGGCGTGCAGAAGTTCGACAAGTCGTGGGACGAGCTGCTCGGCTCGGTCAAGAGCGAGCTGCAGAAGGCAGGTGCGACCCTGTGACTGATGCCGACCTCGCCGTGACCGCGGTCGGTGCTGCGGCGGACGCGATCAACGCGCACGTCCCGCAGCTGGTCGCCGACAAGTTCGCCAGCAAACTCTTCGCGCAGGACCCCACGCTGTGGGGCCCGGCCGCCGAGTCCGAGTCGGCCAAGCGCCTGTCCTGGGTCGGGTTGGCGACGTCGTCCCGCCCGCTGGTCGACCAGATCACCTCGCTCCGCAGCAAATTCGCCGAGCAGGGCCTCGACCACGTCGTGCTGTGCGGCATGGGCGGCTCGTCCCTCGCGCCGGAAGTCATCTGCGCAACCGACGACGTCCCGCTGACCGTGCTCGACTCCTCACAGCCGGACATGGTCCGCGCGGCGCTCGACGACCGGCTCGAGCAGACGGTCGTGGTCGTCTCCTCCAAGTCCGGCTCGACCGTCGAGACCGACTCGCAGCGGCGGGTCTACGAGCAGGCGTTCAAGGACGCCGGCATCGACCCGACCGAGCGCATCGTCGTGGTCACCGACCCGGGCAGTCCGCTCGACAAGGAGGCGCGCGAGACCGGCTACACGGTGTTCAACGCCGACCCGGACGTCGGCGGGCGCTACTCCGCGCTGACCGCTTTCGGGCTGGTGCCGAGCGGTCTGGCGGGCGCAGACATCGGTCGGCTGCTGGACGAGGCCGAGAGCGTCACCGTGGCGCTGTCCGCGGACGACGACGCCAACCCGGCGCTGCGCCTGGGCGCGGCACTCGGCGGCACCCGGCCGACGCGCGACAAGATCGTGCTGATCGACGCGGGCACCCATGCCGTCGGTTTCGGTGACTGGACCGAGCAGCTGATCGCCGAGAGCACCGGCAAGGACGGCAAGGGCCTGCTGCCGGTCGTCGTCGGCGACTCCCCCACCGGGGACCGTCCGGCCGAAGGACGGCGAACGTCACAGGCTGGGGACGCGGGGATGAGGGACGAATCTCCGCGTGACCAGCTCGCCGACGAGCTCTGGGTCCGGCTGGTGGCGCCCGACGACGAGTCGCAGCCCACCGGGGATGCGGTCGTCAACGTCGGCGGTTCGCTGGGTGCAGCAATGCTGCTGTGGGAGGCAGCGGTGGCCACGGCCGGCCGGTTGATCGGCATCAACCCGTTCGACCAGCCCGACGTGGAGAGCGCGAAGGCAGCGGCCCGTGAGCTGCTCGGCAAGGGCACCGGCGAGACGGCCGCTCCGGCATACACCGACGGTGCGGTCGAGGTCCGCAGCGCAGGTCCGGACTTCCTCGGTGACTCGGCGACGGTTGCGGACGCGCTCCGCGCGCTCTTCGCGCAGTTGCCGGACAGCGGCTACCTGGCCGTGATGGCGTACGTCGACCGGATCGCCGACCAGTCGCTGGCCGACGTCCGGATCCCGTTGGCGCGCAAGCTGAACCGGCCGGTGACGTTCGGCTTCGGGCCCCGCTTCCTGCACTCGACGGGGCAGTACCACAAGGGTGGACCGGCCGACGGCATCTTCCTTCAGGTCACCACGGCACCGACCGAGGACCTGCCCATCCCGGGCCGCGAGTTCACCTTCGGTGACTTCATCGCCTCGCAGGCCGGCGGAGACGCCAAGGTCCTGGCCGACCACGGTCGGCCCGTGCTGCGGCTGAACATGACCGATCACGAAGCCGGTATGGCGCAGTTGCAGCAGGCGATCGCCGAGGTCTGCGGCGCCTGATCGTGCACGGGCGGCGTCGCGCCGAACCTTCCGGTTCCCCGCGACGCCGCCCGATGCTTTGCTCCTTCAACGATTTCGGAAGGAAGACAGATGAGTCCAGCGCGCGTGACGCGTGGTAACAATCCGCTCCGTCAGGCCGACGACCTCCGGTTGCCACAGATAGCCGGACCCTGCGCCCTGGTGATGTTCGGTGTCACCGGCGACCTGGCCCGCAAGAAGTTGCTCCCCGCGATCTACGACCTGACCAACCGCGGCCTGCTACCGCCGGGCTTCTCACTCATCGGATTCGCCCGGCGCGACTGGGACGACGCGAAGTTCGCCGAGATCGTCCGCGACGAGGTCAAGGCAGGTGCCCGCACACCCTTCCGCGAGGAGGCGTGGCGCAACCTCGCCGACGGATTGCGTTTCGTCCGAGGTACGTTCGACGACGACGCGGCGTTCGACGAGCTTGCCCGCACCCTGGAGAAGCTGGATGCGGAGCGCGGCACGGGCGGGAACGCCGGCTTCTACCTGTCCATCCCACCGGGCGCGTTCGAGACGGTCTGCTCCCAGCTGGATCGTTCCGGTCTCGCGTCACCGGACGACGACTCGTGGCGTCGGGTCGTCATCGAGAAGCCGTTCGGGCACGACCTGGCCAGCGCCAGGGAGCTCAATTCGACTGTGGAACGGGTGTTTCCGGCCGACGCCATCTTCCGCATCGATCACTACCTGGGCAAGGAGACAGTGCAGAACCTGCTAGCCCTGCGCTTCGCGAACCAGCTGTTCGAACCGGTCTGGAACGCCCACTACGTCGATCATGTGCAGATCACGATGGCCGAGGACATCGGCATCGCCGGGCGCGCCGGCTACTACGACGGCATCGGCGCTGCGCGGGACGTCATCCAGAACCACCTGCTGCAGTTGCTCGCGCTGACCGCCATGGAGCAACCGAACTCCTTCGGTGCCAACGAGTTGCGTGCCGAGAAGGAGAAGGTGCTGGCCGCGGTCCGGCTGCCCGACGACTTGGCCACGGCGACCGCGCGGGGGCAGTACACGGCCGGCTGGCAGGGCAGCGAGAAGGTCGTCGGCTACCTCGACGAGGACGGCATCGACCCGAGGTCGACGACCGAGACGTATGCCGCCCTGAAACTGCAGGTGCACACCCGCCGTTGGGCGGGGGTGCCGTTCTACCTGCGCACCGGCAAGCGGCTCGGGAAGCGGGTGAGTGAGATCGCGGTGGTGTTCAAACGGGCTCCGCACCTGCCGTTCACGGACACCGCCACCGAGGAGCTGGGTCAGAACGCCATCGTGATCCGGGTGCAGCCCGACGAAGGCACGACGCTGCGCTTCGGGTCCAAGGTGCCGGGCGCGGGATCCATGGAAGTGCGTGACGTGACAATGGATTTCAGTTACGGCAGCGCCTTCACCGAGTCCAGCCCGGAGGCGTACGAGCGGCTCATCCTGGACATGCTGCTCGGGGATCCGCCGCTCTTCCCGCGGCACGAGGAGGTCGAGTTGTCCTGGCGCATCCTGGATCCCGTGGAGCGCTTCTGGGCGCGTAGAGGGCACCCGGAGTGCTACGAGTCGGGCAGTTGGGGACCGCAGAGCGCCCACGACCTGCTCGCCCGTGACGGGCGCGAGTGGAGGCTGCCGTGATCACCGATCTGCCGGGCACCACGACCAAGGACATCAGCAAGCAACTGGTCCGGTTGCGCAACGAGACCGGCGCGGTGGCGCTGGGCCGGGTGATGACGCTGATCATCGTCGTCGACGAGGCCGACGCCGACGCCGCGGTCGAATCCGCGATCCAGGCCAGCAGGCAGCACCCGAGCCGCATCATCGCGCTCGTCTCGGGAGCTGCGCGGGGCGCCAGCAGGCTGGACGCCCAGGTGCGCGTCGGGAACTCCGCCGGCGGCAGCGAGATCGTCGTGCTGCGGATGTACGGCGAGCTGACGAAACACGGCGCGAGCGTCGTCACCCCGTTGCTCGCCGCCGACACCCCGATCGTGGCGTGGTGGCCCGGCGCCGCCCAGGACGTGGCATCCTCCCCCATCGGCCAGCTGGCCGGACGCCGCATCACGGACGCATCATTGGCGAAGGACCCGCGGAAGGCGTTGCAGCGCAGGCGGGCCGAATACGCGGACGGTGACACCGACATGGCGTGGGCCCGCGCCACCCGATGGCGTGGTCTGCTCGCGACGGCCCTCGATCTGCCGCCGTTCGAGCCGGTGACCTCCGTGACGGTGACCGGCGCGTCCGACTCGGCCAGCACCGACCTGCTCGCGGGCTGGCTGGCGGCACGGCTCAAGTGTCCGGTGCGGCGTGCCAAGTCCGCTCCGGGGACCGGGCTGGTGCATGTCCGCATGGAGCGCAGGTCCGGCCCGATCGAGCTGGACCGGCCGGACCGGCGCACCGGCACCCTCACCCAGCCCGGGCAACCGGAGCGCCGACTCGACCTGACCCGCCCCGGCACCGCGGAATCGCTCGCCGAGGAACTCAGCCGCCTCGGTGCCGACGAGGTCTACCGTGAGGCACTGGTGAAGGGACTACCGAAGGTCACCAACGCGCGAGGAAGGTGAAGATGACAATCGAGCGACGCACTTCCAAGGACGAGCTCGGCAAGGCGATCTCCGACGAGCTGGTCATCGCAATCATCGCCGCACAGCGTGATCGCGGTGTCGCGCACATCGTGCTCACCGGCGGCTCGATGGGCGGCCTGTCGCTGCAGTCGCTGCCGGGCGCCACCGGCATCGACTGGTCGAAGGTGCACTTCTGGTGGGGGGACGAACGGTTCGTGCCGTCCGGCTCGTCCGAGCGCAACGACGTCGAGGCCGACCGGGCGGCACTGGATGCACTTCCGGTGCCCCCGGAAAATGTGCACCGGGTCGCCGGTCCCGACTCGGTGCCCGACGCCGAGGCAGCTGCCACGGCATACTCCGACGCCATCCGGGACGTCGGCGATGGGATGTTCGACGTGACGATGTTCGGGATGGGCCCGGACGGGCACGTCGCCTCGCTCTTCCCGCACCACCCGGCGCAGCGCACCGAGGGTGCGATCGCGATCGCCGTGCACGACTCCCCCAAACCCCCGCCGGACAGGGTGTCGCTGACGTTCGAGTGCCTGGCCCGCAGCCGTGCGGTGTGGCTGATGGTCTCCGGGGCGGAGAAGGCCGACGCGGTCGCGGCCGCGCTCGCGCCCGGGGCGGACCGCTGGGACGTCCCGGCCAGCGGAGTGCACGGCACCGAGTCGACCGTCTGGTGGCTGGACGACGCAGCCGCGGCCCATCTCCCTGACCCGGACTGACACCCTCCCAGCACGGGACCGGAAAGGGTCGTGTGGTGAGCGGCGTCTCGTGCCACGATGAGTGGCATGGACGACGACAGCATCCACGAGCACATCAACGAGCTGATCGCGACGGAGCACGAACTGCGCACCAAGCTCGGCAAGGGTGAGATCAGCGCACCGGAAGAACACGCCCAGCTGCGCGAGACCGAGGTTCAGCTGGACCGGCTGTGGGACCTGCTGCGGCAGCGGCAGGCCAGGCGCGAGTTCGACCAGGATCCCAGCGACGCGACCGAGCGGACCGCGGACGTCGTCGAGAACTACCGGGAGTGACTCCGGGTCAGCGCTTCTCCCCTCCCGGTGGGGGACCCTGCACCACGAGGGTGCCGACGATCTTGTCGGAGAACGTCTGCCGCTTGGAGTCCCACAGCGGCCACAGGTAACCCAGATCGCACAAGAAGCTGTCCAGCATGTGCGCGAGGTCGCGCAGGAACGCCTTTCCGCCGCCGATCGGCGCAAGCGTCTGCTCGCTGACCAGGGTGATGCCCAGCGCCTTCTTGCCGATCGACTGTCCCTTGCCGCCCTTGATCCAGCGGTTCCAGATCAGCAGCCCGAACATCACGACGAACCCCAACAGCATCAGCAGCACGAAGGCCGGCGAGATCGAGCCGCTGTGGTTCACCGTGTAGCAGGTGTTCGGATCGCTGTAGTCGAAGCACCGCCGCGAGGTCGTCGTCGACGACACGAGCTGGACGTAGCCGGGGATGATGAGCAGGTAGCCCGGCAGCAGCACGAGCCCGTCGATGAGGTACGCCCCCACGCGCTGACCCCAGTGCGCCAACGGCGGCAGGGTGGCGCCGAACTGCTGCGGCCCACCGTAGTAGGGCTGCTGTCCGTACGGCGCCTGCAGCGGCTGACCGTAACCCTGCGGCGCTCCGTACTGCGGCTGGCCGTACTGCGGCTGCTGCCCGTACTGGGGTTGCTGGCCGTACTGGGGCTGCTGCCCGTACTGCGGTTGCTGGCCGTAGTGCGGCTGATCGCCCTGCGGGCTGGCGTATGGATCGTTGTTGCTCACGGGTGTCCCCTCAAACTCGTATCGGCTTCGGCGCAGACTCTACTGAGTCGACGCGAGCATCGACGGCACGGTTCCGGTCAGCCACAGATGAGTTCCTGGACCGGTCCTTCGTGGATCGCCAGGTACACCGCGTCACGGATCCGATTGGCCTGCGCGGAGGTCAGCGTGCGCTCGATCGGCCGCAGGGTCAGCCGGACCAGCGCATTCGCCTGCCCGAGCCCGATCCCGAGCCGTCGCCGCGCGCTCGCGGGAAGATCGTCGTACGACGTCAACGACACCAGCTCGACCGACTCCAGATCCGCTGCCCGGTCGCCGAGCGCCATCCGGACCCGATCACCCAGGACCTCTTCGTCCGTCCCCCAGGCGACCACGACGGACAGATCCCGGCTCGCGGCCGGCATCAGCGAGACCGGCTGGTATGGCGCGAGATCCAGCAGCTGAGCGGACACCCGTGGATCCGTGGAGCGCAGCAGCCGAATGTCCGGGATCTGTTTGCGGACCATCAACGCCCGGTCCAGTCCGACGCCCGCGGCAACCCCGGACCAGCCCGCGGGCGGCAACCCGGCGGCCGCCAGCAGCCTGGGGGCGATCAGCCCGCCCTCGGCCAGCTCCAGCCACTCACCGTCGCCGGGATCGAGCACGTCGAGTTGCAGGCCGTCGGTCGTGTAGCTGTGCGGCGAGTCCGTCACCCGCCAGCGGCAGCCGGGCAGCACCGCGTCCGCGATCGTCCCGAGTCTCGCGATCAGTCCCTCGCGCTGCTGCGGGGCGTCACGTGTCACCCACCACAGGTCGAGCTGGTGCGGCTCGCCGGTGTGTGTCCGGTCGATGGCATCGCGGCGGTAGGCCAGGCCCGCGGCGGCATACAGCACGTTGTCGGCGCCATCGTGCTGTGCGAGCACCGGCGGCAGCATCGCGCTGGTGTGGCTGCGCAGCATGACCGTCGGGCTCACGTACCGCGAATAGCGTTCATTGCGAGTGACATCCGTCGGACCGTAGCCGAGTGAGTCATAGTTGGCCGCGACGGACACCAGCGGGCTGTGCCGCACGGGCCGCACGCGGCTGTCACCCCGCTCGGCCATCGCGCGGACGATGTCGTCGGTCAGCAGCTGCATCGCGTGCGGGCCGGCAGCGGGATCGGTCAGGTCACGCAGCTGCAGGGCAGCGCGTAGTTGTGCAGAGGTCAGGTAGGTCGTCATCGAAGGTCCTTGGTCCGGTCTGGTCGGGATGGCTGCTCCCTCGACCGGCGCGGCGGACCTCAGCTGCGGGTGCGAGCGAGCCCACGACCGACCACCGGTCGAGGGCACCGAAATCGCTGAACGCGCTGCATGTGCCGACCATAGCCACTCCCTCTCCACCTGCTCCACCTGATTTCGTTGTTAAACCGATTGGTTGACAACAAGCGATCGGTGCGTCATGCTCGTCGTACTAAACCAATCGGTTGAGTCTCAGAAGGGTCGAGTGATGGATCGGTTGTCCCAGGTGTTCGCGGCACTCTCCGACCCGACGCGACGCGACATCGTCGCCAGGCTGACGATCGCCGACGCGACGGTGAGCGAACTGGCCGCGCCGTACGACGTGAGCCTGCAGGCGGTCTCCAAGCACCTCAAGGTGCTCGAGGGAGCCGGCCTGGTCACCCGCACCAAGGACGCCCAGCGGCGTCCGGTCCATCTGGAAGCAGAGGTCTTCGACCTGATGAGCAAGTGGATAGAGCGCTACCAGCAGCAGGCCGAGCAGCGTTACCAGCGGTTGGACGCGGTGCTCGACGAACTCAACCACCGCGACACCCCGAGCACACAGGAAGGCACCGCATCATGAACCCCACGACCTATCCGGCAGCCGTCATCGAAGCGGACGAGCGGGTGCCCGTCATCCGGATCACCCGTGATTTCCACGCAACACCAGCGCAATTGGTGAGAGCGCACACCGACCCCGATCTCTATGCGCGCTGGGTCGGACCCGACGACGTGACGACCGAGATCGACTACTGGGACGCGCGCACCGGCGGCAGTTGGCGTTTCCTGAACAAGCGGGGAGCCGAGGAGCACGCGTTCCACGGCAGCTTCCACGAGGTGTCGGACGTGCGCGTCGTGCAGACGTTCACCTGGGAGGGTATGCCGGAGGGCGTCTCCCTGGAGACCCTCACCTTCGAGGACCTCGGCGACGGGCGCACCCGGCTGCACGCGCAGTCCCTGGTCGACTCGTTCGAGGCCCGCGACGGCTGGCTGGCCAGCGGTATGGAGGTCGGCGTCAACGACGGCTACGCCAAGCTCGACGCCCTGCTCACGGACGGAGCGGTCTGATGGCAGCACTGGAGACCTCGCTGCGACCCTGCCTCTGGTTCGACGACGACGCCGAGGAAGCGATGAACTTCTACGTCGACCTCTTCCCCGACTCACACATCGACGCCATCGTGCGCTACCCCGACGAGTCGCTCTCCGAGCACTTCACCGGTATGGCGGGCAAGGTCCTCAACGGACGCTTCACCCTGGACGGCATGCAGTTCGTCTGCCTCGACGGTGGACCAGCCTTCACCTTCAACGAGGCGCTCTCGCTCACCGTCTCCTGTGCCGACCAGGCGGAGATCGACCGCTACTGGGACGCCCTGTCGGCGGTGCCGGAAGCGGAGCAGTGCGGCTGGTGCAAGGACAGGTACGGCCTCAGCTGGCAGATCCTGCCCGCGCAGCTGGACCGGCTGATGACGGGTCCGGCGGCCGTGCAGGCCCTGTTGGGAATGCAGAAGATCGTGATCGCCGAGCTGGCGGCCGCGGGTGCGGCTACTTGATCAGGCCCCGCTGGCGCAGCGTGTCGAGCGCCTCGTCGAGGATGACCGCGCCCTCCTCGTCGCTGCGCCGCTCCTTCACGTAGGCCAGGTGCGTCTTGTACGGCTCGGCCCGCGGCGGCGCCGGCGGGTTCTCCTGGTCCTGGCCGGCGGGGAACCCGCATCGCGGGCAGTCCCAGATCTCCGGAACGGCGAGGCCGGGCTCCTGCGCGAAGCTCGGCCGGGTCTCGTGCCCGTTGGCGCACCAGTAGGAGATGACTACGCGGGGAGCAGCCTCACCACGCTCCGCCTCACCCATCGGTCCGGCGCCGACTCGACTACCTCGAATTGCATTGGCACCGGCCACGATTGCTCCTTGACAGCGAAGAAATGGGGATGAGGACTACTGGAAGCGCGCAACGAGACCGAGCCCGACGATCGCAGCGAGCCAGACGATGCTCACCATGACCGTCAACCGGTTGAGGTTGCGCTCCGCGATCGACGAGCCCCCGAGGCTGCTGCTGACACCGCCACCGAACATGTCGGACAGGCCCCCGCCCTTGCCCTTGTGCATCAGGATCAGCAACACCAGGAACAAACCGCTGATGACCACGACCGCCTGGAGAGCGATGCGCATGACGTCCACGCTGGAGACACCTTCACGTCGAGAACTTCGGATGGCGCGCACGAGGCGACACCGGGAACCAGATTACCTGTGATCATACGTAAATCTGGACAGGACCCCCGCGAAGCGCAGTCCCGACCCCGCCGAAGGGTATTCGGGGAGCGCAGCGGAGGAGAGACTTCGTGGGGTCAGAGCACTCCCTGGTGCGCCTTGAACCGGCAGATCGAGGCGAACTCGGCCGCGTCCAGGGAGGCGCCGCCGACGAGCGCGCCGTCGACGTCGTCCCTGGCCATGATCGAGGCGACGTTGCCCGACTTGACCGAGCCGCCGTAGAGGAAGCGGACCTGGTCGGCGACGTCACCGGAGTAGAGCTCGGCCACCGTGTCGCGCAGCGCCGCGCACGCCTCCTGGGCGTCATCGGGCGTCGCGACCTCCCCGGTGCCGATCGCCCAGATCGGCTCGTAGGCGACGACCATGGTCGCGACATCCTTCGCCGGAACGCCGGCCAGGTCGGCCGTCAACTGACCGACGATGTGCTCGACCTGGCGCCCCTCCTTGCGGACCTCCAAGGACTCACCGACGCACAGGATCGGCGTCAGGTCGTGCCGGAACGCCGCCTGCACCTTGGCGCCGACGATCTCGTCCGTTTCGCCGTGGATGGTGCGGCGCTCACTGTGCCCGACGACGACGTAGTCGCAGCCCAGCTTGGCCAGGAACTCGCCGGAGATGTCCCCGGTATAGGCGCCGGAGTCGTGCTGCGACAGGTCCTGCGCACCCAGCTTCAGCTTCAGCTTGTCACCGTCGATCAGCGTCTGCACCGAGCGCAGATCGGTGTATGGCGGGATGACGGCGATCTCGGTCTCGGCGTGGTCGTGTCGCTTGTCCTTCAGCGTCCAGTCGAGCTTCTGCACCAGCACGGTCGCCTGCTGGTGGTCGAGGTTCATCTTCCAGTTGCCCGCGATGAGCGGGACGCGTCCGGCCTGCTGGTCCTTGTTGTCCGCCACCGCTCAGCCCTCCAGCACGCTCAGGCCGGGCAGGGTCTTGCCCTCGAGCAGTTCGAGGCTCGCACCACCACCGGTGGAGATGTGGCCGAAGGCGTCGTCGGCGAAGCCGAGCTGCCGCACCGCGGCGGCGGAGTCACCACCGCCGACAACGGTCAGCGTGCCGTCCTTGGTCGCATCCGACAGGGCCTGCGCGACCACCTTGGTGCCGTCGGCGTACGGCTGCATCTCGAAGGCACCCATCGGGCCGTTCCAGAAGACCGTCCTGGCCCCACGGATGACCTCGGCGAACTGCCGGGCGGACCCCGGTCCGATGTCCAGCCCCATCCGGTCGGCGGGTATGGCGTCCGCGGCCACGACCTCGTGATCGGCATCCGCGGAGAACTCGGTCGCGGCCACGATGTCGGACGGCAGCACGATCTTCACCCCGCGCTGCTCGG
Organism: Flexivirga oryzae; assembly: GCF_014190805.1. Taxonomy (NCBI): domain Bacteria; kingdom Bacillati; phylum Actinomycetota; class Actinomycetes; order Micrococcales; family Dermacoccaceae; genus Flexivirga; species Flexivirga oryzae. The sequence goes on along the minus strand of NZ_JACHVQ010000001.1, from coordinate 1,541,171 downwards.
CGTCCGACAGGTAACCCTTGACCCGTTCGATCTGGTCCTGCTCCAGCAGGCTCTTGCCGACCTCGTGGCCCTGGGCGGCCAGGAACGTGAAGACCATGCCGCCGCCGATCAGCAGCAGATCGGCCTTGCTGAGCAGGTTCTCGATGACGCCCAGCTTGTCGCTGACCTTGGCCCCGCCGAGCACCACGGCATACGGGCGCTGCGGTGCCTCGGTCAGCTGCCGGAGCACACCGACCTCGGTCTCGACCAGGGTGCCCGACGCGTGCGGCAGCCGCTGCGCGATGTCGTAGACGCTGGCCTGCTTGCGGTGCACCACGCCGAACCCGTCGGAGACGTAGGCGTCGGCCAGGTGACTGAGCTGGTCGGCGAACGCGCCGCGCTCGGCGTCGTCCTTGCTGGTCTCCCCCGGGTTGAACCGCAGGTTCTCCAGCAGGGCGACCTGGCCCTTGTGCAGCTTGTCGACGGTTTCGTTCGCCGACTCACCCACCGTGTCCGTGGCGAACAGCACCGGGTCGTCGAGCAGCTCGGACAGCCGGTCCGCGACCGGCCGCAACGAGTACTTCTGCTCCGGCGTGCCCTTCGGACGGCCCAGGTGGGCGCACACGACGACCCGGGCACCCGCATCGGCCAGCCGTTTGATGGTCGGCACGGAGGCCCGCACCCGCCCGTCGTCGGTGATCTCCCCCGCGTCGTTCAGCGGGACGTTCAGGTCGCTGCGGACCAGCACCGTCTTGCCGGTGAGATTGCCCAGGTCGTCGATCGTTCGCATCGGTTCTCCAGCTCCTCGCCCAGAACGGTCGCGCGTCAGAGGCTCTGCCCGACCAGCTGCACGAGGTCGGCCAGCCGGTTGGAGTAACCCCACTCGTTGTCGTACCAGCCGACGACCTTGACCTGGTTGCCGATGACCTTGGTCAGGCCCGAGTCGAAGATGCACGACGCCGGGTCGGTCACGATGTCGGAGGAGACGATCGGGTCGCTGGTGTAGCGCAGGATCCGGCCGTCGGCGGCCTTCTCCACGGCCGCGTTGACCTCTTCGACGGTGGTCTCGCGACCCGCCTCGAAGGTGAGGTCGGTGGCCGACCCGGTCGGGGTCGGGACGCGCAGCGCGTAGCCGTCCAGTTTGCCCTTCAGCTCCGGCAGCACCAGGCCGATGGCCTTGGCGGCACCGGTCGACGTGGGGACGATGTTGAGGGCGGCGGCGCGGGCCCGGCGGGCGTCCTTGTGCGGTCCGTCCTGGAGGTTCTGGTCCTGCGTGTAGGCGTGGATGGTCGTCATCAGGCCCTTGACGATGCCGAACTCGTCGTGCAGCGCCTTGGCCATCGGGCCGAGGCAGTTGGTGGTGCAGGACGCGTTGGAGATGATCGTGTGGTTCGACGCGTCGTAGTCGCCGTCGTTGACACCCATCACGATGGTGATGTCCTCGTTCTTCGCCGGCGCCGAGATGATGACCTTCTTGGCGCCGTTGTCGACGTGCACCTTCGCCTTGGTGGCGTCGGTGAAGATGCCGGTCGACTCGATGACGATGTCGGCGCCCAGGTCGCCCCACGGCAGCTTGGCGGGGTCGCGCTCGGCGAACGCCTTGAAGGTCGCGTCGCCGGCGGTGATGTCGGTGTCCGTGGCGGACACGTCACCGGGGAAACGGCCCAGGATCGAGTCGTACTTCAGCAGCAGCGCGAGTGACTCGTTGTCGGTCAGGTCGTTGACGCCCACGACCTCGATGTCGGCACCGGACGCGACGACGGCCCGGAAGAAGTTGCGGCCGATGCGGCCGAAGCCATTGATTCCCACGCGGACGGTCACAGGCGACTCATCCCTTTCTCATCTGTCAGGGGTATGGGGTCAAGAGGGTTTGCGCGACGCGTGCCATGAGCCCACGCCACACAAGCACGACCCTATGGGATGACCGGCCGGTAACCCGAACCACCTCCGCCGATCGTCCGCCGGTCGGACGTGGCCCTCGTCACGTCATACCGGGTCAGCCGTCGAGCAGGTCCCCCGACAGGGCCGCCTCGGTGTTGGGTATGCCGAGGTCGGCCGCCCGCTTGTCGGCCATCGCCAGCAGCCGGCGGATCCGGCCGGCGACCGCGTCCTTGGTGAGCGGCGGCTCCGCCTTCTGCCCGAGCTCCTCGAGGCTGGACTCCTTGTGCGTCAACCGGAGTCGGCCGGCCTCTGCCAGGTGGTCGGGCACCTCCTCGCCGAGGATCTCCAGGGCCCGCTCGACGCGGGTGCCGGCCTGCACGGCCGCCTCGACCGAGCGGCGCAGGTTGGCGTCGTCGAAGTTGGCCAGCCGGTTGGCGGTCGCCCGCACCTCCCGGCGCATCCGGCGTTCCTCCCACGCCATGAACGCATCGGTCGCGCCGAGCCGGGTGAGCATGACGCCGATGGCGTCGCCGTCCCGGATGACGACGCGGTCGACCCCGCGCACGTCACGCGCCTTGGACTGCACGCCGAGCCGGCGGGCCGCCCCGACGAGCGCGAGCGCTGCCTCCTGGCCCGGGCAGGTGATCTCCATCGAGGACGAGCGACCGGGCTCGGTGAGCGAGCCGTGGGCGAGGAACGCGCCCCGCCACGCCGCCTCGGAGTCGCACACCGCACCGTTGACCACGCGCGGCGGCAGCCCGCGCACGGGACGCCCGCGGTGGTCGATCAGGCCGGTCTGCCGCGCCAGCGCCTCGCCGTCCTGCGCCACCCGCACGATGTACCGGCTGCCGCGGCGCAGGCCGCCGCCGCTCATCACCAGCACCTGCGGGGTCTGGCCGTAGAGGTCGGCGATCGACTGCCGCAACCGGCGGGCCGCCGAGGCGGTGTCGAGCTCGGCCTCGATGACGATCCGGCCACCGATGATGTGCAGGCCGCCCGCGAACCGGAGCATCGCGGAGATCTCCGCCTTGCGGCAGCACGTCTTCGTGACGACATACCTGCTCAGTTCGTCCTTGACGGCTGCGGTCATCGACATCTGGTTTCAATTCCTCGTGCAGTTGGCGGCGGCGTCCACATCCCTGAGTTCCCCGCGAAGCGATGTCCTGAGCTTGTCGAGGCTACCGGAGCAAGGCAGGCTCGGAGAAACTTCGTGGGGTGATCATGCTACGTCTCCGTAAGGTGCGGCAGGTTCACTCGACCACATCACGATAGGCCGCTGCGAGCCGGAGTGTGTCGTGTGCGCCCGGTCGATCGGAGTCGGCGACGTTGGCGAAAACCACTTCCGCGCCTAGCGATTCGGCCGTGCTGCGCAGTTGTTCGCCCTGATCCGCGACCACGCTCGGGTCGGCCAGCACCACGTCGAGATGGAGTTCGGGCGCGTGTGCGGCCAGCACCTCGAGGTGGTCGGAGGCGCTGAAGCCGCTCGTTTCACCGGTGTTCATCACCATGTTGAGGGTCAGCATCCGTTTGGCGGTGGTGTGCACCAGCGCCTCCCGCAGGTCGGGCACCAGCAGGTGCGGCATCACCGACGTGAACCACGAACCGGGGCCGAGGATCACCCAGTCGGCGTCATACACCGCGTCGATCGCCTCCTGGCAGGCCAGCGGCGGGTCGGGGTGCAGCCGCACCCCGAGCACCCGGCCCGGCGTCGTGGCGACCTCGACCTGACCGATGATCTCGGTGACCGCTTCCGGGTCGTCCGGGTCCGCGCCCACCACGCTGGCCTCGATGCGCAGCGGCTCGGCGGCCATCGGCAGCACGCGCCCACGCGCGCCGAGCAGCCGGCCGACCAGGTCGAGCCCGGTGATCGGATCACCCAGCAGGTCCCAGAGCGAGGCGATGATCAGGTTGCCCAGCGCGTGGCCGCCGAGCGGTCCGTCACCGGCGAAGCGGTGTTGCAGGGCGTCGGCCCACTGCAGGCCCCATTCGGAGTTGTCGCACAGCGCCGCCAGCGCCATCCGCAGGTCGCCGGGCGGCAGGATGTCGAACTCCTCCCGCAACCGCCCGCTCGAGCCGCCGTCGTCGGCGACCGTGACGATCGCGGTGATCTTGTCGGTGACCAGCTGCAGGGCCTGCAGCGAGGCGAAGAGACCATGACCGCCACCGAGCGCGGCGATCGCCGGACGCCGGGTCATCGACGACTCCGCTGCGATGAGCGGGCGCGACGGACCGCGGTCTTCATTCGCGCCCCAGGTCGCGGTGGACGACGATCGACTTCACCTGGCTGGAGTTCAGCTTGTCGGCGAGCGCCTCGGCCATCGCGACGGACCGGTGCTTGCCACCGGTGCACCCGACGGCGAGCGTCACGTAACTGCGGCCCTCGCGCAGGTAACCGGCGGTCATCGGCTCCAGCAGGCTCAGGGTGCGGTCGAGGAACTCCTTGGCACCGGGCTGGGCGAGCACGTAGTCGGCGACGATCGCCTCCTGGCCGGTGTGCGGCCGCAGCTGCGGGTTCCAGAACGGGT